>PLEW01000072.1 GCA_003136555.1 Planctomycetota bacterium | reverse complement strand
GCAGTCGATGATCACCACGTCGACCGCCTCCTGGATCTTCTCCAGCGCGAAGCGCAGCTCATCGTGACGCACTTGGCGCACGATCCCCGAGTCGAGGTCCTGGCCGCCGGTGAGGACCATGATGCCGTGGCGGCCCTCGACCGGTTCCGCCGGCTGGCCAGTGAGCAGCGCCGCGGCGCCGGACGTACGCGGCAGGGCGTGTTCCAGCAGCACCGAGGCCGAGGCACCCTGGATATCGAAGGCGATGACCAGCACGCGCGCGCCGGTGGCCGCCACCGAGGTGGCGACGACCGATGCGAGGGTGGTCTTGCCCACGCCGCCCTTTTCCGCCAGGAAGGTGATGGTCTTCACGTGGTCGCCTCCCGCGTTGCCGGGCTTGGAACCAGGTCCGCCGGCTGGATGCCTTCGGAGCGCATCCCGGCGTGGATCCATTCGAGCATCTGCCAGCTCTTGGGCCGGCGACGCTCGGTAGCGAGGTGTTCGATCTGGTCATAGAGGTCGGCCGACATCGAGACCGACATGGTCTTGACCGGCTTGGTCGGTTTGGATCGTGACATGGTCATGATCCATATCGCGGTTCCTGAGTTTAGCAAGAATCCTATGCTTCGTGAATTTCCTGAGGCCATGGTCGATGCCAGGACCGGGGAGCCGTCCGTCATGGCCATCATGGCGTTCAGCGGATGGGGGACCGCGGCGACTCGAGCAGGCGCTGCAGCTGCTGCGCCACGGTGCTCACGGCGCCTTCCTGGCCGAGCGCAGCGAAGGCGTCGAGCGCTTCCAGCAGGGCCGAGCGGATCGCCACGCCAGCGACCACCGACGAGAGCACCGCCGGAGGGGGGGGGGCCTTCTGGAGTCCAAGCGCCTCCAACCCCCGTCCGACGGCCGGGGTCGGACCGGCCGCCCGGCGGCGGGCGATGATGTCCGCAAGCTGGGCGAGGCCCGCGTCGGTGGCGCGATCCTGCAGGTAGGCGGCGATCGCATCGATCAGCCGCGCATCATCCGGCGCTGCACCCGGCTCGGCCGCGCCCCTGGGCGAGCCTGCTGCTGACAATGCGTGCAGGCGGTCTTCCGCCGGGTGCGACGGCGGTCCGCTGACCGTCGCCACCCGGGAATAGCGTTCCGACAGGGCGGCGAGCATGCCGCCTGAGGCGGCATCGAGGGCCGAAGAGCGCGCGCGCTGGGCGCGGCGNNCCAGCAGGGGGGCGGCCGCGGCCGCGCCAATAGCGTCCGGCATGTGCTTCCAACCACGCCTCCAGCTGATCGAGGGTGATGTGGGTCGGCGCCTTGCAGGGCCGGCCGTCCTTGCGCAGCCGCACCGTCCGCGAGCGATACGCGCGCAGCTTGGCCGGCGTCGTGGGCGGTCGACCGCGGGGGCGTTTGAAGACGGCGGCCATGGCATCGCGCTCGGCCTTCATCAAGGTCGCGCGGGCCAGCCCGTCAATGGGCTGATCCGCCGTCGAGCGCCGAGTTGGGGGCTCGCACGCCGGTCATCCGACGTCCTGGGCAGGCAGGCACAGGGCCTGGAGGTCGCTGCGCCCTAGAGCCCGCGATTGATCCATTCGCCCGCCAGGTAGCGGCTGCGCGGCATGCCGAGACGGATGCAGCGCTCGCGCAGGGTCCGGGCAGCCTTGCCATAGATCGACGGCCACCCCAGATGATCGACGTCGGGCTCCGGACCCAGTTGGATGACCGCCGTCTGGGCGTGGGGAGACAATTGCGCTCGTCCGCTGACGCGGGCGGCATCAAGCAGCTCCACCATAACACGCTCATAGATCAGCACGTCCTGGTGGAGCGCTGGCGAGGTTAGGAGAGTCGTCGTCATATGGTCATGCTAGCACACTCCGACTCGGGTCCAGTGCTTCGGCATATAGCAGTTCTGACCCTCGCCCTTCGGAAGGGGGGCTGTGACTCGTGCGCTTGCCACCGGGCTCTGCCATCGTCAGTGGCAAACTGTCCATCTGAGGGTATCGTGAGGTCCCTCATCCCGAGACCACCCATGATTCGGTCAGGCCCGGGGATGGGCGGAGAGTGCATGCTCGAGGATCCGGATTTCGTCCCCTTCATACGCACCTGGGAGTGGTCGGGTGTGGTCGACTGCCATACGCGACCGCTGATCGCCGACGATACCAAGCTGGTGGTAGCCTATGGCATCCGCGGTGTGCGTGAGAATACCTACCTGACCAGCGCCGGGTTCCAGGAACGGGGCGTGACTGCCGAGCGTGTCCATAGCACCGCCATCACCCACCTCAACGACCAGCAGGTGCCCCCCTGGGCGGTCGAGTATGTCGGCACCATCGCCATCGCCATGCGTGCCGGCGACGAGATGGTCTCCGCCGATATCCTCAACCCGGTCGCCATGCGCGAGCTCTCCGATTTCTTCAACACCGAGATCGTCTACGTCGGCATACCCACGCTGTTCTCGATGGTCGCCAGTGCCCATCCCCTGGCGCTCACCGGGATCGCAACCGGACAGTACCGTGATTCCCTGCGGCCGAAGGCGGGCACGTTGTCGTCCCAGGTCCTCATCCTGAGCAACGGCCACATCGTCGGCTCGCTGCTGGCGTCGTCAGCTGGAGAGATCGATCGGGGCTGGCAGGCGCCCGAGGAGCTGGCGATGGCGATCGCAACCGGGCTGGCCTCGATCAGCATCCTGGTCGATCGCGCCAAGAACGTCACCGGCAACAGCTCGGCGTCCACCTTCTGGCCCAGCTTCGCCCGCCACCTGGGCCACGCCGCCGGCACCCTGGAGGAGCTGCTCGGCCGCGCCCAAGTGGAATTCCCTGCGGCGCGCATGCGCCTGAGCCGGGGCAAGCACCTGGTGGATCACATCGAGATCATGGCCGCCGCGGGCCAGTCCTGCCTGAGTGCGGAGCAGTATCAGCGCTTCGCCGCCGCAGCGATCGCCGCTGCTTCCACGGTCAGCCAGGCGGGCACCGGCTTCTGGGGCATCGGCCGCACACTGCCCATGCACGTCCGCTTGACCATCCAGGCGCTCGCCGGCCTGATGCACCTGAGCGATGCCGGACCGCTGCCGCGCCATGGACCGCTGCCCTAGCGCCGCCGCTGCCGCCAGCGCCTCTGGCTGCTGCGTTCACGGACTGGTGGTCAGCGAATACCCGGGTGATGAGCCGATCAGCCAGTGGTCGAAGGAGGCGATCAGCTCGATGTATTCCTGCGGGGTGCTGGGGATGGTCACGTAGTCGTCGACCTTCATGCCGCCACAGCGCAGCACATCGATGTAATTCTCCGAATCGGTCATCACCACCACTGGGATGGTCTTCAGTAGTGCATTGTCCTTGAGCACGCTGAGCAGGCCCCAGCCATCGGTGTCGGGCATGCTGATTTCAAGGATGATCAGCTTCGGCCGGGGCGAGTCGCTATAGGTGCCCAGACGGGTGAGGAAGAGAAAGGCATCGGCGGAGGTGGTCACCCAGTGCAGCGCGCACACCACACCGCTGACGGCGAAGGCCTGGGCGAGGCGGTCGCGCTGGGCGACCTTCGGCGCGACGAACAGGATTGCGGGGATGCGCGGCATCGGCTGATCCTCCTATCTGCGCGTTTCACGTCACTCGCTCGTGGGGTGATTATGAGCGAGACCAGGGTGGCAATTCAAGCGCTTTATGCGCGGTCGGGCATGCGCGCATTCAGTGTAGTATCGGACGCCCTGCCAATTATCGGTGCTCCGCCTGGGCCCAGGTCATCCGCCGACGCGCCCTGGTCCAGGACCACTGCTGGCGGCCGCTTCCGCCAGTTCGCCGGCCAGCGCCGGAGATGATGAGCCGCAGCGCGGCCATGGAGATCCGTCGGCAGCGTGGCCACCGTAAACGCATACGATTGCATATGGTTACTCGTAAGCAATTGCCCCGTAAAGACATATAATATCGCTGCGCACGAGGGGCGCCCGCGCTTCTGCGCAGCGATGCACCGCGGCCAATGGGTTGTGGCTGAAAAAGCTGCGTCCCTGGTTGGATTTCCGGGGTAGACTCCATCGACACTGCCATCCCCTTCACCTGCCTGGCGCCATGGTACGAGTCCTGACCTTGCCTCCCTTCGATGCTGCCCTGCTGCACGTTATCGCCACCCAGACGGCCAATGGCGTGATGATCTGCGGCACCGATCGTCTCGTGCTGTGGGTCAATGCCGGCTTCACCAGGCTGACCGGCTACACCAGTGCCGAGGTGCTGGGACGCCATCCGGGAATACTGCTGCAAGGGCCGGAGACGGATCCGCGCACCATCCAGGATGTGCGTACGGCGCTCAACGCCGAGCGTTCGTGCACGGTCGAGATCCGCAATTACCGCAAGAACGGCACGCCCTTCTGGAACCACCTGGAGATCCATCCAGTTCGCGACGCCGATGGGGTGCTGAGCTGCTATATTGCCGTGCAGACCGATATCTCCCCGTCCAAGCAGGCGCTCGAGTCGCTGAGCATCCACGGAGAGCGCCTCGAGAGCGCCTTGAGCATCGGTGACACCGCGGTGTGGGAGTGGGATCTCGACCGGGGCAGCGTCTGGTCGTCGCAACGCGCCAAGACCATGCTCGGCTACCAGCCGGAAAGCTTCCTCGATACGGTCGAGACCTGGGAGGAGCTGATCCATCCGGATGAACGCGAGGCGGTGGAGAGGGCGGTGCAGCTTCATCTGCGCGGCGACAGCCCGCTGTACCGCCAGGAATACCGCGTCCTGCACCGCGACGGCTCCTGGCGCTGGATCCTCGACCAGGGCCGCATCGTCGACATCGAGAACGGCAGGCCGCTGCGCATGGTGGGGACGCATACCGACATCACCGAGCGCCGCCAGGCGGCGACTGCCCTCACCACCGTCGAGGCGCGGCTGCAGAAGGTCGCCGCCCAGGCGCCTGGCATGCTCTTCCAGTTCCTCCTCCATCCCGACGGGACGGGCAGCTTCCCCTACGTTTCGCAGGGCATCCGCGCGATCTACGGCATCGCCCCGGAGGAGGTGGTAGCATCCTGGGACGCGCTCAACGAGCGACTCCATCCCGAGGATCGCACCCGGGTGATGGCTTCGCTCGCGGAAGCGGGGCGCCAGCTGATCCGCTGGGACTGCGACTACCGCATCGTCCTGCGCGATGGGCGCTCGCGCTGGGTGCACGCGCAATCCGATCCCGAGCAGCAGACCGATGGGTCGCTGCTGTGGCATGGCTACATCAGCGACATCAGCGAACGCAAGTTCGTCGAAGAGAACCTGCGCCAGGCGCTCTATGACGCCGAACAGGCCACGCGCAGCAAATCGGCCTTCCTGGCGACCATGAGCCACGAGATCCGCACGCCGCTGAACGGCGTCATCGGCATGGTCGAGCTGATGGGTATGAGCGACCTGCCGACGGAATACCGCGAACACGTCTCCACCATCCATGCCAGCGCCAATAACCTGCTGCAGATCCTCAACGACATCCTCGACTTCTCCAAGCTCGAGGAGGGGGCCGCACTGGTCGAACAGGTCGAATTCGCCCCGCGGGCACTCGCCGACGATGCGCTGCGGGTGGTCCATCTGAAGGCCAAGGAGAAGGGGCTGGAGATGCACTTCACCCCGGCGGCGGACATGCCGAGCCGCCTCAGCGGCGATCCGAGCAAGCTGCGGCAGATCCTCTTCAACCTGCTCGGCAACGCGGTGAAGTTCACCGATCAGGGCACGGTCAGCCTGTCGATGGGCGTGGAATCCGACGGGCGCCTGACCATGACCGTCTCCGACTCCGGCATCGGCATGGATGCGGCGGCGATCAGCCGGCTGTTCCAGCCTTTTTCGCAGGCCGACAGCTCGATGTCGCGGCGCTATGGGGGCTCCGGCCTTGGCTTGGCGATCAGCAAGCGCCTGGCCGAACTGATGGGGGGCACCCTGGACGTGGTCAGCACCCCCGGTGCCGGGAGCTGCTTTACCTGCCGGGTTCCGGTGCGGGTGATCATCGAGGCACCGCCAGCTCCGGCTCCGGCAAAGCCCGCCACCCGCCCGCTGCGCTGGTCGGGCGCGGTGCTGGTGATCGAGGACAATGCGGTCAACCAGGAGGTCGCACGCGCCATGCTCTCCCGCCTCGGGCTGACCGTGACGGTCGCCAATGATGGGCAGTCGGCGCTCGAACGCGTGAACGGCGCCAGCTTCGACCTGATCTTCATGGACTGCCAGATGCCGGTGATGGATGGCCTCGAGGCGACGCGGCGCTTGCGCGCCCAGGACTATCGCAAGCCGATCGTCGCGATGACCGCCAATGCCCTGCCCAGCGACCGCCAGGCCTGCCTGGCGGCCGGCATGGATGACTACCTGGCCAAGCCGATCACCATCGACCGCCTGAAGAAGACCCTGGTGCAGTTCCTTGGCAGCCCCAACAGCGGGTGAGAGCCGCTCAGGGCGGCTTGGCGGCGAACATAGCCTCGATCTCCTCCAGGCTGCGCCCTTTGGTTTCAGGCAGGATGAAGGCGGAGACCAGGAAGTAGAGCACCGTGGCGAGCCCCCAAGCAAGGAACATCACTGCATAGCCATGGTCGCAGACCACCGGCAGGAAGCGGGCCGCGATAAGGGTCGATATGCCCTGATTGAACACCAGGGCGATGCCTATGCCGTTGGAGCGGATGCGGGTTGGCATCAGCTCGGACAGCACCAGCCAAACGCAGACGCCAGGGCCGAAGGCGTAGGAGGCAATGAACAACATCACCGAAGCCAGCACGAGCCAGGCCAGCATAGGTGAGGGAACTTCACCTCGCGTCGCACGCAGGATGGTGATGGAGGCGGGGCTTGCTGGCGCCTCGACTTTGAGCATCGGCTGGGTGTCGGGGCTGGTGAACGTGTCGGAGCTGGTGACTGTTACCAGACGCTCGCCCGTTCCGCTGTCGAGCAGCACCGCCAAGCGCATCGGCTTGCCGTCCAGCTCGCTGACCGGCAGGCTTATTCCGCTGGCGGTGACCGCTGCCCGCACCTGCGCGGTGACATCGGTGCCGCGAGATTCAGAATGCCAGTACAGTCCAGCACACGACATCATCGCGATGACGATGCCGGCAGTGCCGATCTTCAGGAGCACCGTACGACCAAGCTTGTCGACCAACGGCACTGCCAGCAGGGTGAAAGCCACCAGGCATACCAGGGCCGCCAGGCTTGCTTCAGATGCCAAGGCATTGGGCATCCCCGCCTGATGCAGGATTACGACCACGTACCCCAGCATGGAATTGATGCCCGTCGCCTGATTGAGACCAAGAATGGTCAAGGTGATCAGGAAGGGCAATATGTAGCGGCGCTGCCACAGTGAGTGGGCCAGGCCGGCAGCGATTTGTTGCTCATCGATGGTGCTGATCGCCGTTAGTTCGCGCTCCGCCTCATCGGGGGTGCAGGAGCGCATCAATGCCGCACGTGCCTGGGCCGTCTTGCCACGGCGCTGCAGCCAGCGTGGGGATTCGGTGATGAACAATCCGCCAGCCAGGAACAGCACACCGGGAAGAATGGCGGTTGAGAACATCCAGCGCCAGGCGTGGTCCTGGATCAGCAGAAAAAGCTGATGATCGGCGGAGCCGGCCTGGCTCTCGACGTGGGCGGTGAACAGCGCCCCGACACCTCCGCCTGCAAGGATGCCGGTATTGAGCATGAGCTGGAATATCGCCATCCCGCGACCGCGCACATTTGGGTTGAGGCATTCGGCCAAATAGAGCGGAATCACCACCGCAATCATGCCGGTACTGAAGCCTTGGAGGAGGCGACCCAAGAACAGCGAGAGATAACCGTCGGCAAAGCAGATGATGGGGATGCTGGCGATGAAGAGCACGGCGCTGGCGAGGATTATGGCACGGCGGCCGACATACTCGGCGAGCATTCCGGTGACGATTGACGACAGCATGCCGCCGCCGAGCAGGGCGGCGACAATCTGGGATGTCTGCTTCGCGCTCAGGACGATCGATTTATCGAGATAGAGCAGCGCCGAACCGATGATGCCGATGTCATAACCATAGAGCACACCACCCATGCCGGCGATCACCAGCAGCAGCCGGCGGTAGCGCAGGATCACTGGTGGGACCAAAGCATCCGCAGTCATAGACACTCCTGGCTGCGCGCCCCAGGCACGGGGAAGGCGGATGATGGTTGCTGACGGTCGCGTTCGCAGGCCATGCGCGTCATTGCCGCAGATGGGGTCTCAATCGCCATGCAGAGCCGTGGCCCCCGGCCCTGGGTGGATGAGATGCAGGCTCGCCGCCGCGCGATGCTCGGGGAAGCGCGTCCGGTAGGCCGCCAACCAGTCCTCCGGTCCGCGCTCGCTGGTGAAGGCGGCCCACACCGCGCCGCCGAAGCCGGCGCCGAAGGCCGAGGCGGCCACCGCCTGGTGCTCCTGCGCCAGGCGCACCAGGGCGGTGGTTTCGCTGATCTGGTTCTCGAGATGTCTCTCGGCGAGCTGCTGCGAGCGCGCCACCAGGGCGGCGAAGCCGCCGAGATCGCCGCTATCCAGTGCCGCCACCGCCCCGGGGACGATATCGCGCGTCTCGGCGATGAACTGCGCCGCTCGGCGATTGAGATCGGCATCGGCGATACCGGCGAGCAGGGTGTCCGCACCGACACGCGCAAGCGCTGCACCCAGGCTGGCATCCTGTCGTCCACTCGCCTGGTTCCATGCAGATAGCGCGCCCTGTGCCCGCCCGGAGACGCGATTGAAGTGTGCCTGGGCGGCGGCGGTCTTCTCCGCCGCCACCCCGCTCACCACCACCGCGAGCCGCAGTGCGGCCGGCCACGCCACGCTGGCGAGGCGGTGGAACGGATTGAAGGACCAGTCGTTGAGCCTGCCGGCGAGCGACAGCACCACCGCCGCATGGTCCTGGCTCCCGCCAGCCGTGCCGACGCCATGGTCGCCGGACAGAGCGCGGAAGGCGGCACCATTCTCGTGGCAGCCGAGGTACTGGACGAGATCCTCCTGGCTGGTGATGGTGTTGCGGTAGGGTGTGCGCGCCGCCAGCCGGTTCACCGCCACGATCGCCAGATGCAGGCCGGTGATGAAGGCCGAGGACGAGCTCATACCCGCCGCCGCCGGCAGGTTGGCGGCGATGCTGATGTCGACGCCGGTCTCCAGGGAAGGGAAATGGCGGGCCAGGCGGCGGACCACGGTGGCGATGTAGGTCTCGGAGCCGGTCTGCGCGGCCACCGCCTCGCCGAGGGGCAGCTCGCTGCGCCGCCCGCTGCTGATCACGCGCACCCGGCCCACGGTGTTGGGTGCAGCGAGCACCACCAGCCCGAGGTCGGTGGCGCAGTTGAGCACCCGGCCGCCGGCGTAATCGGTGTGCTTGCCCAACACCTCGATGCGGCCGGGCACCCACCAGGCGAACTCCGCCTCTCGTCCCAGCGCACTGAGCGCCTGACCATGCAGCTGGATGGCGCCGGCGACCGCCGGAGCAACCAGGCCAGCCGCCTGCAGCCGCTCGACCACCTTCACAGCCGCACCACCGCGCCGAGGAGTGCCGCGCGCACGCCGGCGATGTCGTCGCGGCTGGAAAGGTCGAGCACCGCCTGGTCGCTGTCGACGATGCGGTACGACGTCCCATGGTCGATCGACCAGCGCACCGCATCCGGCAGCTCGAGCTCGCCGCGCGGACTCGGGCCGATGTGGCGGCAGGCGGTGAAGATGGTGCCGTCGAAGCACCAGCAGTTCATGCTCAGCAGGGGGTCCGCCCCCGCCCGCGCCCACTGGGCGGCATCCGGCTTCTCCATGATCTCGGCCAGCAGGCCGTCCGGAGCGCCGATGATGGCGGCGAAGCGCGACAGGCGCTCGCTCGGCAGGTTGCCGGCCAGCAGCCCGGAGCGCCGGAAGCCGACCAGGCCGGGGGACGCCAGGCCGATGAGGGCGCGCAGCCCGGCGACGGGATAGCGGTTGTCGCCATTGATGACCAGGAACAGCCCGGCGACCTGGCGTTCGGCGGCGAGCACCGCATCGGCGGTCCCCAGCGGCCGCTCCTGCACTGCGGTGGCGATCTCCAGGCGCGAGGTGGTGAGCTCGCGGCAATGGCGGCGCATCGCCTCATGCTCGGGGCCGATGACCACCACCACCCGTGCGATGCCGGCCTCTGCGAGATCGTGCAGCAGGTAGTCGATGAACGGCCGCTCGATGGGGATCAGCGCCTTGACGCCGGTATCGGCCACCGACGAGGCCGCGGCATCGAGCTGCCCACCCCGGGCGCGCATGCGGGTGCCCAGGCCGCGCGCCAGGATCACCGCCTCGCGCGCCGGGCTCATGGCCACTCCAGCGGATTCCAGGCGGCGAACAACTCCACCGCCGCATATTCGGGCAGCCCCAGGGCATTGAGCGCCATCGCCGCCTGGCGCGTGCGCTCCTCGGCGCGCTGCCAGAATTCACGCACATCATCGCCCGGGAACATGATGCGGTCTTTCTGCGATTGGTGGCGGAGGATGGCCTGGCGCTTGACCAGCACATCGCCCGGGGACAGCGGCACCGCGCGCGCGAACTCGTCGCTGCGGTAGTGGTCCCAGCCGCCGCGATACAACCAGCACGAGCACTGCGCGTACCACGGCTCACCGGCGCAGCGTCGCAGGGCATCGCGCAGCACCAGCAGGCAGCGCCGATGGGTGCCGTTGGGGTCGGCGAGGTCGCCGGCGGCGTAGATCTGGTGCGGACGCAGCCGCTGCAGCAGGGCGACGTGCAGCTCCACGTCCGTCTCGCCGACCTCGCCGGACTCGTAGAGCGGGCTGTCGAGGAAGTGCAGCGCCTCCGCGGGGACGCCGACCAGGGCGGCGCCGGCGGTGGCCTCGGTGCGGCGCACCAGCGACTTGAGCGCGCTCTGCGCGCTCGGCGGCAGCTCGGGGACGGCGCTGCGGGCGAGCTGGCACACGCCGGCGACGAAGGCCATATGCGGCATCAGGTCGTCGTCGTGCACGCCATGGTGGCCGCTGGTCTGGTAGGCGATGTGCACGCGGTGACCATGCTCGCCCAGCCTGGCGATGGTGCCGCCCATGCCGATCACATCGTCATCGGGATGCGGACTGAAGACCACCACCGTCTTCGGATGGATGATGTCATCCGCGCGCGGGATGTCGCCAGGCCGGCGGCGCTCGGGGGGCTTGCCCCCGGGCCAGCCGGTGATCTTGCCGACCAGCTCGCGGAAGGTGTCGAGGTTCAGCTTGTCTGCCGGACCATGCTGATCCAGGAGTTCGCCCAGCCCGCAGGCCTGGTAGTCCGCCGGCCGCAGTGTCAGGAGCGCACGTTTGGTCGTCTCAGCGACCTCGATGACCGCGGTGCGCAGCTGCTGCGCATCCCAGTGCGCGGAGCCGACCAGCCAGGGCTTGCGCACCGCACTCAGCAGCGCTGCGGCATCGCGATCGCACACCACCTCGGCATCGCCATGTCCCTGGATGAAGCTCGCCGGGCAGGCGGCCTCGCTCGGCCCCTCGATGGCGGCAGCCACCGCAGCGGCCTTGTGCGCACCGGTGGCCAGCAGCAGCACCCGCCGCGCGCTGAGGATGGTCGCCACCCCCATGGTCACGCCCGCGCGCGGGACATGGCTGGCACCGGCGAAATCCTGCGCCGCAGCCAGGCGGGTGGTGCGCGCCAGGCGTACCAGCCGCGTGCGACTGCACTGGAGGGAGCCGGGCTCATTGAAGCCGATATGGCCGTTGGCGCCGATCCCCAGCNNGAGCATGAGGTCGATGCCGCCCGCCTCGACGATCGCTCGTTCGTACTCGGAGGCATGCTGGGCGACCTCGGCGTCGGACAGGTCGCCGCGCGGCAGATGGACGTGGGCCGGAGCGATGTCGATGAGGTCGTAGAACTCACGGTGCATGAAGGCCCAGTAGCTCTGAGCGCTGCTGGGGGGCAGGCCCTGGTATTCATCGAGATTGAACGCCACCACCCCGCGGAAGCTCAGCTCACCGGCGCGATGCCAGTCCACCAGCAGGCGATAGACCGCCAGGGGAGTGCGCCCAGTCGGCAGGCCGAGTACGCAGCGCTGGCCGGTTGCTGCGCAACGGCGGATGGTGTCGGCGATCACGGTGGCGATGTAGCGAGCTGCCGCAGCGGTGTCCGCGACCACGCGCGTGGCCACGCGTACCGGACCAGTTCCTGCAGCGATGATGGGGAGCGGCTGGGATGGGTTCACGCCGCGGAGCATAGGTGGCGGTGCGCTGGCACCGCGGCACGACCACGGCCTTTTGCGGGATTCCATGCCACGAGCATGAGACAAAAGATCGTGACGTCCCGAGACCCTCGCGGCGCTCGTTTCCCGACAACCAGCGTTGTCCGCACGGGTGCGGCGCACTGCTCAGCCGCTGGTCCCGCCGGGAGTGTCCGCGTCGGCCACCCTGGTCGAGGTGGGTGGTGCCAGTGGCAGCGCCAGCGCTGGCGCATCGTGCATGGCGGTCACCAGCTCCTGCAGCGCATCGCGGCAGGAGCGCGCGACCTCGGAGAGCTCGGCCTGGGTGGTCTCGGCGATCGGACTGCCCTGGCGGATGGACGCCCGCACCGCGAGATTCAGGCGCTGCTGGCGCGCGGCCATGATGTTGAGCACGGTGACGATCTGGCGCTGCAGGCGGATGGTCCGCGGCCGGCCGGCTGGATCGACCTTGCGCGCCAGCACCTCATCGCGGACGTAGGCCCCAAGCGTTTTCCCGCAGGCATCGGCGTCGTGCGCCAGGGCCGCATACTCGCTCGGTGAGCAACGGAACGATACTGCCAGGACGCGCACGTCGGTATCGTCGGGATAGTGGTTCAGGATCTTTTGCCGGTGCCGCATGCCAAGCTCCTCGTTGACCGTCGTTGACCGTGCCTGCCGTCGGGTGCGCAGGGGCGTCACCATCACGCCGTCTCGTCAGTCACCACCGAGGCGATGCGCAGACGCTGCTGAGGAACCAGATACGGGCACCACCAGTCTAGCGCAGTCGAGCCAGACCTCCAAGATCTACTAGTGTCCTGACACTGAAGTT
>PLEW01000106.1 GCA_003136555.1 Planctomycetota bacterium | reverse complement strand
GCCTTGGCATCGTCGATCTGCGGCAGATGGTCGACATACGGCACACCACCGGCCTGGAAGGCCGGCGTCGGCAGCCCGGCGGCATTGACCAGGTTCGGCTCGGCATCGCGGCTCCAGGCGAAGCGCACCGCGAGCGGATGCTGCACCGACGGCGACGATACCAGCACGCTGTCGCCATCGATGACCGCCTCGGCCTTGGTGAAGTCCCCCTCATCCCCCAGGATCTCGAACCAGCTCAGCGCCTGGCCATCGCGGCTCGCCAGGCCCACGGCATGGTCGAAGGTCACGCGGATCTTGGCGCCCTCGACCGCCACCGAGCGGTAGGTCGGGCCTTCGCAGACCACGCCGGCCTTGCCGTAGGCCTTCGCCAGCGCGAGGAGCGNNGCTTGTTCTTGGGATGGATGTCGGTGAGCGAGCCGATGTCGCTGGTCACCACCATGCCGGTATTCGGGATCGCCAGGGCAGCGCTCTGCGCCACCCAGAACTTCGGCACCATGGTCGGCTCCTCGCCGCCATAGCTGTAGGGCGCGATCTGGACGAAGTAGAAGGGGAAATCGCCCACACCCCAGAGCTGCCGCCAGCCGCCGATCAGGGCCTTCATCTTCTCGGTGTACAGCATCCCCTCGCCGTGGTTCGATTCCCCCTGGTACCAGATCGCGCCGCGCAGGCCGAAGCCGACCAGGCCGTTGATCATGCCGTTGAAGAGCGTGGTCGGCTGCTGCTGCGGATCCAGCCGCTCGGCGAGCGGCTGGATCTGCGCCGGCATCCGCGGGCTGGGGGGCACGGTCCTGCCCGCCGCCAGGGCCGCGCGGGAGTCCTCGACCCAGTGCCCGACTGCATCGATATGGGACGCCAGCGCCTTCTGATAGACGGGATTCTTCGGATCGAGGGCATCGAGCTGCTGGGTCACCTCGGCAAGCGCCGGCACCAGGGCGAAGCCGCTCCGGGGCGTCCAGGGCTCGATGCGCGTGCCGCCCCAGGACGCATTGATCAGGCCGACCGGCCGGCCGAGGTCCTTGCGCAGGGAGCGGGCCATGAAGTACCCGCAGGCGGTGAACCCGCCGACCGTGCTCGGCGAGGCCACGGTCCAATGGGCATCGATCACCGCTTCCGGCTGGGAGGCCGGGCGCCGCGGGACATAGAGCTGGCGGATCTGGGGATCGGTGGCCGCGGCGCGCTCCTGATCGGCATGGTTCACGCCATCGACGGTGAATTCCATGTTGGATTGTCCCGAGCACAGCCACACCTCGCCGACCAGGACATCGTTGCTCACCGCCTGGTTGGCGCCGCTGGCGACCAGCCGGAACGGCCCCCCAGCGGGGCACCCGGGCAGCGTCGCCTTCCAGGTCCCATCAGCGCCGGCGTTGACATGCACGGCCGGCTGGTCGCCGAGGACCACATCGACGCCTTCGCCCGCCGCCGCCCTGCCCCAGATGGCGATCGGGGCATCGCACTGCAGCACGGCGTGGTCGCCGAAGATGCTGGCGAGCTGGACTTCGGCGTGAGCCATCGGCGCGCACGCAGCCAGCGCCAGCGCGGCGAGCAGGAGGCGGGCCAGTGCAGGTGGCAACATGGATGGACTCCTCAAGGGGACAGAAGGGGCGATGGCGTGTCCATCGCAGCGCGCGCTGATGCCGTCAGGCAGCTGGCCTGCGCTCACCCGCGCCCGGCGGCGAGCGCATCGGCGACCAGCTGCCAGGTCACCGTCTCGCCCGCGGCGGCGCCCGCGCTCGGCGGGAGCGGACGGGTATCGTGAAGCCAGGCGGCCATGGTCTCGAGGAAGACCCGCGCCGAACCGTTCTCCCATTCCACCGACTGGTGATCGTCGAGCATGCGGAAGATATGGGCGATGAGCTCGTCGCGGGTGCGGATCTGCGCCTCCATGGTCTGCCTTCCCCGGTCGCCCGGCTCGGGCGCTCGGCATTGCCGCCCGCCGCTCGGGAGCATCACGGCCTTGCCTGGGGATGCAATTCCCCACCTCGCTGCCGGGCCGACGAGATGCGCACCCGGGCCCGATGCCCTGGCAATCCCCGGGGCCGGGTGGAGGTGCCCAGTGCCGGCCGGCGCTGATCGCGACCGGACCGGGCCTCAACGGCCGGACCGGCTCACCACTGGAGGGCGCCGCCCGACTGGTACTCGGTCACCCGGGTCTCGAAGAAGTTCTTCTCCTTGTTGAGGTCGAGGACCTCGGACATCCAGGGGAACGGATTGACCGCCGCAGGCCACTGCTGGGGCAGGTCGATCTGGATGCAACGCCGGTTGGCGACGAACTGGAGGTAGTCGCGGAACATGCCGGCATTCAGCCCCAGCACGCCGCGCGGCATGGTGTCGACCGCGTAGCGGTATTCGAGCTCGACCGCCTCCTTGAGCAGTTCGATCATCTCCGCCTGGAACTGCGCCGTCCACAGGTGGGGATTCTCGAGCTTGATCTGGTTGATCACATCGATGCCGAAGTTCAGGTGCATGGACTCGTCACGCAGGATGTATTGGAACTGCTCGGACGCGCCGATCATCATGTTGCGCCGGCCGAAGCTCAGCATCTGCACGAAGCCGACATAGAAGAACACCCCTTCCATGAAGACGTAGAAGCCGATCAGGTTGCGCAGCAGGCGCTGATCCGCCTCGACGGTCCCGGTGTGGAAGTTCGGATCGCACAGCTCGCGGGTGAATTGCAGCTCGAAGGCCGCCTTGTCGTGCACCGCCGGCAGCTCGCGGTACATGTTGAAGATCTCGCACTCGTCCATGCCCAGGGATTCGATGATGTACTGGTAGGCGTGGGTGTGCAGCGCCTCCTCGAAGGCCTGGCGCAGCAGGTACTGGCGCGCCTCGGGGTTGGTGATGTGGCGGTAGACCGCCAGCACGAGGTTGTTCGCCACCAGGGAATCGGCGGTGGAGAAGAAGCCGAGGTTGCGCTTGATGATGCGCCGCTCGTCGTCGCTGAGGCGGTTCGACTTCCAGATCGCCACATCGGCAGACATGTTGATCTCCTGCGGCATCCAATGGTTGGCGCAGGCATCCAGGTACTTCTTCCATGCCCATTCGTACTTGAACGGGACCAGCTGGTTGAGATCGGCCCGGCAGTTGATGATGCGCTTCTCGTCGACGGTGATGCGCGCGGCGCCCATGCGCGCCTGCAGCGTCTCGTCGCGCACCGTGGCGGCGAAGGGCTTGCCCGTCGCCGGTGGCAGCATGCGCAGCTCCGGGGGCGCCGATCGCCGATCGCCGGCATCGGCGGCGGCTGGTGGAGCAGGGGCCTTGGGACGCGCAGGCGCGAGCAGGTCGGCAGCGGTCAGGGCGTGGTCATCATCCCAGGAGAGCGTCATGTGGGGGTTCCTTGGCGAGGGCGTCGTGGATGGGTGCGGAGGAGGGGTCGCGGTGGCTGTCGCCCTGAAGCCCGGGAGCGCCGTCGGCGCCCCCGGGTGGCACTGGTGCTACTGGCAGGCCTCGCAGGTCGGGTCGCTGCGATCGCAGACCTTGCCGATGGGCATCGGCGCCGGGGCGGCCGGCTCGACGCTCGGCCTGGGAGCGGACTTCCCGCCGGCCGGTACGGCGTTGAGCTGCCCCGCCTTGCCGGTCGACTTCTCGACATGGGTAGCGCCCTGGGAGCGCAGATAGTAGGTGGTCTTGCAGCCCTTCTTCCAGGCGAAGGTGTACATCTCATGCAGCCGCTTGCCCGACGGCTCCTTGAGGAACAGGTTCAGCGACTGCGCCTGGTCGATCCATTTCTGGCGGCGGCTGGCGCATTCGATGAGCCATTTGGGGTCCACCTCGAAGGCGGTCGCGAACATCGCGCGCAGATGCTCCGGCACCCGGGCGATCTTCTGCACCGAGCCGTCCAGGTACTTGAGATCGTCGCACATCTGCCGATCCCACAGCTTGCTGCGCTTGAGCTCGTCCGCCAGGTACATGTTCACCACGGTGAACTCGCCGGACATGTTCGACTTGACGAACAGGTTCTGGTAGACCGGCTCGATGCACTGGCTGACGCCGATGATGTTGGAGATGGTGGCGGTCGGGGCGATGGCCAGGGTGTTGCTGTTGCGCATGCCGTGCTCGGCGACGTGCGCACGCACCACCGACCAGTCGAGAGTGCTGGAGGTGTCCTGGTCGAGCTGCCCGGGCAGCCGGTTGTCGGCGAGCAGCTTGATCGAATCCAGCGGCAGGATGCCCTTCGACCACAGGCTGCCGGCATAGCTCTGGTAGGTGCCGCGCTCCTTGGCCAGCCGTGACGAGGCGAGGATGGCATAGAAGCTGACGGCCTCCATCGAGGTGTCGGCGAACTGCACCGCCTCGGGCGATGCGAAAGGGATGCCGCGCACGCACAGGGCGTCATGGAAGCCCATGATGCCCAGGCCGACCGGACGATGGCGGAAATTGCTCTTCCGCGCCTCGGGGCAGGTATAGAGGTTGATGTCGATGACATTGTCGAGCATGCGCATCGCCACCGACACCGTCTCCTCGAGCTTCGCGAGGTCGATGCCGCCGGGCTGGCCGCTGGCATCGTTGGCAGGCAGGACATGCGCGACCAGGTTCACCGAACCCAGGTTGCACACCGCGATCTCATCGCGGCTGGTGTTGAGGGTGATCTCGGTGCAGAGGTTGGAGCTGTGCACCACCCCGACGTGCTGCTGCGGGCTGCGCAGATTGCACGGATCCTTGAACGTCACCCATGGATGGCCGGTCTCGAAGATCATGGTCAGCATCTTGCGCCACAGCGCCACTGCCTTGACCTTCTTCGAGAGCTTGATCCGCCCAGCCTCGGCATCGGCTTCCGCCTTGACGTAGGCGGCGCGGAAGGCCGCGCCATAGAGGTCGTGCAGCCCTGGCACGTCATTCGGGCTGAAGAGCGTCCAGTCGGCATCCTGCTCGATCCGCTCCATGAAGAGATCGGGGATCCAGTTGGCGGTGTTCATGTCGTGGGTGCGGCGGCGATCGTCGCCGGTGTTCTTGCGCAGATCGAGGAATTCCTCGATGTCGAGATGCCAGGTCTCGAGGTAGCCGCAGATCGCACCCTTGCGCTTGCCGCCCTGGTTCACCGCGACCGCCACGTCATTGGCGACCTTCATGAAGGGGATGACGCCCTGGGACCTGCCGTTGGTGCCCTTGATATGGCTGCCGAGGGCGCGGACCGGGGTCCAGTCATTGCCGAGGCCGCCCGAGAATTTCGAGAGCAGGGCATCATCGCGCAGCGACTTGAAGATCTCGCCGAGGTCGTCCTGGATGGTGGTCAGGAAGCACGACGACAGCTGCGGGCTGGTGCAGCCGCTGTTGAACAGGGTCGGGGTGGAGGAGACGAAGCGGAAGGTCGAGAGCTGCTCATAGAAGCTGATCGCCACCGCCTCACGGTCGGTCTCGCGCACCGCCAGCCCCATCGCCACGCGCATCCAGAAGGATTGCGGCAGCTCGATCCGCCGGCCCTGGACGTGCAGGAAGTAGCGGTCGGCGAGGATCTGCAGGCCGATGAACTGGAATTGGTTGTCCCGCTCCAGCACGCAGGCCTTGGCCACCCGCGCCAGGTCGAAATTGGCCAGTTCCGCATCGAGCAGGCCGGCATCGATGCCGCGCCTGATGGAGTCGGCGAAGAACTCCTGCCATTGCTCGGCGAGCTCCGTCTGGGTGGTCGGCCGGCCGATGGCCTGCTCGCGCACGGTATCCAGCAGCAGGCGAGCGGCGCTGTAGGTGTAGTTGGGCTCCTCCTCGAGGCGCATGCGCGCCGCCATGATCGGCGCCTGCTGCAGCTCGGCATAGGGGACGCCATCGAACAGGCTCGCCAGGGTATCCCTCTCCAGCAGCGCGGCGTCGACCCCCTCCAGGCCGACGCAGGCCTCGGCGATCACCCGGCGCAGACGGCCGAGATCGAGTGGGCGTCGGCTGCCGTCGGGATGGACGACCGCCAGCTCGGGCACTTCGGCGGGCTTGGCCACCACCGGCTTGGCGACGCGCGCCTGGCGGCGCGCCTCGCGGAACAGCACGAAGCGGCGCGCCGCATCATGCTGGCTGGCGCGCATGAGCTGCAGCTCGGCCTGATCCTGGATCTCCTCGATATCGAAGGTGCCGCCCTCGGGACGCCGTGCCGTGAGCTGGTCGCAGACCTGCCGGCAGAGGATCGCCGCCAGGTCGCGCGCGCGCGCCGACAGCGCCTCGCCGCCATCAGCGGCGAGCAAGGCCTTGGCGATGACCCGGGCGATGCGCTCGGGATCGAAGGGGCGCAATGTCCCATCCCGTCCCCGGACGCGATGGTGGGCGAACAGCCCGGCATCGAGATCGCATATAGGCATGGCGGCAGGAGTGGGGGCGGCGGTCGTAGAGCTCATGGACACGTCCAATCGGCAGGTTGGAGGGTTGGAGGCACGACAGAGCGCGCATCCAGATGCATAGCGGAGGTTCGTTCAGGCGAGGGGAGGGCACCATACCACGGGTAGTGGCATCTCAAGGGGAAACATACTGTATATAGTCGCGTCATAACGGCTCATAAAGCGAGGTCCTTTTGACATGAACCGAAGACCGCACGGGGACTTATACAAGCCCTTGTGGTTTCTCAAGTAGATTCCCCTGCCTATTGGGCTCAAGGGGGGGTGGGGTCACTCACACAAGTTCTTCACCCAGCCTTGACGTGACCATCATGCGGAGACGCACGGTGCAGCGGCTGGAGTGCTCATGATCGCGGTGCTGAGCGTGCTGCCGCAGCGGCGCCTGCGCCCTTCAACAGCGCTGGAATGAGCACATACTTCCGCACATCCACACGCCGACCCAGCGACAGCCATGCGAGGAATCCATGTACCACAGCCCGAGCCGACTCTCCGACAAGGCGCGTCGCAAGGTTGGAGAAGGCCTGAACAACGTCCTGGCTGACGGCCTCGACCTGCACAGCCAGATCAAGGTCGCGCACTGGAACATCAAAGGCCCGCATTTCGCCGCCCTCCACCCGCTGTTCGAGACCTTCGCCGTCGCCTTGGCGGGATTCACCGACGAGGTCGCCGAGCGCGCGGTCACCCTGGGCGGCATGGCCTTCGGCACCTCACGCCATGTCGCCAAGCACTCGCGCCTGGATGAATATCCCCAGGAGACCACCAAGGATCTCGATCACGTCCAGCTGCTCGCTGAGCGTTTCGACATTTTCCTCGACAGCCTGCGCGAAGCGCGTGCCCTGGCGACCAAGCATGAGGATGACGACACCGTCGATCTGCTGACCTCGATCATCGAGGCTTTCGAGAAGAACGCCTGGTTCCTGCGCGCCACCCTCGATAATTGACTGGGGGCGGGCAGCGCGGCGGAAGCCCGGCCACTGACACGCTGCCTGGACTGCCGCCCCGCAAGGGTCATCCGGGGTAGGCGACGTCGTTAAGGTCTGGGCATGCATTACCTGGTCAGCGGCGGCGCGGGATTCATTGGCAGCCATCTGGTCGAGGCCTTGCTCGCGCGGGGCGATTCGGTGACGGTCATCGACGACTGCTCGACCGGCTCGTTGGCCAATCTCAGCACCGTATCCGGCAGCACGAAGCTGCACATCATCCTCGGATCGGCCTGCGATGACCTGGTGGTGGATCAGGCCTGCGCCGAGGTCGACGCGGTCATCCATCTCGCCGCCGCGGTCGGGGTGAAGCGGATACTCGACCAGCAGGTCGCCTCCATCGTCACCAACCTGCGTGGCACCGAAGTGATGCTGCGGGCGGCGACCGCCCATGGACGTCTGCCGTTCTTCCTCGCCTCCACCAGCGAGGTCTACGGCAAGCTCGAGAAGTCGCCCTTCACCGAAGGCGACGACAGCGTCCTGGGCGCCAGCTCGCTCCATCGCTGGAGCTATGCCTGCTCCAAGCTGATGGATGAGTTCCTCGCCCTCGCCTACCACCGCGAACGGCAGCTGCCGGTAGTGATCGGACGGTTCTTCAACATCACCGGACCGCGGCAGAGCCCGCATTACGGCATGGTCCTGCCGCGCTTCTGCGCGGCTGCCAAGCGCAGCAGCCAGCTCGACATCCATGGCGATGGCCGCCAGACGCGCTGCTTCCTGCATGTCCGGGATGCCATTGCCGCGGTGCTCGCCCTGATCGCCTGCCCATCGGCGATCGGCGAGGTGATCAATATCGGCGGCAGCGAGGAGATCGCCATCGCCCAGCTCGGCGAGCGCGTGATCCGGCTGGCAGGCTCAGGCAGTCTGCGACAGGTGAGCTATGACCAGGCCTTCCCCCAGGGCGGCTTCGAAGACATGCGCAGGCGGGTGCCCGACATCAGCAAGCTCGCGCGCATGACGGGATGGCGGCAGCAGCTGGATCTCGATGCGATGATCCGCGATTGCCTGGCGCTCGCCTAGCGGCGATCCGTGGCGCGCACCGGTGGCGAGTGCGACTTGAGCGATGCGGCTGCAAGATGCGGGTTGCCGATGAGCGCCCAGGGAGATCATGGGGAACCCGAACCCCGTGCTCCTCCTGGGACCAGTCATGCTCAGACCCTGTGCCGCATTCATGGTCATCTCCCTGGCCGCCTCGTGGATGAGCGCAAGTGCTGCCGAAACCGGCGATACGACCACGGTGGCGACCAGGATCGCCGCCGCGATCATCGCCGAGCGCGCGCGCGAGCAGGCGCTCTCCGGCGGTGGACCGATCGCCGCCCAGCTCGACACCTTGGCTCGTGCCCTGGCAGCCGGCCAGGTCAGCCTCTACGATGCCGCCCTGGTCATGCACATCGCCATGGCGGGGGCGATGGCGCCGCCCAAGGCCCTGACCGCCAGCGCCCCCAAGGTCACTCCCGAGCAGGTGGTGGCGATCCTCGACGGCAATCAGCCGCCGTCCGTGGCTGCTGCCCCCGCAGCCGCAGCCGCCACGGCGGAGGCACCCCCGGTGCCGCCGCCAGCCGGCGCACCGGCCGCCACCCCGTTGGGGAGCGTCCTGGCGATCGGACGAGGCAGTGACGGCAAGACCTCCCTGGTGATGGTCAGCGCCGGGATCGACAAGCACCTCGCCAAGGGCCAGCACCTGCTGGTGATGCGCAACACCAAGCTCATCGCCCAGCTGGCGATCAGCGATCTGCGCGACACCATGGCGGTATGCGTGGTCCTCTCGGCCAGCGGACCGGTCGACAGCGACATCAAGGAAGGCGACGCGGTCTTCACCTCGAACGAGTAGCCAGCTCGCCGCGCTCAGGCGGTCGCCAGGCCATGGGCGATGGTCGCGCGCAGGCGATCGGCGCGCCGCACATAGGCATGGACCAGGTTGCGCGCCATGCGGCGCAAGAGCGCACGATCGCTAGCAGGCGCCAGGTACGGCTGGGCGCTGGTCTCGCCGACCGCACGCGCACGCGCATCGAGTTCGGTGCGCGAGACCGCCTTCCCTCCCTCGTAGAGATCGACGAAGCCGCCACGCCAGCGGCCGACCACATGTCCTGGCAGCGCGATCGCCTCGCACTCGATGCCCAGCCGCCGGCCGATGAGCATCCACAGCACGGTCAGCGCGATGGGCAGGCCGATGCGCCGCTCCAGCAGCGCCGGCAGGTAGCTGTTTTCAGGCTGCTCATACTCGCGCCGTGCCCCGCTGAAACCGCAATCACGGCAGAGGAAGAGCGCGATCGCACCGCCATCCCGCTCGCCGCCCAGGCGCTGTGCGATGGCATCCAGGCTGGCCGCGCCTGGCGTGCGGTAATCGCGCCGCGGCAGGTCCAGCCGCGGCAGCAGCCAGGCCCCGGCCTCGAGATTCTCGACTTCGGCGAAGGCGTCGACCAGCGCTTCGGCATCTGCACGCAGCACCATCTCGACCAGCGCCGCTGGCGGATCGCCGCGCTCGATCGCCGCCTGCCAGGCGCGATCAAGGAGCGCCATATCGCCAGCGAGGCGGGAGTGAAGGGATTCCTGGACGCGCGGATCGGGATCGTCGAGCAGGCTGAGCAGGGCGTCGATGCTGCTCATGCGCATGGACCCGCATGCGGGCGCGACAGGCGCATCACGTGGTCCGGATGGATTCGACTCCGCTGCCACGCTCCATCGAGGGCTTGGCCAAGGAGCTGAGGAAATGCCATGCAAAGGCGGCGGTCAACACTGCGTAGAGCAGGATGGCAAATAGGAACAGGCGATCGAACCGCCATGAGCTGGACATAAGCTCGCCCCGCACGATTCCTCCCCCTGGGCGCTGTAGCGACCTGGAGCGGTCGGGCATCGCCACAGGGACTTAACGCACGATGGACCTGGTGGTTCACCGCGATGCAGCGCATGCGAAGCGCGCCAGGCCGAGGAGCGCCTGGCCCTCCTCGAGCCGGATCAGGCGTTCGGGACCGAGGCACAGCGAGATCCATAGGACCATGGCATCATTGGCGTAGCTGGCGATCTTCTCGGGTGCCATGCCACGGGCGGTACGATGGCGGTCATGCAGGGGCAGGCCGAGCAGGGCCACCCGCACCACGTCATCGATCCGCGATGGCAGCTGCCCGGCCAGGCAGGCCCCGAGCTCGACGCGCAGGCAGTCGATCAGCGCGGTCAGCTGCAAGGCGGCCTGCTCGGGATCGCTGCCGCCACGGCGCTCGCAGATCTCGTCGATCAGGCGCGTCAGCGGCAGGCGGTGCTGCATCGCATCCTGGAGGCGGGCGCACAGCCACCCGACCAGGTTGGCGCGCTGATCGCCGCGCAAGGTGCCGCGCGCTATCGTGCTGAGGAAGCGCTCCGCCAGATCCTGGTCCTTGCCGCCCGAGGAGCGGTAGCGGCGCAGCGTCTCCTCGGCCACGGTGAAGTGGCCGAGGCGCAGGCGGCACAGCAGCAGGCGCCGCCAGGCATCGGGATCGCTGGGCCGTGCGGCGGCATAGCGGGCGAATGCCGATTCGGCGGCCTGCAGGTCCCCGAGCGCTTCGCACGCCTGGCCGAGATCGAAATGCGCGATCGGCGCGACATCGGTATGGCCGCCCTGGCGCAGCAGCAGCCGCGCCGCCCGCACCAGGCCGAGGCGCAGGGCGAGCCGGCCGATCTGCACCGCCACCCACGGATGCTCGCTGTCCGCCAGAGGCGCCCAGCCGGATTCCTGCTCCTGGGAGAGTTCCGGCCAGCGCGCCCGGGCGAACTCGAGCGCCCGCTGGGGCTCCTTGGGCTGGTGATCGAGGAGGTCGGCTACCTGGGCGGCCACCAGCATCGGCTGGCGGCCGAAGCGCTCCACCAGCTTGGCGAGGCCGCTCTCGCCACCCCAGTGCCCGGGGCCATTGAGCACCAGCGCATCGAGGAATGCGGCATCGAGATCCTCATGGCCTGCTTCGATGGCCAGCTCGACGCCTTCGCCCGGGCCGGGGCCGACCTGCCAGACGTGCTCTTCGCCGGTGGCGCGATCGAGCTCGAGGTAGCAATCCTGGCGCAGGGTCGGCAGCCATGCCCACATGGCGAGGATGCGGGTATTGAGCACCGCATCGAGCTCGCGCGCCTGACCAGCGCCGAGGTGCAGCCGCAGCCGCGCGAGCTCAAGGAATTCCACCAGGCTGGCGGGGAAGACCCCGAAGATCACCGCCAATCCGCCGAGGGTGACCACGCGGCTGCTATCGCTGGCCTGCGCGAGATCGATGCCTGCGGCCACCAGTGGCGGCGGGCGCATGCGTCCCGAGCGCAGGTGCGCGCGCTGGCGATGCCAATCGTGGTTGAGAGCGAGGAGCGGCTGCGACATGGTGGCCTGTTGGAGGAGCGTAACCCGGCTTTGCCGCCAGGTAAAGATGCCCCTGGCGGTAGACCGGCTAATCACTCCGTTCGCCCCTTGCTTCGCGGCCGCGGCTTGTCCACCCCACCGCAACGACCGCTTGGCGAGCCCACTGCGGCAAGCACCATGACGGGCGTGAACGCCGCACTCCCCTCCGCCTCCACCCCGGTCATCGTCGCGCAGGGCCTGAGCAAGACGTTCCGCACCTTCGATCGCCGACCGGGCGTGCTCGGCAGCCTGCGCGATCTCTTCGCACGCAACTACCGTGAGCTCAAGGCGGTCCAGGATCTCAGCCTGTCGATCGCCGGTGGGGAGATCATCGGCTACATCGGCCCCAACGGCGCCGGCAAGAGCACCACCATCAAGATGCTCACCGGCATCATGGTCCCGAGCTCCGGCACCATCACCGTCAATGGCTTCGACCCCCATCGACAGCGCAGCCGCTACGTCCGCACCGTCGGCGCGGTGTTCGGCCAGCGCAGCCAGCTGTGGTGGGATCTGGCGGTCGGGGAGAGCTTCGAGCTCCTGCGCCATCTCTATGATGTGTCGCTCCAGGACTTCGAGCAGCGCTTCAAGCGCTTCGACGAGGTGCTCCAGCTCAGCGAGTTCCTGCGCACCCCGGTACGCAAGCTCTCGCTCGGGCAGCGCATGAAGGCCGACCTGGCCGCCAGCCTGATCCATAATCCGAAGGTGCTGTTCCTCGACGAGCCCACGGTCGGTGTCGATGTCGTCACCAAGACCCGCCTGCGCGCCTTCCTGCGCGACTTCAACCGCGAATTCGGCACCACCATCCTGCTGACCACCCACGACATGCAGGACATCGAGGCGCTCTGCCAGCGGGTGGTGGTGATCGACCATGGCCGCATCATGCATGACGGCGACCTGGAGGCGCTGAAGGTGCGTTACGGCGCGCGCAAGCGCCTGCTGCTGACCTTGCGCGAGGCAGTCGAGCTCCAAGCGCTCTCCGGCCTGCCGCGCAGCGGCATCGAGTGGTCGCAGGTCAGTCCGGTGGAGCTGGTCGCCGCGCTCTCGGCCGATGCCGACAATGCCGCCATCCTGCAGCAATGCCTAAGCGCGCTGGCGGTCGCAGATGTGCGCATCGAGGAGCCGACCATCGAGCAGGTGGTCGAGGCGCTCTATCAGGGCCGTAGCGGATGAATCATCCGACGCGCTCCACCCCCCTGCACCAGCCCGACGAAGGCCAGCCGCGATGAGCATCTACGATCATCCGCATGTCCGCGCCCTGATCGCCTCGGCCCTCGAGGAGGACCTGGGGGGCATCGGCGATGTCACCTGCCGGGCCCTGGTCGCCAGAGGCGCGCTCCTCCAGGCCACCATCACCGCCAAGACCGCCGGGGTGGTCTGCGGCCTGCCGCTGCTCCCGCTGGTGGCCGCGGCGCTCGGCGGATCGCTCAGCGAGCTGAGCTACCATGCCGATGGCACGACCGTCGCCGCCGGCGAGGCCGTGCTGCAGTGCCGCGGCGAGGCCGCGACGCTGCTGATCGCGGAACGGACCGCGCTCAACTTCTGCCAACGCCTCTCCGGGACGGCGACCATGACCCGCCGCATCGTGGATGCGGTCGCTGGCACCCGGGCGTGCGTGCTCGATACCCGCAAGACCACTCCGGGGCTGCGCCTGCTCGAGAAGCATGCGGTGGTCGCTGGCGGCGGGCACAACCACCGGCTCGGGCTCTACGACCAGGTGCTGATCAAGGAGAACCACATCGCCCTGATGACGCCCCCTGCCGCATCACCCCCGCCAGGGTTCTCCCCCGCGGCCGAGGCGGTCCAGCGCTGCCGTGCCGAGCTGGGCGGCAGCATGGTGATCGAGGTCGAGATCGAGCGCCTCGATGATCTGGAGGCGGTGATCGGCGCCGGGGCCGACATCGTGCTGCTCGACAACATGCCCCCGGCGCTCCTCGCCCAGGCGGTCGCGCGGCGGGATCGCGCCTGTGCCCGCTCAGGGCGCCGCGTCCTGCTGGAAGCGTCGGGTGGCATCACGCTGGAGACCATCCGCGCCTACGCCGAGAGCGGGGTGGATCGCATCTCCACCGGCGCCCTGACCCATTCGGTGCAGGCGCTGGACCTGTCGCTGCGCTGCATCCAGGTCGCCGCACGATGATCATCATCGTCCGAGGCGCGCCCAGCTTGGCCGTCAGCCCGCGGCGCACCGTCCATACCGCCTGGACGGCATGCATGCCCTCGCCAGCTCCCCGGCCGCGGCGATGACGATGACGACGCCGTGGCTCCGCCGCCCGGGACCGCCGTTGTCCATCGCGGAGGCGCTCGCGCGCCTGGCGCAGGAGCCAACCCTGCTGGTGCTGCAGGGCGGGCAGACGGGATGGACCTACCTGGCCTGGGGCGCCGACCAGGCGCGCCTGGCGGACCTCCCGCGGGATTTCCGGGCGGAACTGGCGAGCCAGTCCGGCGGCGAATATCCGGACGGGGCGAGCGCGTGGAGCGGACGCTTCCCGGGCGGCTGGTTCATCCAGCTCGACTACGAATACCCGTCCGCCCAGGCGACCCTGTGGGCCATCGATGCCGTCGTCGTCTGGTCGCCCTCCGGCTCCTGCGAGCTGATCGCCCGCACCACCGCCGGCCTGGACCGTCTGGCCCGCGGACTAGAGCAGCATGCCCCGCCACCGGACCACGTGCGCCTGGCCAGCGACCTGCACACCGACTGGCCGGCGGCCGGCCATCGGGCACGCATCGCCCGCATCCAGGAGTACATCGCCGCGGGCGACATCTACCAGGCCAACCTCACCATGTCGTTCTCGGCCCGCATGCATCCCGGTCAGGCGCGGGATGTGGCCGCCTTCCTGGCCCTGATCAGCAGCAGTCCGGCGCCCTTCTCGGCCCTGCTGCGCGCAGCTGGCCGCAGCATCATCAGCCATAGCCCCGAATGCTTCCTCACCGTGCACGACCGCCGCATCGCCTGCGAGCCGATCAAGGGCACCTGCCGCCGCACGCCCGGCCAGGAGGACGCCGCGCGCGCGCGCCTGCTGGCATCAGCCAAGGACCGTGCGGAGCTGGCGATGATCGTCGACCTGATGCGCAATGACATCGGACGCGTCGCGACCCCGGGCAGCGTCCGGGTCGCATGCCCGGCACGCATCCTCGACCTGCCGTATGTCCATCATCTGGTCGCGCGCATCGAGGCCGAGCTGGATGCGACAGTCGGGCTCGAGGACCTGCTCACGGCGATCTTCCCCGCCGGGTCGATCACCGGTGCACCCAAGCTGCGCGCCATGGAGATCATCCGGGAGCTGGAGGAGCGTCCGCGCGGTGCATACTGCGGAACTTTCGGCTGGATAGCCAGCCAGGGAGCGCTGGAATTGGCGGTCGCCATCAGGACGATGGAAATGACTGGCGACCGGGTCCAATTCGCAGCAGGAGGCGGCATTGTCAGCGACAGCGACCCCGCCCAGGAGTGGGATGAACTCCATGCCAAGGCCAGCACCATGGCCACCGTCCTGGGCGTGCGCCTCTGATCGCCGCCATGCCTGGCTGTGACGATATGGACCAGCTGGCGGAGGCTGCCGGCGATCCACCCGCCCCCTCACCGGGAGCGTACCGAGGTACACATGACCGTACGCGTAGACCAGCAACGATGCAGCGCATGCGCGAGATGACCTCGTCACTGGCCGCCGCAGCTCTGCTCATCGCCATGGGCATGCTCTCGAGCTGCGGCGAGACGGTCAGCGATGGCTCCACACATCATGATGAGGGAAGCGGCTGGGTCGGTCCCTTCGCTCCGCCCACGGAGCATGCCGGAGCGGCGTCGGTGACCGAATCCCGACAGATCGATGCCATCCAGCATGCCATGGACGAAGGGCTCTACGATAGCGCTCGGCAGCAGCTGAAGGCGGTGATCGAGGCCGGCTCCCAGCATCCCACGGTATTCTTCCTGCAGGCAAAGCTGCTCTATCAGCAAGGCAGCTTCGAGGCCGCACTGCCGTGGTGCGAACGCGCCATCGGCACCAGCCCCTACTGGATCGATCCGCGGATCATCCTCGCCCAGAGCTACATCCGCCTCAAGCGCCTCGCTGCGGCGGAGAACGTCTTCGGCGACCTGGATCGGCTCGCACCGCGCCTCGCCTGGGGCCCGTATGGCGTCGGCGTGGTGGCATTGATGCGCGGCGACCAGAAGCGGGCCACCGAGCTCCTCGATGAGGCGCTGCGCCGCGATCCGCACCATGCCCAGAGCCTGCGCGTCCGGGCCGAGCTCGCCCAGGGCAACAATCCGGTGCTCGAGGAGCAGTTGCTGGGTCGCTTCCTCGCCCTTGAGCCCGATTCGGCCTGGGCCTATGCCCGGCTGGGCGAGCTCGCCCTGGCCGCCAACCGCCTGGACGAGGCGCAGCGTTCGTTCCTGCGTTCCTATGAACTCGAACCGGACAACACCATAGCACGGCGGCTGGCCGAGCTGGCGCAGCGGCGCGATGATACGGTTGAAGCGAATCGCTGGCAGGAGCGCGCAGGCACCAGGGCGGCTCCCGCAGCTGCCGCCAACCCTTGACCGATCCGGGACGCAAACCATACTGCGCTGCTCGTTCGAAAAGCCGTACTGGGGTGTCGTCTAACGGTAGGACTGCAGACTCTGACTCTGCCTGTCGGGGTTCGAATCCCTGCACCCCAACCA
>PLEW01000032.1 GCA_003136555.1 Planctomycetota bacterium | reverse complement strand
GCGATGGATTCGGATATACCAGCCATTGTCACACATCGTCAGAATCTGCCTATGGGCGTCAACTAAGTCGATTTGCAGGTTGCGGTCGCGACCAATTGTATTACAATTAGATGGTGCCGATGAGATTCACCTACGATCCGGCCAAGGATGCCGCCAACCGGAAGCAGCACGGCTTGCCGCTCATCGAGGGTGCTCATGTCCTACTCGGAGATCCTTGCCGCCATCTCACGAGACTGGACTCCAGGCATGAGGAAGAGCGGTGGGTAACGATCGGCCCACATCCCGTTTTTCACGGCCTGCTTGTGGTTGTCTACCACTTCCGATCCGCAGACCTGGTTCGATTGATCTCAGTACGTAAATCCACCGCACAGGAGCGGAAACGATATGCACAGCGCGTCAACTAGAACTAAACCTGGACGCCGCAAGGTGATCGTCAAAAGCGCCGATCTCCCTCCACATTCGCCAGCTGAGGTCTCCAGGCTACGAGAGCTGCCGGATGGCGAAGCCGACGGGGATGCCCCGGAGCTGGGCGATGACTTCTTCGCCGCAGCCAAGCCGACCCATGTCGCAATCCCCAAATGGCCGATCCGACCCGCCGGTCGCCCGGCAGCCAGTGATCCTGCTCCCGCTTCGGCCATTGTCTCCCTGCGCCTTCCCCGCTCACTCCGCACCGCCATCCAGAGGCGCGCCAAGGCCCTGCACATCTCGTTCAATGCAGCAATGCAGCTTGCCGCGGCGACCTGGATTGGCGAACCCGATGGGCGCATCTCCAGGCAACGGACATCTCGATCTCGCTGAGCTGTGGATTGCTGAAAAAGAGTTCCGGTTTTTTTGCTAAAAGTTTTTCCGGGTCTTGCACCCGGCGGCCATATTGGCTCCCCACCCCGGGTCAGGATCATAACCCTGGGGCCAGGGATGCTCAACATCATGTCATATCTCAAGATACACCATCTCCACCAGGGCGGCATGTCCCAGGCGGCGATCGCCGAAGCCATCGGATGTACCTCACGCACCGTAATCCTGCTCGCTACCCGCCAGCAACCAGGTTGTCAGTGCCGGGAGGCCGCGCCTATCCCCCACCACGGCAGGGCTAAAGACCTTACGCCTTCCCTCGATCTCCATCGCCTGCTCCTCCTCACCCCCGATGAAAATGGCCATGGCATCGGCCGCCATGGCCTGCACCGTGGGATCGGCATCCCGCAGCGCTGCCATCAGGATGGGCAGGGTCAATTCGCAGGTCCTCTCTTCCGCGCTGTATCGATCAGGAAAGTAGGCAGGCCAAGTCACAACCGATCCAGCCAAGGCAGGTCTCTTCTGGGACAATTCCGCCAGCGCGCGACACGCCATGCCACGTTGCCGTGCATCGCCGTCCTTCGCCAGGGAGACCATACGGCCTCGCCGGTCAGAGGGTGGGCGCCAAGGTATTGCCCACCAGCTGGCAGAACCACTCCAGATGGCGGTACTGGTCGAAGATCACGTCGCGCTGGACGAAGTAGGCGCTGCTGCCGCCCAGCTTCATCAGGATGAAGATGCTCTTCTTGAGCTCCGGAATATTGTGCGAGCTGGCGCTGAAGCATGCCCGGCAGCCCTGGTAGAGCGCCCAGGCGGGGGTGCCCTCCGGCGGCACCTCCAGGGAGGCGAACAGGTCCTTGGCCTCCTCCCGCCGTCCCAGGTGGTAGAGCCAGCTCGCCTTGATCGCCGTGAGGTGCAGGGGATCGGCATCCGGCAGCGCGAGCGCGATGTCCGCCTCGCTGAGCGCCTCCTGGTACTTCCCTTGCTTACCCAGCATAAGCGACAATTCGTCATGCAATGACCAGTCATCGGGCGAGCTGATCAGGAGCTGGCGTGCGCAGGCCTCCCCCTGCTCGTAATTGCGGACATAGAACGCGACCGCCAGGGTGCGCTGGAGCCAGCAGACATGGCCGGGTGAATCCGCGCTCGGCTCCGACTTGAGCAGATCGTCATAGGCCGCCTGAAAGCGGGAATCCGACGCCAGCGCCATGCGCAGTGGTGGCGGATCCGGCTTGGCGGGCCGCGCCTCGTCCCCCGATGCCGCAGCGACGGCACCGATGAGGAACGACACCATCACGCCGACATGTCGTGTCGCAGACAGGCAGTGCATGGGGCTACTCCTCATCCACCTGGGAGCATAGCCGGACGGCGTTCGCTACGCAACGCCAGTCCAGGCCGGCATTGGTCGCATCTTCCAGCACTCGCTCCAACACCGTATCAGCGGGGCGGGCCGGCAGGCCCCCCGGCATCCATCGCGCTGCATCCGGCAACTGCCTCCGCCATCTGCGCTTCCATCCATGATGGGTGCTCGCCCGTCAGGGCCTGCCAGCATCGGCACGGCCTAGCACCAGGTGCCGCGCTCGTCCATCTGCGCCCGCGGCATGTCCCTGGACTGCGATTGGAGGGAGACATAATCGCTCTGATGCGGTCTTGCTCGTGCCGTTGGTCATCTCGTTCCACCACGTACCACCGCCTCCAATCCCGTTCAGTGCCATCACGCCAGCTCCCCTCTCCCACCCCGTCACTGCTCCCAGCCTGGATCCGCGCGATGACGAAAACCGAAAAGGCGAGGGATGAGCGCACCGGCGACCTGATCGCCAATCTCGCCGTCGCCACCATCTGCGGCCTCCTCGGCTCGGGCCTCGCCGTCAGCGCCCTGATCCAGCGAGGACATGCCAACCTTCCGCTGTGGATCTATGTCGTCGCCGGCATCGGCGGCTTCGTCCTGGGCTCCGCCTACGGTCTCTGGCATGCCATCGTCGGATGGAAGAGGAACGATATGCAGATCCTGCAGGATGACGAATTCCACTTCATGAAGTGAACGTCGGCCTTCGGTCTCCGGCATGGCCGGCACGTGGATGACGTCTTGCATCCGCCCGCAGAGACTCCCCGCATCGCCATTAATGCAGCTGTCCGGCACCAGCCCATGATCGCTTCTCCCCCAGCCAGCGGCCCGCAACGCTCCGCATCCGCAGCTGCCGGGATGCTCCCCATTGCCTCCTGCCCATCCACCTGAGCATGGGGCGATGAAGTACCCCGTCTTGCCCGCCATGCTCTGGGTGCTGGTGATGCTGACCGCCTCATGCCACCGCGATGGCCAGTCGGGCGACCTCGACGCCGTCGCCTCGCTCACCCGCGGGATGTCGCTGCGAGAAGTCGAGTCGACGCTCGGACGGGAGCACGGCGTGCAGTTCCACGCCCTGAAGCGATCGGACGAGTACCTGTGCATCAGCTATGCCTTCTGCAGGCCTGACATCCTCCTCTACCTCGTGTTCAAGAACGGCAAGCTGGACCGGATCACCGAGCCGGCGCCATTCGCCATCCGCCAGGTCGCGTACGACGGAGAGGCGCCGGAGGGAACGGGCACGATGGTGCCGAGGCGCGTGCCGCAGGACCCGTGGCAGCGGATGGCTGGCGTGCTCAGCGCCGCAGACATCTCCGGCCAGGCCGCGCTCGAGTCCGTCGTGCGCCGCTGCCCGCGCGGTGAGACCGCGATCGCGATCGTCCCCGCGACGATCATCGCCGCACCGCTGCTGCCGTTCATGCTCGCAGGAGGCGCGCATGAGTTCCACACCAGCAGGGCCTCCATGGCGAGGTGCGATCCGCTGCGGGTCGACATGGCCGCCTCGAGCCACGACGTCCTCGACCTCTTCGGGGTGCCGCTGCGCTCAGGAGAGGTGAACGGCCTCCTGGTGGACACCTTCGGCGTCGACCATCACCTCGATCCCGCCACCGCGACGGACGTCGCCCCCTCCTTCAACGTGGTCTACGACAATTTCGCCAAGGTCAGGTACGTCTTCGCCGGCGATTTCGCCATACCAGCCGGGCGCTAGCCCCGACTCACGTCTGCGTGGCCGGGTCGACATGAGGACGGTGATCTCAGGAGCCGGTCAGCTCGGTGATGGTCTTGGTGGCGAGGCCGATCGGCCGATCGACCGGTATGCCGGCGCAGGTGAGCAGCGTACCGAGCAGATCGCCCTGGTTGCCGCTGCAGTTCGGCAGGTAGCGACCGGTCTTGAGCGATCCGCCGCCACGACCGGCGAGGACGAACGGCAGGTTCGCGCGCGAGTGCTTGTTGCCATCCTCGAGGCCTGACCCCCACATCATGATGCAGTTGTCCAGCAGGGTGCCATCGCCCTCACGCAGGCTGTGCATCTTCTTGATCATGTAGGCGAACTGGGCGACATTGAAGGCGTTGATCTTGGCGACCTTGTCGACCTTCACCGGTTCATTGTTGTGATGGGTCTGCGAATGGTGCTCGTCGGTGAAACCGAGCTCCGGATAGGAGACGCCATTGGGCGTCGAGCCGATGTAGGTGCTCACGCGCGTCACGTCGGTCTGGAAGGCCAGGACGTTCAGGTCGCACATCACCTGCATGTACTCGCTGCGCTTGTCGCCCTCGGGGATGGTGACGGTGATCGGCGCGGAATCGTTCGCGCCGCGCTTCGTGCCGCTATCGCCGGCCGCCGACTTGGCGGCCTGGGCGCGGCGGATCTCAAGCGCGGCGATGCGCCGCTCGAGCGAGCGGATGCTGTCGAGGTATTCATCGAGCTTGTGCTGATCGCTGTGGTTCAGGGTGACGCGCAGGTCCTTGGCGCCATCCAGGACCACATCGAGCATGCTGTGGTCGAGGGCGTCCGCCTCGGCCGCAGCCGCCGAGTCGGCGGGCCTGCCGCCCTGCTGGACCTGGTCGCGGGGCTGGAACAGTCGCTTGAACACACTGCGGGGATTGGTCTCGGCAGGGACCGGCTGGGTCGGAGCGCGATAGCTGCAATGCGAGTAGTAGGCCTCGTTGAGTCCCTCCTGGTTCTCCTTGTGCGTCTGCGGCATGGTCGCCAGTTCGAGCGACGGCAGGGAGGTGAACACGCCGACGTAGTTCGCCGCTATCTGATCGGCGGAGATCGCGATGTTCACCACGTTGCGCTTATTGGTGTCGGGCAGGGTGGCGGTAAGCCAGGTCGAGAGCTCGAGCGCATGCGGGGCGCCGCCGAGCGGATCGATGGGGATGCCGCTAATGCCCTTGACCACCAGGCATTGGCTGAGCACCGGGCGCAGGGACTCCAGGATCTGGGGCGGGGAGGTCAGGTAGGAGGCGGCGTCGGTGGGCCAGAAGCGCTCCGGGATGACGCCGTGCGGCATGTACATGAAGCCCAGCCGCACCGGCAGCTTGGTCGCCGCGCCCTTGGGCGGGTCCGCCCAGCCCATGGTGTCAAGCAGCGGCAGGGCAAGGGCGACGCCGAGCCCGCGCAGGCAGGTGCGGCGATCGATCAACCAGTTATTTCGCATGGCTTGGTCCCGGTAGGTCGTTGATGCGGCGGTTGGTGAAAGGATAGCTGGTCACGATCGACACCACCAGCGTCTGCATGCGGTAGCCATCCTTGGCGACCGCGGCTACGAGCTGGTCCAGGACGATCTCGTCGAAGCCCTCGAGCTGACGGCACAAGGCGTAGGCCAGCATCCTGCTGGTCAGGCTGCGGCAGATGTCGTCGGCGCGGGCGGCGAGGATCTGCTTGAGCTCCTTGGGGGTGCTGAAGCGCTTGTCGCCCGGGAGCACCCCGGTGGCATCGATCGGCCCGCCGGAGTCGTCCTTGTCGCGCCAGCGGCCGATGGCATCGAAGTTCTCCAGGCCGAAGCCGATGGGGTCGAGGATCTTGTGGCAGTTGGCGCACACCGGATCGGTGCGATGCAATTCGGTGCGCTGGCGCAACGTCAGGTTGGCGACCTTGCGCTGGTCCTGCTTCTCGAGAGCCGGGACATTGGGCGGCGGCGGCGGCACATGCTCGCCCAGCACCTGCTCCAGCACCCACACGCCGCGATTCACCGGACTGGTGCGGTTGGGGAAGGAGGACATCGCCAGGATGCCCGGCATCGCCAGGATGCCACCGCGGTTGGCATCGCTCAGCTTGACCTTGCGCATCTCCGGGCCGCTGACGCTGCTGCCCATGCCATAGATCGCCGCCAGGGGGCCGTTGAGATAGGTGTAGTCGCAGTCGATGAAGGTCAGCACGCTGCGGTTCTCGCGCACGATGTCGGTGAACAGTAGGCGCGCCTCGTCGTACATCGCCGTGCGCATGGCGGGGGTCATCTGCGGGAACTTCTCGGCATCGAAGGTCTTGGCGGCGAGCTTGTCCAGGCCGAGCCACTGCGCCCCGAAGCCGTCGAACAGCGCACGCGAGCGCGGGTCGGCCAGCAGCCGCCGCGCCTGCGCTGCGAGGACCGCCGGATCGCGCAGCTTGCCGGCATCGGCCAGGGCCGACAGCTCGGCGTCGGGCATGGTCGCCCATACCAGGTAGGAGAGGCGTGCCGCCAGCTGATGGTCGCCGAGCGCTACGATGTCATGGCCGGCTTCCGGGTGCGCATCCGGGGTGATGAAGAGGAACTGCGGCGAGACCAGGATCGCCTTCAGCACCAGGCGCATCGCCTCGGGGTAGGCCTTGCCCTTGTCGGTCGCCAGCGAGTAGACATGCATCAGCACGTCGATCTCCGCCTCGGATGGCGGCCGCCTGTACGCGCGCCTGGCGAGCGTCTGGACCACCGGCCGAGCCGCCGCCTGGCTGTCCTTGCCGTCGTGCGACGCGGCGCCGAACAGCTGCTGCTGTACGGGAGTGGGAGGAGAGCCTGCGGGCGCGAGGACCTTGTCGAGAACCTCGTTGGCGACCATCAGGTACTGCTCCATCAGCAGCGGCGAGAGGGAATTGGTATAGCCCGCGCCGAACACCTCGTCCGGCAGCTCGCTGGCGACCTGGGGATCGAGGTTGAAGAGATCATGCAACGTATTGCCGTACTCGGCCTTGCTCAGGCGGCGGATGACGAACTCGCCCGGATCCTTGGGGCTGAGATGCTTCATCCCGGCGACCCAGGTGACGAACATCTGCCGCTCCTGCGCGGTGGGCTGCTTCTCCTCCTTGTCGGGGGGCATGTCGTGCGACTTGACGTTGGTGACCGCCTGGTGCCACAGTTCGCGGAATGCCGAGGTGCCCGGGTTCTTGACCGCGTACTCGAAGGTCACCCCGCCCTTCTTCTTCTTCTCGCCATGGCAATGCGTGCAGTAGGTGGCGATGAAGGGGGCGACCTGATCGTGATAGGTCTTGGTCGCCGCTGCACGCAGAGCCGCCAGCTCGGCATCGCTGTCCGGTTCCGCGCTGGACAGCGACGCGACCGGCAGCGCCAGGACGCACAGTAGCGTCATGCCGATACGGGTGGCTACCGGCAACATAGGGTCTCCGCCTCGACGGCCATACAATCCTGGTTAAAAATACCCGGTGCTGGCCCAGGTGTTGACCCGGCTTAGGTGGTTGGCCCTGGCCTGCATGCGACACGGCGCCCCCTTGCGCCTTCCGCACCGGCAGCCCGGTAGGGGACACCCCCCCTCGGCCGCGGACACCCCGGCTAAGCGTCCCGGACTCATCCAGGGAAGGCAACTAGGAGGAGGCGCCGGGGGGTGGCAATCGCTGCCAAGCGCCCAGAATCAACCATCCCCATGCCTGAGCACCCGGTGACCTTGACCATGACACCGCTCGGCCACCTGCTGCTGGCCCAACGCGAGGATGCCCCGCCGGTGCCGGAGGCGATCGCCAGCCGCCTCAGCGAGGCCTTCAGGCAGGGGTCGGGGCATGGCCTGCTCGCCCTCGGCGCGTGCGCGGTCGGCATGGCCCTGCCGCCCGTGCTCGGCTGGTGGCGCGATTTTGCCGCCCGCTTCGTGGCTGGGGTATGCACGCTGCCCGAGGACGCCGATCAGGCGGTCGCCGTCCCCGCCCCGGACCTCGGCGAACTGCAGACGCTGGCCTGGACGGCGCCGCCCATGGACGGCGCCGAGTACCTCAACGCCGAGGTGCTGCAGCAGCTCTGGGACGGACTCGCCGCCGCCCTGCAGCAGGAGCTCGCCGCCGCGCGCCAGCCGCTCCAGGACTTCCTGCACCAGCGCCACCAGGCCTGGAACCTGGTCGGCCGCGTGCACGTGCATCTGGCCGAGAACCGCACGGATGCCGCCACACCGTTCGCCTTCCTGGCGACCTACACCACCCGCCTGTCGGCGCAGGGCACGGCGAAGCACCAGCCCCTAGGCCAGGCGCTGCGCGAATTCGCCGGTGCGGCCGACAAGAAGCGCCTATTCGGGCTGCTCCAGCCCCTCCAGCGGGCAGCCGAGCAGTGCCCGTGGCTGAAGACGCTGATCGATGAGCGGGCGATCTACCATCCGCTGCGCTGGACCGCGGCGGAGGCGCTGCGCTTCCTCCAGGACGCGCCGCAGCTCGAGCAGGCAGGTCTCGTGGTGCGTATGCCCGCCAGCTGGCGGGGCAGCCGCCCGGCACGCCCGCGGGTTTCGGCCACGGTCGGCTCCGCCCCGCCCTCCGCCGTCGGCCTGGACACCCTGCTCGACTTCAGCGTCTCGGTGACCCTGGACGGCGAGCCGCTGACCCCAGCCGAGATGACGCAGCTGCTGAAGGCCAGCCAGGGCCTGGTGCTGATCCGGGGCCGCTGGGTGGAGATCGACAGCAAGCGGCTGCAGCAGACCATCGCGCATTTCCGCGAGGTGGAGAAGCTGGCCGAGAGCGAGGGCCTGGGCTTCCACCAGGCCATGCGCCTGCTCTCGGGCGCCGGCACATCCGAGGCCGCCGCCCAGGCGCGAGCGGAGGCTGATTGGTCGCAGGTGGTCGCCGGGCCGTGGATGGCCGAGACCCTGGCGCGCCTGCGTGGCCCTGATGGCCTCGCCGTGGTGAGCCCCGGTGCCGAGCTGCGGACCACCCTGCGCCCCTACCAGGAGGTCGGCGTGCGCTGGCTGCATCTGCTGACGCGTCTTCGCCTGGGCGCCTGCCTGGCCGATGACATGGGCCTGGGCAAGACCATCCAGATCATCGCCCTGCTCGTGGTGCTCAAGCGCCAGGACGGCCGGATGCCGAGCCTGCTGGTCGCTCCGGCATCGCTGCTCGCCAACTGGGCGCAGGAGATCGCCCGCTTCGCGCCATCGCTCAGCGTGCTGATCGCCCATCCCTCGAGCATTCCCGCCGAGCGCCTGGCCGCCACGACCGCCGACCAGCTCGCCAGCACCGATCTGGTGGTCACCAGCTACGGTTCGCTGCACCGGCTGCCCTGGATGATCTCGACCGCCTGGCGCCTGGCCATCCTCGACGAGGCCCAGGCGATCAAGAATCCGGGCACGCGCCAGAGCCGCGCCGCCAAGCAGCTCAAGGCCCAGGCGCGCATCGTGCTGACCGGCACCCCGATCGAGAACCGCCTGGGCGACCTGTGGTCGCTGTTCGACTACATCAATCCGGGCCTGCTCGGGGGGGCCAAGCCGTTCACCGCCTGGACCAGGGCTCTCGCCGGCTCGCCGCAGGGCTATGCCCCCCTGCGCCGGCTCGTCCAGCCCTACGTCCTCAGGCGCCTGAAGACCGACAAGACGGTGATCGCCGACCTGCCCGGCAAGACCGAGATGACGGCCTTCTGCAGCCTGTCCAAGCGCCAGGCCGCCTTGTACCAGCAATCCGTCCAGCAGCTCGCCAAGGCCATCGCCACCACCTCCGGGATCGAACGCCGGGGCCTGGTCCTGGGCTACCTGATGCGCTTCAAGCAGATCTGCAACCATCCCTCGCACTGGCTGGGGGATGGCGCCTGGGACGAGGCCGACAGCGGCAAGCTCGGCCGCCTGCGCGAGCTGGCCGAGGTCATCGCCGCCAAGCAGGACAAGGTGCTGGTGTTCACCCAGTTCCGCGAGATGGCATCCCCGCTCGCAGCCTTCCTCGGCGGCATCTTCGGCCACAGCGGGCTGGTGCTGACCGGCGAGACCCCGGTCAAGATCCGCAAGGACCTGGTCAGCCGGTTCCAGGAGGATGAGCGCATTCCCTTCTTCGTGCTCTCGCTCAAGGCCGGCGGTTCCGGGCTCAACCTCACCGCCGCGTCGCACGTCATCCACTTCGACCGCTGGTGGAATCCCGCGGTCGAGAACCAGGCCACCGACCGCGCCTTCCGCATCGGTCAGACGCGCAACGTCCTGGTGCACAAATTCACCTGCCGCGGCACCGTCGAGGAGCGCATCGAGGAGATGATCGCTGGCAAACGGCAGCTCTCCGACCAGCTCATCGATGGCGACCAGAGCGGCGAGATCGCCCTCACCGAGCTGGGCGATGAGGAATTGCTGCACCTCGTCAGCCTTGACCTGAACCACGCAAGCGCCCAGGATTGAACCATGTTCTACCAATGGCAACCCTATGTGCCCGTGGCCGAGCGACGGCGAAAGGCCGCGCTGGAGATGGCGGCGCTGGCGAAGAAAGGCCAGCGCATCACGCCAGTGACGGTGTCAGGCCGCAAGATCGCCACCACCCCCTGGGGCATGGCCTGGTGCGAGAATCTCGAGGCCTACAGCGACTACGCCAACCGCCTGCCGCGCGGCCGCACCTATGTCCGCAATGGCTCGGTGGTCGACCTCCAGATCGAGCCGGGGCGCATCCTCGGGCGCGTCAGCGGCTCGTCCATCTATCGCACCACCGTGCAGGTCACAGCGGTGCCCAAGGCGCGCTGGTCCCGCCTGGTGGGAGACTGCGCCGGCGGCATCGATTCGCTGGTCGAGCTGCTGCAGGGGCGCTTCTCGCGCGGCGTCATGGCGCGCCTCTGCCGCACGGGCGACGGATTATTCCCCAGCCCGGCGGAGATCGCCCTCGATTGCAGCTGCCCGGATGCAGCCTCGATGTGCAAGCATGTGGCGGCAGTCCTCTATGGCGTGGGCGCCCGCCTCGACCAGCAACCGGAGCTGCTCTTCACCCTGCGCCAGGTGTCCGCCACGGACCTTTTGGCCACTGCCGGTTCCGGACTCGCGGCCCCGACCTCCACCTCGTCGGCGCATCGCACCCTCAGCAGCGATGACGTCGGAGCCTTGTTCGGCCTCGAGCTCGATCAGTCGCCACCCGCTCAGCCGCCGCAGGCAGCCGGTCGTCGGCGCAGACGTCCGACCGCGCCGGAGCGAGCGGTGCGGTCGGCCGCAAGCGGCCAGCAGTCTGAGCCCTACCGCCAGCTCAAGGCCCTGCTGCGCACCGGCGAGGCGCTGGACAATGCCGCGGCTCGGTCAGCCACCGGTCTGGATGCCGACAGCGTGCGCCTCCTGCTGCAGCGCCTGATCGCCGACGGCCATGCCCGCGTCATCGGCCGCAAGCGCGGCACGCGCTATGTGCGCCGCGGAGCCACGGGATGACTAACGACCAGCAGATCCGGGACAAGCTCGCCAAGATCAAGGCGCTCTTCCAGGGCGCGACCACGGCCGGAGAGCGCCATGCCGCCCAGGCGGCAATCGACCGGCTGCAGCAGCGCATCGGCGTCGTGCCCGAGGCCGCTGCCGCAGGGCATCCGGTGGTCGAGTACCGCTTCTCGCTGAACAACCCCTGGTCGCTGCGCCTGTTCCTCGCGCTCTGCCGTTCGCTCGGCTACCGGCCCTATCGCCATCACCGCATGCGCCGAACCTCGGTATGCGTGATGATCAGCAAACACGACGTCGATACTCGCCTGTGGCCTGAATACCTCGAGATGGACAGCGTGCTGACCGAGTACCTCGGTGAGCTGGCCGATCACATCATCGCCGATTGCATCAACCCAGACCGCTCCGATGCCGAGGTGGTGGCCGGGCTGCCCGGCCCCGCGGCATCCGGGGAATTGCAGGGCTGAGCCGGACGGCAGGGCCTCGCGGGCTCCATCACCCGCATTCCTGCGTGCCCCATGGGCAGAGCATTGTCCCACGGCCGCTGAGGCGATACTCGAGCGCACGTGACGATCCCCCCTCCCATCCAGGAAGCGCCCCATGACGTCCGTTCCGACCATCGCTGCCGGCCCGCTGATGCGTTTCCCCGATGATCGCGCGTACGCCACGCAGCCGAAGGCGTCAGCGTCCCGCGACCGCATCTCCGCCTGCTGCCGGCCGCTGCTCCTGCTCGCCGCCCTCGTCGCCGCGGCTCTGGCAGCTGAGCCGCAGGCACTGCACCCGGCGACCGAATGCACACCGCGCGAAGGCCTGCCCAACGTGGCGGCCAAGCTCAACGCCGGTGCGCCGGTCTCGATCGCCTACTTCGGCGGCAGCATCACCGCCGCACCCGGTTGGCGGGTCAAGTCGCTGGCATGGTTCAAGCACCAGTTCCCGCAAGCTGCGATCACCGAGATCAATGCTGCCATCGGCGGCACCGGGTCCGATCTGGGCGTCTACCGGCTCGGCTACGACGTCCTGCGCCACAAGCCCGATCTGGTCTTCGTCGAGTTCGCGGTCAATGATGGCGGTGCCGAGCCGCTCATGATCCATCGCTGCATGGAAGGCATCGTGCGGCAGATCTGGGCCGCCAATCCGGCCACCGACATCTGCTACGTCTATACCCTGACCGGCGGCATGCTCGGCGACTTCAAGGACGGCCATTTCCCGCGTGCGGCCAGCGCCATGGAGGTCCTGGCCGACCATTACGGCATCCCCTCGGTTCATCTCGGCGTCGAGGTCTCCGCGCGCGAGCGCGCCGGCACGCTGGTCTTCCGCACCACCAAGGCGAACGACGCCGAACGCCAGGCCCTGGGCACCAAGCTACTGTTCACCGAGGACAATACCCACCCCACCGATGCCGGTCATGTGCTCTACAACGAGATCCTCACCCGCCACCTGCCGGAGCTCCTGGCCATCGGCAAGCGGGGACCGCATGCCGTACCCAAGGCGCTGGTCGCCGACAATTACGAGCAGGCCAAGCTGCTGCCCCTGGACCAGGCGACTCTCGGCGAAGGCTGGGTCAAGCTGGATTCGGCCACCGATCCCCGTGCCAAGAGCTTCGGCGACCGCGTCCCCAGCCTCTACCGCGCGGAGAAGCCCGGCACCACCCTGACCTTCTCGTTCACCGGCACGGCGGTATCGATCTACGACCTGGTCGGGCCCGACTGCGGTCAGCTGATCGTGACCGTGGATGGCGGGGCCCCGCGCACCGTCGCCCGCATCGACGGCTACTGCACCTATCATCGTCTCGCCTCCCTGCGCATCGCTTCGGAACTGCCCGACGCCCTGCATGCCGTCACCGTGCGGCTCGACGCCGCCGTCCCAGACAAGGCCAAGATCCTGTTCGAACAGAACCGCAGCGACCTGGTGAAGAATCCGGGCAAATACGCCGGCACCTCATGGTACGCCGGCGGGATCATGCTGATCGGGTCGCTGGCCCACCCGTAACCAGCAGGGTTCCGCGAGATTCGTCCTGAGGGCGGGGTCCTGCAGGCTGGCAGCGCTGCGGCCGGCCATCCCCCGGCGATGTTCGGCGCCCTGTTAGCGGACGCTCATGGGTCCAAGGGCGACAGCGCGCGGACGGACCGGGATATCCCGTCGGGAAGGCCGCATCGCCAGCTTCCCACCGTAGCAACCGTCCTGGGCCGCCAGCGCGTCCTGCCCCGGTCGGATTTGCGCATATGAACCATGCGATTGCGCAAAAAGTTCCTTTTACACCCCATCCCGCCCAAACGGCACCGGCATTGGCGGGTATGCTCTGACAGCACCCAACGCCAGCATGCACCTGCCCGCCCTCCTTCCGACGATCGCCCTCTGCCTGCTGGCCGCCAGCGGCCTGGGCGGTACCGTCGAGGGCGCGACCGGCCAATCGGATGCCGACTTCTTCGAGATCAGCGTGCGGCCCCTGCTGAGCGAGCAATGCTACTCCTGCCATTCCCAGAAGTCGGGCAAGAGCAAGGGCGGCCTGCGGGTCGACTCGCTGCCCACGCTGCTAAAGGGCGGCGAGACGGGCCCGGCGCTGGTGCCGGGCAAGCCCGACACCAGCCTGATGATCAAGGCGGTGTCCTATCAGGATGCCGACCTCCAGATGCCGCCCAAGAAGCGCCTGGGCGAACAGCAGGTCGCCATCTTCCGCGAATGGATCACCCGCGGCGCCTACTGGCCGGCGGGCTCCTCCACCGGCAGTCCGCTGCCCATCGCCGGCAAGGTCATCAGCAGCACCGATGCCGATCACTGGGCGTGGGCACCTATCCGCGCGGGCGAACCGCCGCATGTCTCGTCGCATGGCTGGGGGCGCTCGCCGATTGACCGCTTCGTGCTCGCAAAGCTGGAAGCCAATGACCTGCATCCTGCCCCGGAAGCAGACCGCCGCACGCTCGCACGACGGGCGAGCTTCGCGGTCACCGGACTGCCCCTGAGCAGCGAGCAGATCGAAGCCTTCATCGCCGACCAGTCGAGCGATGCCTATGAGAAGCTGGTCGATTCCCTGCTCGCCTCGCCCAGCTATGGCGAGCGCTGGGCCCGCCACTGGCTCGACCTGGTGCGCTATGGCGAGTCACGCGGGCACGAATTCGACCTCACCATCCCGAATGCCTGGCAATACCGCGACTATGTCATCCGCGCCCTCAACAGCGATCTGCCGTACAACGAGTTCGTGCGCGAGCAGATCGCCGGCGATCTGCTGGCGAAGCCCCGCCTCAACCCTTCCCAGGGCTTCAATGAGTCGATCATAGGCACCGGCTTCTGGTTCCTCGGCGAAGGCGTGCATTCCCCGGTGGACATCCGCCAGGACGAAGCAGACCGGCTCGACAACATGGTCGATGTCTCATGCAAGACCTTCCTCGGCCTGACGGTCGGCTGCGCCCGCTNNGTGGTGTGCCGCGGCACCATGGCCCTGACGGTCGGCTGCGCCCGCTGCCATGACCACAAGTTCGATCCCATCCTGACTAGGGATTACTACGCCCTCGACGCCTTCATCCAGAGCAGCAGCTACCGCCTGGTGCGCTTCGAGAGCTTGGAGCACAACCGCGAGGTCGCCGCCCGCCTACAGTCGTTGCGCCGCGAGTCAGACCATGCCCTGCGCCTCGCCACCGCCGCGGCGCTGGCCGGCGGGGTGGCGAAGCTGCGCGACTACCTGCTGGCGAGCCTGGAGGCGCCGCCCAGCCCGTCCGACAGCCAGATCGCCGCCATCGCCGATGCCCATCATCTCGAGCACGGCCGCCTCGCCGCCTGGTGCGCGCACCTCGGGCCAGCCACCGCGGGCCAGCATGACGACCCCTTCAGCGTCCTGGCCGCCATCCGCCAGCTGCCTGCCGCAGAGCGCCAGCCGCAGAGCGCGGCCCTGGCCGCGGGCCGCGCCGGCGAGCTCGACAAGGCCGAGCGCGACTTCGCCGCCGCGGTGGCCGCCTGCACCACCCTGGTCTCCTACGCCGATCCCCATGAGAGCTGGATCCCCGATGACGTGTCGTACGGCGCGGGTGCCGCCGAGGCGGGGTCCTGGTCCTATGGGCCGGATGCCGCCCAGCCCCACCTGATCCTGAACGAGCGCGCCGAGGGCTGCTTCGATCCGCTGTGGCGCGGCCTCGGCCTGGCAGGCGATAGCGCCCTCGACGTCGGCGCGCTGAATTACCTGCGTGCCGGCAGGACGCTGCGCACGCGCAACCTCACCCTCGGCGACAGCGAGATCCGCATCCTGCTGCGCGGCAAGGGCGCGATCTATGCTGCAGTCGATTCCCACTACCTGATCAACGGCCCCCTGCATGGCAGCCTGGTCCAGCATTGCGATGGCAAGACCCCGGGCTGGCATTGGATCGGCATGGATCTGCGCTCCTATGCCGGCCATCTGGCGCACTTCGAGTTCACCGCCGAGCAGGACGACTTCGCCGTCGCGCTGCTGCTCCAGGGCGCCTCCCCACCGCCGCCGCCGCCGCCAAGAGCACCCCTGGCAGCATGCCTGCGCTCGGCGAACAGCTGCGAGTCGCTGGCCGGCGGCCTGCAGACGCTGATGGAGCAGGCGCTGGCGCATGTGGCGGGCGGTCAGGGCAGCGATGGCGATGCCGGCGCCTGGGCGGCGCTGGCCAATTGGCTGCTCGCCCATCCGGCGCTGGTCGGAGCGGCTGACAGCGCCCCGCTGCACGACCTCGGCCAACGGCAGGCGGAGATCGCCAAGGGCATCCAGGAGAAGTCGCATCTGGCGATGGCCATGCTCGATGGCACCGGGGTGGATGGGCACGTCTACATCCGCGGCAGCTCGCACAACCTCGGCGCGGTCGCACCGCGGCGGCTGCCCGAATCCATCTTCGGCGCGGACCAGCCCGCCATCACCAGCGGCAGCGGCCGCCTCGAATGGGCCGATCGCCTGCTCTCCCCGAGCGACCCCTTCGTGCCGCGGGTGATCGTCAACCGGGTCTGGCACCACCTCATCGGCAGGGGCATCGTCGCATCGGTCGACAATCTCGGCGCCCTGGGCGAACGCCCGACGCATCCCGAGCTGCTCGACTACCTGGCGCAGCAGTTCGTCAACGACGGCTGGTCGATCAAGCGCCTGATCCGCAGCATCCTCTGCTCCTCGACCTTCCGCATGTCGAGCGCCGCCGATGGTCCACAGGATGCCAAGGATCCCGACAACCGGCTGCTCCATCGCGCCTTCATCCGCCGCCTCGAGGGCGAGGCCATCCGCGATGAGATCCTCGGGGTCTCCGGACGGCTCGATGCCGGCCAGTTCGGGCCGCCCGTCCCCATCCACCTCACCGATTCCATGCAGGGACGCGGACGGCCGGAGAGCGGTCCGCTCGATGGCAATGGCCGGCGCAGCATCTACCTCTCGGTCACCCGCAACTTCCTCTCGCCGATGATGCTGGCCTTCGATACGCCGATCCCCTTCAACACCATGGGCCGACGCGCCTCCTCCAATGTGCCGGCCCAGGCGCTGGCACTGATGAACGATCCCTTCGTCATCCAGCAGGCCGAGGTGTGGGCCAAGCGCCTCGCGCCCGAGCGCGATGCCGCGAAGCGCATCGCCGTGATGTTCCGGCAGGCCTACGCGCGGCCGCCGAGCGCAGGCGAGGTCTCGGCGGCGCTCGCCTTCCTCGGCAGCGGCAAGCCCGGCGAGGCGCCGTCCCCGCAAGCCTGGACCGATCTCGCGCACGTCCTGTTCAACACCAAAGAATTCATCTTCGTCCAATGAGGAGCCAGGCATGAACCCCCAGCTGCGCGATATCCACGCCTGCACCAGGCGCTCGCTGCTGGCGAGCTGCGCCCTCGGCTTCGGCGCCACCGCCCTGCGGGCGCTCCTGGCGGACGTGGCCTATGCCGATGACGGCGGGCCCTCGCCACGCCGTGCCCTCGACCATCCCGCCAAGGCCAAGAGCGTGATCTTCCTCTACATGGACGGCGGCGTCTCCCAGGTCGACTCCTTCGACCCCAAGCCGCTGCTCGAGAAGGAGCACGGCAAGCCCTTCCGCATGAAGATCGAGCCGACTCAGTTCAACAACAACGGCAATGTCCTGGCGAGCCCGTGGTCGTTCAAGCCCTATGGCCAGAGCGGCATCCCGGTGAGCGAGCTGTTCCAGCACATCGGGGAGTGCATCGACGACATCGCGGTGGTCCGCTCGATGACCGCGAACTTCTCCGAGCACACCAACGCCAACTACTTCCTGCATAGCGGCTCGGGGCTCCAGGGCCGGCCGAGCATGGGCGCCTGGACCACCTATGGACTCGGCAGCGCCTGCCGCGACCTGCCCGGCTTCGTGGTGCTCAATGGCGGGCTCATACCGCCGGGAGGCATCGACTGCTTCAACAGCGGCTTCCTGCCCGCGAGCTTCCAGGGATCGCTGTTCCGCCCCGGTGCCGAGGCGGTCGACAACATCAGGCCGCACGAGGCCAGACCGGAGCTGCAGAGCCGCAAGCTGGCGCTGATGCGCTCCCTCGATGGCATGCTCATCGACCGCGCCGGGCACCAGGATGCGCTGGAGTCGATGATCGCCAACTACGAGATGGCCTATGCCATGCAGTCCTCGGTGCCGAACCTGATGGACATCTCAGGCGAGAGCGAGGCGACCAAGCACCTCTATGGCCTCGATGCCGCCTACCCGCACACCCGCACCTACGGCATGCAGTGCCTGGTCGCGCGGCGGCTGGTCGAGCGCGGGGTGCGCTTCATCGAGCTCACCTGCCCCAATGTCGGAGGCGGCGCCGACCGCTGGGACCAGCACGGCAACCTGCGCCAGGGCCACGCCGACAATGCCCGTGCGGTCGACCAGCCGATCGCCGCCCTGCTCAAGGACCTCAAGGCCAGGGGCCTGCTCAAGGACACCCTGGTGATCTGGACCGGCGAATTCGGCCGCACCCCCTTCGCCCAGGGCTCGGATGGCCGCGACCACAATCCCTTCGGCTTCACCGTCTGGCTGGCAGGCGGCGGCATCAAGGGTGGCACCGTCTACGGCGAGACCGACGAGTACGGCTACAAGGCCATCGACAAGAAATGCGATATCCACGACCTCCATGCCACCATGCTCTACCTCCTCGGCGTCGACCATAAGCGCCTCACCTTCCGCTATGGCGGTCGCGACATGCGGCTGACCGATGTCCATGGCGAAATACTCGATGGGATACTCTCATGATGCACGCTGCACGCTTCATCGCCCCGCTCCTGGCTCTGCTGGCGGCCCCGGCTGCGATGGCCTCCGACACCGCGCCATCCACCCACGTGCACTCGTTCCTGGCCACCGGCGGCAAGACCTACCTGATGGAATGGGCGAGCGGTGCAGCCGCCGGAGTGGTCACGGTCACCTATCCCAATCCGACCCGCGAAGGCTGGGTGCTGCCCAACGGCAATCTGCTGCTGGCGGTCGCCCATTGCCAGGCCTTCCCTCATGGCGGGGCCGCCGAGGTCACCCGCGACCTGACCGTGGTATGGAGCTACCAGGGCACCCAGGACGAGGTCAACAGCATCCAGAAGACCCCGGAAGGGACCTACGTGCTGACCGAGTCCGGCCCCAAGCCGCGGCTGCTGGAGCTCGACGCCAGCGGCCACGCGGTGGTCGAGTTCCCGCTCGCCTGCCAGACCGGCAATGCCCACATGCAGACGCGCATGACGCGCAAGCTGCCCGATGGCACCTACCTGTGCCCGCACCTGCTCGATTTCGCGGTCAAGCATTATGACCGCACCGGTGCGGTCATCGACCAGATCGACACCACCACCCCCGGCGATCCCCAGCACAAGATCGAGAGCTGGCCGTTCACCGCCATCCGCCTGCCCAACGGCAACACCCTGGTCGGCCTGACGCACTCCAACCGTGTGGCCGAGTACAATCCCGCGGGTAAGGTGGTGTGGGAGCTGACCAATGCCGATGTCGGCGGCCTGATCAAGGATGCCTGCGGGGTGCAGCGCCTGCCCAACGGCAATACCGTGGTCAACAGCTATGCCGCCAGGCCGGGCGAGGTCCGGCTCTTCGAGGTCACGCCGGACAAGCAGGTGGTGTGGACCTACGCCTCGGCCGACGGGCCCGGCATCCACGACATGCAGGTGATCGCCACCGATGGCGTACCTCTCAGCGGCGCGATCCTGCGCTGACACCCGCGGGCACGGGCACGCCCCTGCCCAGCCCCCCAACCCCGCACCTAGCCGCAAGGATCTCCGCCAGATGACCAGCGCTCCCTCCTTCAAGCAGGAATTGACCGGTGTCTTCGGGCAGCCGATCGCCGAGAACCCGTCGCAGGCGATGGTCGAGGCCGCCTATCGGCATCACCGCCTGCCGTGGCGGTACCTCTCGCTCGAGGTATCGCCGGACGGCCTCGGCGATGCTGTATGCGGGGCGCGGGCGATGGGCTTCCGCGGCTTCAACTGCACCCTGCCGCACAAGGTGGCGGTCATCCCCCATCTGGATGGCCTCGGCGAATCGGCATCCCTGATGGGGGCGGTCAACTGCGTGGTCCGCCGGGATGGCCGGCTGATCGGCGAGAACACCGATGGCAAGGGCTTCGTGCAATCCCTCAGGCAGATGCTCGATCCGGCCGGAAAGCGCATCGTCATCCTCGGCGCCGGTGGCGCCGCCAGGGCCATCGCGGTCGAGCTTGCCCTCGCCGGGGCGGCGTCCTTCATCATCGTCAACCGCGGTCGCACGCGCGCCGCCTCGCTGGTCGAGCTCATGCGCACGCGCCTGCGCGCCGAGGTCGAGGACGTCGACTGGCAGGGCGATTACCGCCTCCCCAGCAGCGCCGATGTGGTGATCAACGCCACCTCGATCGGGCTCTATCCGGACGCCCACGCGCGCCTGCCGCTCCAGGTCGCGAGCCTGACCAGCAGCATGGTGGTGGCGGATGTCATCCCCAATCCGCCCCAGACCCGCTTCATACGCGATGCCCGCGCCGCGGGCTGCCGGGTGATCGATGGCCTGGGCATGCTGGTCAACCAGGGCGTCATCGGCATCCGCTACTGGACCGGCATCGAACCGGATGCCGCGGTGATGCGCCGGGCGCTGGAGGAGATCTTCTCGCCCAGGCTGCACGAGGCACACCTCCAGCACAGCTGACGCACCTGCCCAGCTCCGGCGAGGGGCGGCCGTTGCGCCCACGGTCTGCCGAGTAGCATGCGCCCATTCTTGGAGAACGACGTGCCGCGAGCCGCCATCCCCATCGTCCCGTCCGGACTGCTGATCGCAGCCAGCGTGATCGCCATCATCATCAGCGGCTGCGGTGGCGGCGACGGCAAGGCCGAGAGCGCTGCCCCGGGCAGCCATGGCCAGGCAGCGACGCGCAAGCTCGCCTTCGTCACCAACCTCTCAGCCGACTTCTGGAACATCGCCAAGGTCGGCGTCGAGGCCGCCAAGCGCGAACTGCCGACGGTATCCGTGGAGTTCCGCACCGGGGATGGGACGGCCGCGAAGCAGAAGGAGATCGTCGAGGATCTTCTGGTCAAGGGGGTCGTGGGCATCGCCATCAGCCCGGTCGATGCCGCCAACCAGACCGCCATGCTCGACCAGGCTGCCGCCAAGGGCCTGCTGATCTGCCAGGACAGCGATGCACCGGCCTCGCAGCGGGCGTTCTATCTCGGCACCGACAATGTGAGCGCCGGGCGCGCGGCGGGCGAGATGGTCAAGGAGGCGCTGCCCGGGGGCGGCAAGATCATGGTGTTCGTCGGCAAGAAGGACCAGCAGAACGCCATCGAGCGCTTCCAGGGACTGCGCGAGGCGCTCCAGGGGACTTCCATCACCGTCATCGATCTGCGCACCGACGATGGCGACCGCGCGCGGGCCAAGGCCAATGCCGCCGATACCCTGGTGAAGTATCCTGACATCAGCGGCATGGTGGGGCTGTGGGCCTACAATGTGCCGGCGATCCTCAGCGCCTTGCGCGACGCCGACAAGAGCGGCAAGGTCAAGGTGGTCTCCTTCGACGAGGAGGACGAGACCCTGGATGGCGTCAAGTCGGGCACCGTGCAGGGGACGGTGGTGCAGCAGCCGTATGAATTCGGCTATCGATCGATCATCCTGATGAACCGCTACCTGTCGGGGGACACCTCCTTCATCCCCGCCGACAAGAAGATCATCGTCTCGACCCAGAACATCAAGGCTGCGAACGTCGACGAGTTCCGCGCCAAGCTGAAGAAGCTGCGCGGACAGTGACAGTCCCGCTGCTCGAGATGAGGGGCATCTCCAAGAGCTTCGGCGGAGTTGCCGCCCTCCATGGTGTCGATTTCTCCGCCGCCGAAGGCGAGGTGATCGGGCTGATCGGGGAGAATGGCGCCGGCAAATCGACGCTGATGAAGATCCTCGGCGGCATCCACCAGGCTGACTCGGGGTCGATCCACTTCAACGGCCAGCAGGCCGCCATCGGCTCGGTCGCCGATGCCACCCGGCTGGGGATCGCCTTCGTCCACCAGGAACTCAGCGTCTTCGAGAATCTCGACATCGCCGGCAACGTCTTCCTCGGCCGGGAGCCCAGGCGCATGGGCGTCCTCATCGATCGCGCACGCATGCACCGCGAGACCACGCCCATCCTCAGGCGCGTGGGCCTTGACCTCGACCCGGGCACGCCCTTGACCCACCTCTCGCTCGCGCAGCGGCAGCTGGTGGAGATCGCCAAGTCGCTCTCCCTCGATGCCCGCCTGATCATCATGGATGAACCGACCTCGTCCCTGACGCTGACCGAGGCCAACCGGCTGCTGGAGATCATCGCCGACCTGGCTGCCCATCGCCATACCGTGGTCTACATCTCGCACCGGCTGCACGAGCTGACCAGGAGCTGCGGACGAGCGGTGGTCCTGCGCGATGGGCGCCTGGCCGGCGGGCTCACCGGCATTGAGTTCACCCACGCCAACCTGGTGCGCCTGATGGTCGGCCGCGACCTTCCGCCTGCGGCGGCCCGCACCGCGGTGGGCGCCTCGGCCGGGGGCCTGGCCATCCGCGCCCTGCGCACCCAGGCATGGCCGGGCCACACCATCGATCTCGACGTGCGGCGTGGCGAGGTGCTCGGGCTCGCCGGGCTGGTCGGCGCGGGACGCAGCGAGGTCGCACGCGCGGTGTTCGGCATCGATGCCATGCTCGAAGGCAGCCTGAGCCTGGATGGGCGGGCGCTGCGGGTGCGCAGTCCCTGCGATGCGATCAGCGTCGGCCTGGCGCTGGTCCCCGAGGACCGCAAGCTTGCCGGGCTGATCCTCGAGATGTCGATCCGCGAGAACGCCACCATGGCGACCCTCCACCGCCATGTCCGGCGCGGATTGATCGATCGTGCGAGCGAACGGCGGGCCGCGGAAGGCGCCATCAGCAGCCTCGGCATCAGGGCCACGTCGAGCGAGGCGAAGTCCTCGAGCCTGAGCGGCGGCAACCAGCAGAAGGTGGTCTTGTCTAAATGGCTCGCCACCAACCCCCAGGTGGTCATCCTCGATGAGCCAACCCGCGGTGTGGATGTCGGCGCCAAGCATGAGATCTACCAGCTGATACGCCGACTCGCCGCGGAAGGCGCCGCGGTGCTGATGGTCAGCTCGGACATGGAGGAGGTCATCCTGCAGAGCGACCGGGTGGCGGTGATGCACGAAGGGGAGCTCGCGGGCATCCTCACCGGCGACGACATCACCGAGGAGGCGGTCATGCATCTGGCGGTCGGTCAGGCTCCGGGGCTGGCGTCATGAGCAGCGGGCTCCCCACCCCCACGCGCGCGCCGACGCTGGCGGCGCGCCTGGCACCATGGCGGCGCGAACTGGCCGTCCTCGCCCTGCTCCTGGCGGTCAGCATCTCGCTGGCGTTGGTCAATGAGCAGTTCCTCACCGCCCAGAACCTGCAGAATCTGATGCGCCGGGTGGGCATCAGCGGCATCTTCGCCGTCGGCCTCGGGCTGGTCATCATCACCGGTGGCATCGATCTCTCGGTCGGCTCGCTGCTGGCGCTGCTCGGCATCCTGCAATGCTTCCTGCTCGTCGATTGGCATGTCCCCTGGTATCTCGCCTTCCCGATCATCCTCGGCATGGGGGCGTTCCTCGGCCTGTGCCACGGCCTGCTCATCACCTGCCTGCGCCTGTGGCCGTTCATCGTCACGCTCTGCGGACTGCTGATCTACCGCGGCACCGCGCAGTTCATCGCCGGCAACGAGAGCAAGGGCTTCGGCAGCGCCGAGGGCTTCTCCGCGGTGCGGGATTTCCTCAACGGCTATGTCATCGGGGTGCCGGTCTCGTTCTGGATCATGCTCATGGTCGCCGGGGCAGGCGGCGTGCTCCTGCATGGCACGGTCTTCGGCCGGCATCTCTACGCCATCGGCCACAACGAGGAGGCCGCCCGCCATTCCGGCATCCGCACCAGCTTGGTGATCACCATCGCCTACGTGCTGTGCTCGCTCACCGCCTCGCTCACCTCCATCCTCTTCGCCTTCGACAGCGGCGGCATCACCCCGAGCAACCATGGAAGCTTCTACGAGCTCTACGGCATCGCCGCCGCGGTGGTCGCCGGCTGCAGCCTGCGTGGCGGCCAGGGATCGATGGTCGGCATCGTGCTCGGGGTGATCCTCATCCAGCTCATCCCTAACCTGGTCAACCTGCTCGGCTGGGACACCTCGCTGACCTTCGCGGTGATGGGGCTGGTGATCCTCATCGGCGCGATCGCCGACAGCCTGCTGGTGCGCCCGCGCCACTAGGGCAGCCCGGGCTCCGCCCGCTTCGCGTGGAGCCTAGCGGCCGGCCGCGATGCCCCGGTGCCTGGTGCGGAAGGCGGACGGGAGCATCCCGGTCCTCTTCCTGAACACCGCATGGAAGCGCTGCGGGCTGGCGAAGCCGCTGGACAGGGCGATGGTGCGGATGGTCTGATCGGTGGTGGTCAGCAGATGGCGGGCGCGATCGAGGCGCGCCTGGCTGATCTCGTCATGGATCGAGCGCGAGAGCTCGCGGCGGAAGCGCATCTCCAGCGCGCGGCGGGAGAGCCCGCTGATCTTGACCACGTCGGGCACCTGCATGTTGAGCAGATCGGAATGGTGGATGTAGCGCAACGCCGAGAGCAGCACCTGATCGTCGCTGCCGAAGCGGTTGCTCGAGCCGCGCTCGACGATGGGCAGCGGCGGGATCGAGACATGCAGCGAGCGCTTCGGTTCGCCTTCGTCCATCAGCCGGTCGAGCAGCCGCGCCGCCTCGTAGCCCATGCGCTCGGTGTTGCACGGGATGCTCGACAGCGGCGGATTCGCCAGCTCGCATAGCACCTCCTCGTTGTCGACCCCGACCAGGGCGACCTGATCGGGTATGGCGATGCCCAGCTCGGCGCAGGCCCGCGCGATCTTCACCCCGATCGCATCATCGACCGCCAGGATCGCCACCGGCAGCTCCAAGCGGCTGATCCAGGCCTTGAGCACCGCCGGCACCCCGCCAGGACGGTGCCACCAGGTGCGCGGCCGCAAGAAGCTCTCCAGCTGGGCCTCCGCCAGGCCGAGCTCGGTGATGAAGCCATGGTAGCGGCGATGCGAATAGACGCCCTCCGGGCAGCCGCAGAAGGCGAAGCGGCGGTGCCCGGCGGCGAAGAAGTAGCGCCCCGCCATCCTCCCGGTCTCCTCATCGTCATTCGCGGTTGAGTGCACGCGCGGATGGGGCGAGGTGCGGCACACATCCACCACCGGCACCCCGGGAGCGAGCAGGGCGGCGACTTCGCGCGGGTGGTGCACGCGGGTGATGATGCCATGGCCGTCCCAGGAGCGCGCATCCGGGACCTGGGCGAGCGTCCAGCCCTGGCCGAACAGCCGCCAGCTGCCGTGCTGGCGCGCATAGCGGATGATGCCGCGAGCGACACCGTGATCATACGACGTGTGCACATCCATCAGCAACGCGACGCGACGCCGGGATTTCATGAGCCTCCACGCTAATGCCGTGGCCTCCACCGGCAACCCAAACAGGCACTGCTCCAGACGGCTGGTGGGCGAGCATTGCCGGTTCCTGCCTGCCCCCGCCTGGCCTGCCGCGGCCACCCCGGGATCGGGGCGCATGCGGGCGCACCGCCGAAGGGCTTGAAAACATTCCTGATCCTGCTGCTATGGCTTACCATCTTGGCTGAAGGATCAACATCATGGTAGGCACCCTGTACCAGGCTCTATGCTGAATGCCTCCATGCGCATCGGTGAATCGGCTCCATGAACTTCCGCCGCCGCACCGCCCTGGCGCTGGCCCCGCTCCTCGGGGCATTCCTCCCAGTGCTGGCCGATGAAGCGGCTGTGGACTTCGCGCGCGACATCGAACCGATCTTCAAGGCTGCCTGCATCGAGTGCCATGGGCCGCAGAAGCAGAAAGGCGACCTGCGCCTCGATGAGCGCGAGGCGGCGATGCGTGGCGGGACCAATGGCGCCTCCATCGTCCCGCATGACCATGCCAGGAGCCTGCTGATCAAGCGCGTGCTGGGCGAAGGCGACGATCCGCGCATGCCGAAGAAGAAGGATGCCTTGAGCGCGCAGCAGATCGCCCTGCTGTCGCGCTGGATCGACCAGGGGGCCGATTGGCCACAGAGCGCGGGGCTGGCGGCCAAGCCGAAGCGCTGGTCCTACATCTCCCCGGGCGAGATCCCGCTCCCGGCGGTCAAGGAGCAGGCATGGGTGCGCAATCCGATCGACCGCTTCGTGCTCGCGCGCCTCGAGCAGGCAGGCATCGCCCATGAAGCCCCTGCCGACCAGGCCACCCTCATCCGCCGCGTCAGCCTGGACCTCATCGGCCTGCCCCCTTCGCCCGCCGAGGTCGATGCCTTCCTCGCTGATAGCGCCCCGGATGCCTACGAGCGGCTGGTCGACCGCCTGCTCAGTTCCCCCCATTACGGCGAGCGCTGGGCCCGCCCCTGGCTCGATCTGGCGCGCTACGCCGATACCCAGGGCTATGAGAAGGACCGGCGGCGCAGCCAATGGCCGTATCGGGACTGGGTGATCGACGCCTTCAACCACGACATGCCATTCGACCAGTTCACCATCGAGCAGATCGCCGGCGACATGCTCCCGAAGGCGACGCGCAGCCAGCGGATCGCCACCGGGTTCCATCGCAATACCATGATCAACGAGGAGGACGGCGTCGATCGCGAGGAGATGCGCTGGAACAACCTGGTCGATCGCGTCGGCACCACCGCCGAGGTGTGGCTCGGATCGACGATGCAGTGCTCGCAGTGCCACAACCACAAGTATGACCCCTTCCTGCAGCGCGAATTCTACCAGCTGCTGGCCTTCTTCGACAACGCCGATGAACCCGAGCTGACGCTCACCGAGGAGATCGATCCCGCCGAGCAGAACCGCATCAAGGCCGCGATCGATGCGGTGAAGGCCGCGATGGCGACTAAGAGTGCCGAGCTCGCCTCGGCCGAAGAGGCCTGGGAGAAGGGCCTGGCCGAGCCTGCCGCATGGTCGGCACTGGAGGTGGACGAATTCTCGGCCGCCCACGGCACCCGCCTGAGCAAGCTGGATGACGGCTCGATCATCGCCCACCAGCCGGCCAGCAGCGACACCTACACCATCAGCGGCCGCACCTCGCTGAGCCGCATCGCCAGCCTCAGGCTCGAGGTACTGCCGGATGCCAGCCTGCCCGCCTCAGGGCCAGGGGCGGCGGGGAACGGCAACTTCGTGCTCAGCGAGATCAAGCTCACGGTTCATTCAAGCAACGGCGACCGCGCCATCCGCCTGGTCTCCGCCAGCGCCGATTTCTCGCAGCAGGACTGGCCGGTGGCCAATTCCATCGACGGCAAATTGGATACCGGCTGGGCCATCCAGCCCCAGACCGGCAAGCCCCACACCGCGATCTTCATCGCCGCGGCCGCTGACATCCCTCCAGGCGCCACGGTGACGGTGACGCTCGAGCAACAATCCCCCTATCCCCAGCACATCATCGGACGCTTCCGCCTGAGCCTGAGCACACGGCAGGAGGCGGTGAATCCCGTCCAGCTGCCCAAGGCGGTGCAGGAGATCCTCGCGGTGGCGAGCGACAAGCGCAGTGCCGCGAGCCGCGCCGCGGTCATCAGCTACTTCGCCTCCATCGCTCCCGCGCTCGCCGACGATCGCCTCAAGCTCAAGGAACTGGAGACCCAGCTCGCCCCGCGCACGCTCGGCACCGCGATGGTCATGCAGGAACGCGCCGGCGACCGCACCCCGTCCACCTTCGTCCATATCCGCGGCGCCTTCCTCGCCAAGGGCGAGCAGGTCCAGGCCGGCGTGCCGGCAGTGCTCCCGCCCTTGCCGGCCGGCCAGCCGGTCAACCGCCTGGCGCTCGCTCGCTGGCTGGTCGACAAAGGCAATCCCCTCACCGCCCGGGTCACCGTCAACCGCTTCTGGGAGCAGATCTTCGGTAAGGGCATCGTCGAGAGCAGCGAGGATTTCGGCGTCCAGGGGCAGATGCCGTCGCATCCCGAGCTGCTCGATTGGCTGGCAGGCGAATTCATGCGTTCGCATTGGCAGATCAAGGCCCTGCTCCGCCTGATCGTCACCTCGGCGACCTACCGCCAGTCGGCGCATGCTAGCACCGCCATGCTCGAACGCGATCCCGCCAACCGACTGCTCGCCCGCGGAGCGCGCTTCCGCATCGAAGCTGAGATGATCCGCGATGTCGCCCTGGCCGCCAGCGGCCTGTTGAGCGGCAAGGTCGGTGGGCCCAGCGTCTTCCCCTTCCAGCCCGATGGCATATGGAACATCCCCTACAATGGCGATCAGTGGAAGAACGCTATCGGCGAGGACCGCTACCGGCGCGGCATCTATACCTTCTGGCGCCGCACCTCGCCCTATCCCTCCTTCATCACCTTCGATGCGCCCAGCCGCGAAGTCTGCACGCTCAAGCGGCCGCGCACCAACACCCCGCTGCAGGCGCTGACCACGCTGAATGATCCCGCCTACATCGAGGCCGCCCGCGCCCTCGCCCGGCGCATGGTGCGCGAGGGCGGTGCATCGACCGCTGAGCGCTGCCGCTATGGCTTCAGGCTGTGCTGCGCCGGAGCGCCCAGCGCCGATGATCTCGCCATCCTGGTCGCCCTGCACGACCACGAACGGGATCGCTACCAGGCCGACCCGGCCGCGGCCCAGGCGCTGACCCAGGGCGATGCGGGCGGACTTGAGGCCGCCGATGGCGCCGGCTTGACGGTGGTCGCCAATGCCCTGCTCAACCTCGACCAGACCATCACCAAGGAATGACCATGCGAGCGCGCATACCGGCCTTCCAGGCCAGCCGACGGGCCTTCCTGCAGAACTCGGCCTTCGGCCTCGGCTCGCTGGCGCTCGGCAGCCTGGCAGCACGGCTGGCGGCAGCTGACGGCGAGCCCGGGGCGCTCGCCAATCCGCTCGCGCCGCGCAAGCCGCCCTTCCCGGCCAAGGCCACCAGCGTGATCTTCCTGGCCATGGCCGGGGCGCCCTCGCAGTTGGACATGTTCGACTACAAACCAAGGCTGCAGGAGCTGAACGGCAAGCCGGTCCCCGATTCCTACATCAAGGGCGAGCGCTTCGCCTTCATCAAAGGCACGCCGAAGCTGCTCGGCACCCCGCATGCCTTCTCCCGCTCGGGGAAATGCGGCCTGGAGCTCTCAAGCCTGCTGCCGCACCTGGCCGGGGTGGCTGACGACATCAGCGTCATCAGGACCGTGCATACCGACCAGTTCAACCACGGTCCGGCGCAGGTGTTCATCAATTGCGGCTCGGCGCTGTTCGGCCGTCCGAGCATGGGCGCCTGGGCGACCTACGGCCTGGGCAGCGTGAATGCCAACCTCCCCGGCTTCGTGGTGATGCTCTCGGGCGAGAACATCCCCGATGGCGGCACCTCCTGCTGGTCGAACGGCTTCCTGCCGAGCTACTACCAGGGGGTGCAGTTCCGCTCCGCCGGTGATCCGGTGCTGTTCCTCGGCAATCCGCCCGGCATGACGTCCCAGGATCGCAGGACCTCGCTGGATGCGCTCAACAGCATCAACCAGCACCATCTCTTTGAGATGAACGATCCGGAGATCGCCACCCGCATCGCCAGCTACGAGCTCGCCTTCCGCATGCAGACCAGCGTCCCCGAGCTGACCGACATCGCCAAGGAACCGCACGAGGTCCACCAGCTCTACGGCACCGAACCGGGCAAGGCCTCGTTCGCGAACAATTGCCTGATGGCGCGCCGGCTGGTCGAACGCGGAGTGCGCTTCGTCCAGCTCTACCATCGCGGCTGGGACCAGCACGGGGAATCCGAAGGCAACAGCATCATCACCAAGCTGCCGGCGATGTGCCGCCAGACCGACCAAGCCGCCGCGGCGCTGATCACCGACCTCAAGCGACGCGGACTGCTCGATACCACCTTGGTGGTCTGGGGTGGCGAGTTCGGCCGCACGCCGATGAACGAGGCCCGTGGCGGTGTGCCCTTCCTGGGCCGCGACCATCATCCCCACGCCTTCACCATGTGGATGGCGGGCGGCGGCATCAAGGCGGGATACAGCCTCGGAGAGACCGATGAGCTCGGCTACCGGCCGGTCTCGGATCCGGTCGGCGTCCACGATTTGCACGCCACCATGATGCGCTGCCTGGGCTTCGACCACACCAAGCTCACCTTCCGCTTCCAGGGCCGCGATTTCCGCCTCACCGATGTCGAGGGCGAGGTGGTGACCAAGCTGCTGGCGTGAGCCGGCGATCCCCTGCCTGCTTCAGGGTCAATGGACCAGGAGCTGATCGACGTTCCATCCTTCGAGGCGTACCGTCGCCGCCGTATTCGCCTGATCGCGACCTATGTCGATGACCACCGAACGCTCCTCGCCGGGAAGCAGGGAGATGAAGTTGTCGCTCGCATAGGCGGGCAGGATGCGCTTTCCGTCCGGTCCGACGGGGGTCAGCTGGACCATCAGCGCGGCCAGGCGGCCGGGGTTGGCGAGGTGCAGCTGCAGATGGGTGCCGAAGGCGAAGGTCTCACGCGTCAGGCTGGCTGCTAGCTGCACGTGTGCCAGCCGGTTGAGGTAATGCTGGTCTGCGAACTGGTTGGCATGCCAGTAGAAATTGTCGCTGATGAGCTCGCCATGCTGGCCGTGCATCTCGAGGCGGAGGAATTCGACCGGCGAGGTCGGCTCGTCCGGCCACTGCACGTTGAACACCCCGGTGGCTGCGCTCGGCCCGGCATCGATGACCTGCGACTTCTCCCACAGCCTGCGGCCGTCCATCGACTCGACCAGGGCCGAGACCCCGACCTTGTCGAGCGACTCGAAACGGTTGTTGATGACGGTGACCGCGTCGTCGGGGAGGCTGAGCTGGACATGCAGCGGCTCGCACGCCTTCTTGACCCCGAAGAACGAGCCATTGGCCTCGTAGTCCTGGGAATACAGCTGCCAAGCCATGCTCGGCCATGCGGGGTGCGACATCCAGATAAGCAGACCGCTGCACGGCTTCCACAGATGCGCATTCCAGGCCTCGAACATCGCGCGGTAGTTGACGTAGTTGACCATCTGCGCACGCCGGCAGAAGTCATCCAGCCCGCTCGCCCCGCCGTAGCCGGTGGCGATCGCCTGGAGGTAGCCGTGCGCATCGCCGTTGCCGGTGATGTGCAGGTCGTGATAGGCCCAGGCATCGTTGGGCGGCCATTGATCGGCTGGCTCGAGCATGGACTTCACGGCGTCAGCGCTGGGCACCGAATGCAGTCCCAATTCGCTGGAGAAGCCCCTGGCGCGTTCGGTGAAATAGCGCACCGGATCGATGTATGACCACGGACCGCTGGTCAGCAGATGGAGCTCGCGCGAATTCGCCTGGTAGTAGCGCGTGCCATCGAGCTGATCGAGCATGCGGCCGAGCCGCTCGTTGATGCGTGGTGGAGGGATGCCCTCGTTGCGCCCGCACCACAGCACGATGCATGGATGGTTGCGGTAGTGGCGCACGGTGTCCGAGACGTTGGCGAGCATCACCTCGGCATCGAGCGGATCGACGTTCCATCCGTCGGTGGTCATCCAGAACTCGTTCCACACCATCAGGCCGTACTCGTCGCAGAGCTGGTAGAAGGCCTCTTCGGTGCTCTGCCCGCACCAGTTGCGGATCATCGTCAGATTGGCGTCGCGATGCATGCGCACATATGGTTCCAGCCGCTCACGCGAGACGCGCTTGAGAGCATCGTCCATGCCCCAGTTTCCGCCCTTGCAGAGGATGCGGTGGCCGTTGACCTTGACCACCAGATGCGGGTCAAACTCGTACGACAGGGTGCGGATGCCGAAGCGCACGGTACGCTGATCGAGCTTATGGCCGCCGCCATCCGCGAGCGTCAGGTGCAGATCGTAGAGCGCCTGCTCGCCATAGCCGTTCGGCCACCACAGCCTCGGCTTGAGCATGGTCAGCTGGGGGCATTGCGCGTTGGTGGCGGTGAGGATGCGGGTCTCATTTGGCTTGAGCGTCGCCCCCACGGCGAAGGTGATCTCGCCGATCTCGCCACTGAGCACCACCTGCTGCTCGCTGTTGGTGGTGTTGCGCACCTCGGTCGAGACGGTGAGATCGGCACGCGAGGTGTCGGGCAGGAGCGGCAGTGCTGTGGTGACCTGCGGATCGGCGAGGACGACCGCACCGCTTTCATGCAGCAGGACATCCTGCCAGATGCCGGTGCAGCGGTCGCGGATGCCGGGGATCCAGTCCCAGCCCTCGGTGCAGAAGAACGTCGGGCCATCGAAGGTCTGATCGCCGCCATTGGGGCCATCGCCCGCCAGGAAGGACTGCTCATGGGGGTGGCCCGGATGCGGTGGCGGCCATACCCGCACCGCCAGGACGTTGGGGCCGTCCCTGCGCAGGACTGCAGTGGTGTCGAAGATCCCGCGCGCGAAGGCGCCGGTCATCTCGCCGAGCTTGGTGCCGTTGAGGTACACCTCGGCGTGGTAGTTGATGCCGTTCAAGGTCAACCAGCTGACGTTGCCGGCGCGTAGCGGGGGCGGGGAGAACGCAAGGCGGTACCACCAGTTCCGCCGCGCCAGATCGTCGGGGATGGCGAGGTTGTTGCGGCCATGCAGCGGATCGGGATAGACCCCCTGGTCGACCAGGGTGGTCAGGGCGGTACCCGGGACGGTGGCGTCATACCAGGACGCGGCATTGAATCCGGCCGCGCAGATCTCGGTCGCCGTCGCGGTCACCGCCGTGCCATCGGCCATCTTCCAGCCGCCGCGCAGCACCAGCCCGCCATCGGCGTCGCTAGCCATCGGGCCCACCGCACGCGGGGCGGCCGGCCTGGCAGGCAGTGGCAGCGGCGAGGGCAGGGCGGGGATGGTAGCGGTGTCCTGCAGGCTCTGAAGCCCGCGCTGGCCACGCACCGGCGTCAGCAGCGCGACCTCGGGGGTCTCCCCCTCCGCGGTCGGCTCGAAGGTCAGGTGGTCGAGCCCATCGGAGGACTTCGCCAGCGAGGCGAGGGTGGCATCGTCGAGGCAGCGGTCATAGACCGCGAAGCGCGCTACCTGCCCGGCGAACGTCCGCCCCCTGACCCACGGCGAGGGTGGAGCGATCTTGGCCAGCCCGGCTGCACGGGTGAAGGACATGCGCCGAGGGCGGCCGGACAGCACGCCATCGCGATACAGGCTCAGGACTATGCCGTCCCAGGTGGCGCCCAGGTGCTGCCAGCGCGCCAGTTCGAGACCCCCTCCCATCTCGACATCGCTCTCCGCCGCCCAGAAATGCACGCCGTTGGGATAGAGAGCGAAGAAGCGCTCGGCGCCGCCGATCTCGACCCCATCGCCGAAGCCGGCGATCAGGGTGTACGGGTCGTTCTGGGCCTCGACCTTCACCCAGCAGACGATCGACCACGGCGCCTCCGGATCGATCGGCGCCATGCCATCGAACCAGTGGGTCAGCCCCGGGCCGGCTCCCCGGCAGCGCACGTCGAGCGGTCCGGCTACCGGCAGATCGGTGGCCACCCCCGCGCTCGAGAGGACCACCATCAGGATCAGGGGCATGAGCCGCCGCGCGGAACGTGACGCTAGGGTTGTACGCATCGAGGACCTCCTCGTCAGACGGTGAGCCTGAAGGGGCGATTCGTCATACAAGTGCCGAAAGGCCCCGGCGTCGCAGATGTGCTCATTCACGCGCCTGCGCCATCCCACTTCAGCGCCATCGTCAGCAGCGGAAGGCTCCGACCATGGCCCTGGTCTTCACCAGATGCGCGGGCTCGCCATCGACTACCGCGGCCCCATAGAGGCCGACGACCCGGGCATAGGTCGAGCGCATATCGTCCATCACCAAGGTGGCTGGCACCGCCCGCTGGCTTACCTGTTCGAGACGGCGCGCGAAGATCTGCGACAGGAATGCCCCGAAGACGAACGCAAGGACGTACCCGAGGAGGATGATTGCGCTGCCGGACCAGCTCCGACCCTGTAGCCTGATGTGCTCCCCCATCGATGATGCCGGGCTGCGTCCACAGCTATTTCAGGCTGATCGGCTTGACGCCCTCCCTGAGCTTCTCCTTGTCGACATAGCCGATTGCACCAGGGGTCTTGGCCACCGTGCTGACCAGCGCCTCCTGGCTGTCGACCAGTTCCGGCATCGTCCCTTTGCCGGTGAAGACCAGCTTCTTCCAGCCGGTCAGGAATTGCGAGGCTGATTTGTTCAGTCGGCTCAGCAGATGGTCATGGGAAGCCCCCTCTTTGAGCACCACCACCACCACGCGCGTACCATCATCCCATTCCGTCTTCTTCCCCAGGTAGATGTTCCTGAACGAATCCTCGTCGATGGAGGTGATCCCGAGGCCATTGTTGACGATCAGCGTCTCCTCCGCCACGGCCCCCGCCATCAGCATGGCGAGAGCGAGGATGCGGATGAGCCTGCGTCTGGACTGAGACATGACGGCTCTCTCCAGGATCTGATACAGACGATGTTCCATGGCAGCCTGCATGCCCTTCAGAAGTCGACTGTCGTCTTGACCGCGAAGATCTGCCAGATCCGGCTGAGCGTCGCGTTTGGGTTCTCGGTCTGGAATACCTCCTCGGTGCCATCCACATAGTCCCATTCCGCCTTGATCAGCCAGTTCTCCAGGATGTCATAGCGCGCCGCCAGCGTCCATTGCCGGTTGTATGACAGGCCGCGGTGATCGTAGTCGGTGAAGCCGATGCCGCGACCGAGCGAGACCTGCAGCTTGGGCATCACCTGGTAGGATGCCGAGAGGTAGGCACCCTCGAGACGTCGGTAGCCGACATTGGTGGCATAGGTGGTACCGGTATTGACCACCGTGGTGGGCAACGGATTGGCTCCGGTCGGCTCGTTGATGTACTCGCTGGTCAGGCTGGTGGTGGTGACCTTCCCGTATTCGCGCGTGTACTCCGCGGCGACCACCAGGTCCTTATGGGTGTATTCCAGCGAGAAGACCGCCGACCACAGGTTCTGGATGATGGAGTCGAGGCTGCTGTTGCCGTAGACGTTGACCCCCGGCCCTCCGCCATTCACCGCCAGCAGCTGCCCATCCGTCGAGCCGACGGTGTCCAGATCATGGGCTTGGAACAGCGATGCCTGGGCACGCAGCCCGTCGACCGGGGTGTTCCAGGTCAGCGCCCCGCCGGCCATGCGCTGCAGGTTGATCGAGCTGACGTTCTGGAAGCCATTCTCCTCGTATTCCATCGCCACCGCACCGGTGGTGGAGAAGTTCTGGCCGCCGATGTAGGCGACGACATCGAAGCTCCCCAGCATCTTCGCGGGGATGGTGGCGGAGACCTCGGCGCCATTGACCGCCAGATAGACGTCGCGCAGGCGCGTCGAGTAGACCGACATCGGCAGGAAGACCTCGGTACGGGTGACGTCGAGATCACGCGTCTCGTTGTACAACCCATGCGGGATCTTGAAGCGGCCGACGGTGATGCCGAGATCATTGGTCAGCTGGTAGTTGGCGTACGCCCAGTCGATCTCGGGGTCGTCCGAACCGTAGTTTCAGATCGAGCGCGCGAAGATCTGCACCCCTATGCGCAGTCGATCGATCGGCGTCGCCGTGGCATTGACGGCGAATTCGTTGAAATTGAGCGTCCCCGGGCCCTCGCTCTGCCCCAGGTAGTTGTTGCCTTCGGTGAGCATGTACCCCTGGCTGACGAAGCCGTGGAACATCACGGCATCCTCACTGCTGGCTGCACCGACGACGGCCAGCACCAGCAGGGATCGGACGATTCTGGAAAGATGGGCCATGGCGTCCTCGTAGAGGGGAGCGTTACACGGCTTGAGCATACATCACGATCGTCCTGGTGGGCAAACAGCTTGAGAACCCGCCTGTTCCTGTTCCCCGTCCTATCGGTTGCACACGTGACCTCTGGCACACCATACCCCACGCTGGCGAGCGACCCGGCAGCAGGTCCTGCTTGCTCTCTATCTATCTATCTGTAGATAGATAAGCGCCATGGCCGTTGCCACCCCAACCACCCGTGAAGCCCTGCTGGCCGCCGCTGTCGAGCTCCTGCGCTCCGTCGGCTACGCCTCATTCAGCTACCGGGACCTCGCCGAAACGGTCGGCATCCGCACCGCCAGCATCCATTACTACTTCCCCAGCAAGGCGGATCTCGGCGTCGCCCTGGTCGAGGAGCTCCGCCTCACCACGCGCCAACGCGAACTCGACCTGGTCGCCGACCATCCGAATGTGCGCGCCCGCCTGCTAGCGCTGTGCAGCCACATCGCCGAGCACGTCTGCGAGGGGGAGAAATCCTGCCCGATCAACCTGCTGCAGGCCGAGTACGCGGTCCTGCCCGAGCCAGTCCAGCGAGCGGTCAACAGCCTGGTGGACGAGAAGCTGAGCATCATCACGCGCTGGCTGGATGAGGGGCGCACTGCAGGCCATCTGCGCTTCCCCGGTTCACCTGCCGCCCAGGCGCGTCTGGTCTGGGCGGTGATCGAATACGGGACGCAGTTCATCCGCTCCCATCCCGACCAGTCCTTCATCGCCATCACGCGTCAGCTCATCGACACCATGAGCCCCTGAATCGCTAACGTGCCGACCACAAGCACCGGAGACCGTATGCGCCTGCTCCTGCCCCTTTCAGCCATAGCGCTCCTCACGGCATGCGGCGCCCCCCCTCCCCAGGCCGACAGCCCTCCCGGAGCCCAGATGGGACCGCCTCCCACCCCTGCCGGAGTCGCCTCGCCGATCCAGCGCGAGCTGCCCGTCACGCGCGAGCTCACCGGCCGCCTGGAAGCGATCTTCGCAGTCGATCTCAAGCCGCGCGTCAGCGGCGTGGTCGAAAAGGTCCTGGTGCGCGATGGCGTCGAGGTCAAGACCGGGGACGTGGTCCTGGAGATCGATGACAAGCCCTTCCTGGCCGCCATCGCCAAGGCCCAGGCCGACCTCGAGCACGCGCAGGCGCGCCTGCACCAGGCCGAGCTGCAGCTGACGCGTGGCAAGCAGCTGGTGCAGGAGAAGGCCATTTCGCAGCAGACCTATGACGACGAGCAGACCGCGGTGGAGACCGCCAAGGCCGATCTCGCCGCCACCCACGCCAGCCTCGACGTCGCACGCCTCGACCTCGGTTACACCAAGGTATGCTCGCCGATCGACGGACGCATCGGCAAGGTGACAACCACGGTGGGCAACCTGCTTCAGGGCGGTGGCCCGGTGCCCGCGACCCTGATCGCCACCATCCTCAGCGTCAATCCGGTCTATGCCGTGTTCGATCTCGACGAGACCACCTGGCACCGTGTCGGCGCCCGCCTACGCGCCTCCGCCGCCGGCGGTCCACCGGTCCCGGTCGAGGTCGGCCTGAACGGCGAGGACGGCTTCCCCCACCACGGCACGGTGGTGTTCGTCGACAACCAGATCGACACCACCAGCGGCTCGATCCGGGTCAGGGCGAGCCTGGACAATCCGGTGCGCACGCTCACCCCCGGGGCATTCGCCCGCGTGCAGCTCGAACTGGAGGCCCCGAAGCACACCCTGCTGGTCAATGAGCGCGTGGTGCTGGCGAAGATGACCACCCGCTTCGTCTATGTGGTGGGGCCCAACGGCATCACCGAGTTCCGCCCCGTCCAGCTCGGCGAATCCATCGGCGCGCTGCGCGTGGTCGACAGCGGACTGGGAGCCGACGACAAGATCGTGGTCAACAACCTCGCCAAGATCTTCTATCCCGGAGCACCAGTGGCTCCGATCCCGGCATCGATGGAGACCATGCAGAATCTCGCCGCACCAGGCGATGCACCGCCGGTTGCCGAGGAATCGCGCAAACAGCCCACGGCCAAGCCGACGTCAGGGGCCAAGCCGTGAGATTGCCGCTGTATTTCATCGACCGCCCGATCTTCGCGACCGTCATCTCGGTGATGATCGTGCTGCTGGGACTGCTTTCGATGTGGAAGCTGCCGATCAGCGAATACCCCGAGGTCGTGCCGCCTACCATCCAGATCAACGCCACCTATCCGGGCGCCAGCCCCGAAACCATCGCCTCGACGGTCGCCAGCCCGCTCGAACAGCAGATGACCGGCCTCGACGGACTGCTCTACATCTCCTCGCAGAGCACGCCCGACGGCTCGATGGCGCTGGTGCTGACCTTCCATATCGGTACCGACCTCGATAAGGTCCTGGTGGACGTCCAGAACCGCGTGCAAAAGGCCACCCCCCGCCTGCCGGATGATGTCCGCCGCCTGGGCGTGGTCGCCACCAAATCGACGCTCAACCTGCTGATGGTGGTCCATCTGCAGTCCGAATCCGATGGCCTCGATCCCCTGGCGCTCGCCAACTACGCCCGCCTGTACGTCAAGGATCAGCTCGCCCGCCTGCCGGGAGTCAGCGATGTCCCGGTGTTCGGCTCGGGCGAATACAGCCTGCGCGTCTGGCTCGATCCCGAGCTGATGGCGGCGCGCGGTCTCGCGCCGGCAGATGTGGTGAATGCGATCCGGGCGCAGAACATCCAGGTCGCCTCCGGCACGCTGGCGCAGCAACCGGTCACAACGCCTACCGCCTTCGAGCTGACCATCACCACCCAGGGTCGGCTGGTGGAAACCAAGGAGTTCGAGCAGATCATCGTCGCACGTGGGCAGGGCGGACAGCTGGTGCGGCTGCGCGACGTGGCGCGCGTCGAGCTCGGCGCCGACACCTACAGCCTGCGCAGCCTGCTCAACAACAAGTCGGCTACCGCCATGCCGGTCATCCAGACGCCCGGCTCCAATGCCCTGGAAGTATCCAATTCGGTGCGCGCAAAGATGGCCGAACTCGCCACCGCCTTCCCCAGCGGCGTACGCTACGAGATCGTCTACGACCCCACCGACTTCATCCGCGAATCGATCCGCGCCGTGGTCCATACCCTCATCGACGCGCTCATCCTGGTGGTGATCGTGGTGATCGTCTTCCTCCAGACCTGGCGGGCCTCGATCATCCCCCTGGTCGCCGTGCCGGTTTCGATCATCGGCACCTTCGCCATCATGCTGCCGTTGGGCTTCACCATCAATTCGCTCTCGCTGTTCGGCCTGGTGCTGGCCATCGGCATCGTCGTCGATGACGCGATCGTGGTGGTGGAGAACGTCGAGCGCAACATCGCTCTGGGCCTGAATCCGCGAGCGGCGACGAGGCAGGCGATGCGCGAGGTCTCCGGACCCATCCTGGCGACCGCTCTGGTGCTCGGCTCGGTGTTCATCCCGACTGCCTTCATCAGCGGCCTGACCGGACGCTTCTACCAGCAGTTCGCACTCACCATCGCCATCTCGACTGCCATCTCAGCCTTCAACTCCCTGACCCTCAGCCCGGCGCTCGCCGCGCTGCTGCTGCGTTCGCATCGGCCGGGCGAGCATCCGGGTGGCGTGCTCCTTGGCTGGTTCTTCCGCCTGTTCAACCGGGTGTTCGGCGCCTCAGCGAGCGCCTATGTCGCCACCACCAGGCGCGTGCTGCGCTTCAGCGTCATCGCCCTGCTGCTCTATGGCGGCTTGCTGGCCGCCACCGGCGGCCTGTTCTACTTCACCCCGACCGCCTTCATCCCCGACCAGGATAAGGGCTACCTCATCGGCTTCGCCAAGCTCCCCGAGGGCGCGTCGCTCGATCGCACCGATGCGGTGATCCACCAGATGGGCGACATCGTGCTCAAGCATCCCGCCATCGATGGCGCGGTGGCCTTCACCGGTCTGTCGATCAACGGCTTCACCAACGCCTCGAACGCCGGGGTGGTCTTCATCCGCCTGAAGGACTACAAGGAGCGCACCGGCCCGGGGATGTCATCGAAGGAGGTCGCCCAGGCGCTCATGGGGCCGCTGTCGGTGATCAATGACGCCTTCGTGATGGTGGTCAACACCCCGGCCATCCTCGGCCTGGGCAACACCAGCGGCTTCAAGCTCTATCTCGAGGATCGCGGGAATCTCGGGAGCTCCGAGATGTTCAACGCCGCCAATGCCGTCCTTGCCGAGGCGCGCAAGCGCAAGGAGCTCAATCCCTACCTCACCTACACCTTCACCACCCTCGATGTCCCGCGCATCGCCGTCGATGTCGATCGCGAGAAGGTGCTGTCGCAGGGCATCGCGATGACCGACATCTACGATGCCCTCCAGGGCTACTTCGGCTCGATCTACGTCAACGACTTCAACCGCTTCGGCCGCACCTGGCAGGTCAATGTCCAGGGCGATTCGCAATTCCGCTCGCACATCGCCGATTTCCAGCGGGTGAAGATCCACAATGCCCAGGGCGTCATGGTGCCGCTGGCATCCTACATCCATGTGCGTGAGACCGCCGGGCCGGAACGCGCGGTCCAGTACAACACCTTCCCCGCCATCGACATCAATAGCGCGGCCAGCCTCGGTTACAGCACCGACCAGGCGCAGGATGCGATGACCGCTATCCTCAAGCAGACCCTGCCATCAGGCGCCAGCTTCGAGTGGACCGAGCTCACCTACCAGCAGATCCTTGCCGGCAATACCGCGATCTACGTCTTCCCGGTCTGCGTCCTGCTGGTGCTCTTGGTGCTCGCCGCCTTCTACGAGAGCCTCACCCTGCCGCTGGCCATCATCCTCATCGTACCCATGTGCCTGCTGTCGGCGCTGATCGGGGTGAAGATCATCCACGGCGACAACAACATCATGACCCAGATCGGCCTGATCGTGCTGGTGGGACTGGCGTGCAAGAATGCCATCCTGATCGTCGAATTCGCCAAGGAGGCGGAGATCGACAAGGCGATGGATCCGGTCACCGCAGCGCTCGAAGCCTGCCGCCTGCGCCTGCGCCCGATCCTGATGACCTCGCTGGCCTTCATCATGGGCGTCCTGCCGCTCGTGCTCGCCACCGGTGCCGGAGCCGAGCTCAGGCATGCGACCGGCACCGCGGTGTTCGCCGGGATGATCGGCGTGACGCTGTTCGGTCTCTTGCTGACACCGGTGTTCTATGTCACGCTGCGCCGCCTCGCCCCCGGCAAGCTGCATGGCCATCATGAGGAAGAGGACAAGACATGAGTCACCCCCTGAGGCTCGCCGCCACCCTGCTCGGCTTCGCTTCAGCGGCGGCCGCCGGCGATGCCCCGCTGCAGCTCCATCTCGCCGATGCGATCCGCCTGGCAGCCACCACCGTGCCGGTCAGCGTGGCGAAGCTGGACAGCGCCATCGCCCAGGCCGGGCTTGGCGCGCAGCGCGCCACCCTGCTGCCCCAGCTGTCCTTCACCAGCAGCGCGGTGCGCCAGGTGGAGTATTACCCGCAGCTGAACGGCGACCCCTCGTCGATCGGCCCCTTCAACGTCCTGGATGCCCGCCTGCGTGTCGGCCAGGTGCTCATCGATGGCGATGCCTTCAACCGCGCCTGCTCCGCCGAACGCCGGCTCGCAGCGGCGGAGGCCAGCGCTGCGCTCGCGCTCGAGGATGCCGCCACCCACGCCAGCGAAGCCTATCTGCAGCTGGCGCAGGCCCAGGCGCTGATCGAGGTCCGCACCCTCGATCTCCAGCTGGCCAAGGAGCTGCTCAGCCTGGCGAAGGCGCAGGTGGATGCCGGCACGGCCGAGGCCATTACGCAGACGCGCGCCGAGAGCAGGGTGGCGGATGAGGAGGCGGCCCTCACCGCCGCCAGCGGGGCGGTCCAGGAGGACATCATAGTCCTGGCGCGCGCGCTGAACCTCGATCCCGGCATCGCCCTGGTGGCAGCCGATCCGCTGACCGAGAACCTCGGCGCAGGCAAGGTGCCAGCCGGCATCACCGCTCTGCTCGAGGCGGCGCACCATCAGCGGCCGGAGCTGCGGGTCTCGATCGAGACGCTCGCGGCGATCGAGGCCGATCGCCGGGCGGCGACCGGTGCGCGGCTGCCCAAGCTGCAGGCCTTCGCTGACGATGGGCGCACCGGCTCGCGGCTGAACAACACGCTCAACACCTGGGAATTCGGGCTGCAGCTGTCGGTGCCGCTCCTGGACCGCAGCCGTGACGACGAATACGCCGCACGCTACCGGGTCAAGCAGCAGAATCTGCTCTTGGCCGACCTCGGCCATCAGGTCGATGCCGATGTGCGGATGGCGCTGGTGTCGCTGGACAACAGCCGCGCCCTGCTCATCGCCACGCTCGAATCCCGCCGCCTCGCCGAGCTCGAGGTCGATCAGGCGACGGCCCGCTTCACCAGCGGGGTCGCCGGCAATCTCGAGCTGGTCGATGCCCAGACCACCTTGACCAGCGCACGCGAGCAGGTGCTCTCGGCGCAGCAGGCGACCGCGCTCGGCCATGTCCATCTCGCACGTGCGGTGGGGGCGTCGGCGACGGTCAAGTAATAAGCCGTGCCAGCGCCCTGTTGAGGCGTGTCGTCGGCGCGTGCATACGGATGACGTCCCGGCTATTTGGCGACGATGCGGATCTGATGACGGACCGGCACCAGTGCGGCGCCGATGGCGGCCTCCAATGGCGCGCGCTCCGCCTCGGTGCGTTCGACGGCCTTGGCGAAGTCGGCCTTGCCCTCCTTGCCATGGAAGACCTCCTTCACCTGCTTGGTCTCATAGCGCTGCTTGGCCGCGACCGCGGTGAGCACCTGCTTGAAGGCCGCGGAGAAGGGATTGACCAGGAAGTCCTCGGCGAGGTTGACCCCGGCTGCCAGCTGCTCGGCGGTATAGGTCTTGCTCTGCTGGCCCCAGGTGACCTCGTAGGATGCGGCCGGGGCATTGGTGGCCACCAGCATCAGGCGGTTGAGATCCTTGGCGAAGGGCACCAGGGTCATGCCTGAGCGGACGGCGGAATCGCGATTGGCCGGTTCGTCATCGACGCAGTAGGGATAGCGGCTGCTGGTCACCGAGATGGTACCGTTCTCGCAGCCGTCGATCACATGGCCGTCGCTGCCGGTGGCATGATTGGCCTTCAGATCCACGCTGATGGTGCCGATCGCGCCATCGAGGCCGAGGGCCTTGAGGTAGCAATAGGCCATCACCACATGCCCGGCCCAACCGGGGTGGACGCCATCCCCGCCGTTGAGGTTATAGCCCTCGCCATAGAGCTTCTGGGAGGTGAATCCGGCGGTGAACATCGGCCAGAACACATCGGCGAAGCGCACCCCCTGCTGGGCGGCGATGCCGATGTCGATGTCGCGGAAAGCGCACAGGGTGAGGTTCATATCCTCGTTGGTGATCGCCTTGTTCCTGACCCACGGCGGGATCTTGCCCTTGCCGATCGATCCTGCCGAGCCGAGGACCACCCGCACGCCGGCGTCGGTGAAGGTCTTGACCACTGCGGTGTAGCGCTCCGTGTACCAGGTCGCGCGCTTCTGATCGAATGGCGCATAGGCGTGATCGTTCATGCCATAGCTGAGGGTGGCGATGGTCGGCTTGAAGGTCAGGCAATCCTGCTTCATGCGATTGAGGAAGCCCTCAGCCGTCTCGCCGCCCCAGCCGTACTGGCGGGCGGTGATCTTCAGCGTCGGGACGCAGGCAGTCAGGTAGGTCTCGATGATCAGCGAATACATCTTCTGTTCGGTGATCGAATCGCCGCAGATCGCCAGGCGATCCCCCTCCTTGAGCAGCAGCGGGCCGATGGCCGGGGCCTTGAGCGGATGGAACTTCTCGAAGTAGGCATCCGCCGGCACAGCCTCGGTCTCGGTCTCGGCCGCCAGCAGGGGCGTTCCGGGCAGGGTAGCGAGGCCGAGGAGGGTCAGGCAGCAGATGAGGTCACGGAGACGCAGGGACGGCGTATGCATGGCGCAACGGTGGTAGGACCGTGCGCATGGTCAATGGGCATTAGCCCCGGCGGCGCCGCCCGCCCGGCACACCGACATGCCGCGGCGCCGCCTTCTGTGAGTCTTTCATCAGCGCGGCTGCGGGATGGCATCCTGGACCGTGATCAGCGCTCCCGCCGGCACGGTGAACCGTCCGACCTGCCTGCCTGCCTGCCACACCACCGCGGCGGCCTCCTTGGCACCCGGGTTCCAGGCCACGGCGCGATAGCGCCCGCTATGCGGGTCGCGGAAGACGGTGCTGGTCGGCAGCGAGGTATGGCAGTCCCAAGCCACCTGGCCGAGGCTGCGATAGCCATGGGCGATGTAGTAGGTCAGGGCATAATGCTGATCGCGCGCGATCGCGTGATGGGCGTCCCACAGGGCATCGAGCGCGGCGACCGCCTCCTCGGGATTCGCGCAGGCGACGCAGCCCAGGACGACATTCCCCCAGTCGCCGTCGAGATCGGCGTAGCCCAGGCCCTCCTTGCCCTTGCCCAGCTCGCTGAGCATGTTCTTCACCTGCCACGCGGTGAACGCCGGATCGCGGCCGAGGTACTGCAGCGAGGTCGAGAGCGGGAGCCATTGGATGCCGTAGATGTGCAGCGGCGAGCCGCTGAACCAGGTCCAGAAGCCCTGGTCCCGGTCGCGCAGCACGCCGATGATATGGTGCTTGTATGCGCTCGGGAAATTGGCGGCCGAGGCCCCCTGCTTCCAGCCATAGTAATCATTCCAGTATTCGCGCACCGCCTCCCCTTCGATGGCGTAGCCCATCGCCCCGGCAGCGACCATCGCATCATCCGCGAGCGCGGCTCCGAGCAGGAACAGCCCACCCCACGACTGCATCGCCTCGGAGCTCGATTCCTGGTTGTTGCCATCCTCATGCGAGCTGTGGCCGCCGGCATACGAATGCCCGGCCCAGGGATCGAAGGTGCGCAGCAGGGGGAAATCGCGGTCCGCACGCTCCCAGTTCGCGTACTGCTTGGCGACCAGCCGGGCCATGCCGCCGAAGTCGCCGATGAACGAGGGATCGTCGCGGCCCAGCAGGGCCGCAGCGAGGGTGAAGTAGCCGTAATGGAAATGGTTGTCGGTGAATTCCTCCGAGCCAAAGCTCGGGGCGAAGCCGACGAGGCCCTTCCAGGGCGCGGGATAGCGCGCGAAGTAGTGCACCTTCTCCCCCGGCGTGTAGGTGAACCAGCCGCCCAGGCCCTCACGCAGCATGTCATGCAGCGCGCCGGCCGACGACGTGCCCATGGTCCTGGCGATGGCGAGGTACTGGGCGGTCAGGCCGATGTCCTTGCCGCCCCAGTAGGTATCGCCGCCGAAGCGGGCCTCCGACGGCTTGGCGGCGCGTTCGGCGGTCCATTGCTTCAGGCAGCCGTCCAGGCGCGCCGCATCGAAGGGATGCTCCGCTGCGCCATCGCTGGGCGCCGGCAGGCTCGGCAGCAGGCCATTGAACGGCCAGGCGATCTCGAAGGCCTTGCCGGCGGCAAGCCGCAGGGTTCCGCGCTGGGTTGCATACGCGGCGTCGCTGAAGGCGAGGTCGTTGCGCGTGCTGCGCCAGTGGTGCGGCAGCCAGCCTTGCAGCACCTCGTGGTGGTCGCCGCGCAGCGCTTCCGCCTCGACCGTCCAGGTGGTGGCGACCTCGCCTGCGTCATGATCGTAGCGCCAGGTGAAGCGGCTGGCGCGCGGGACCGCATAGGCATAGCGCTGGAGCAGCTCGGCATGGTGGCGATCGTCGAGCAGGCCGATCACCAGGTAGCGCTCCTTGTCTGCGAATTGCGGCTCGAGGGCGCCATCGGCGCCGAGCGCGAAGCGCGTGCGCTCCGGGGCGAACAGCGCGAACAGCCGCCCGTCGCGTTCGATGATCAGGGCATCGCCGTTCCAGGGCATGGTGAGCGCCGCGCCCGCCAGGGTCGTGAGGCGGTCGCCAGCCAGCGGTATCCTCAGCTCGAGGCTGCGGCTCTCGATCCAGACGTAGGGCAGGCCCCTGCCGCAGGTGCAGTCGAGCCAATGCTCCGCGCTGGCATGCAGGCGCATGCTCAACGTCCAGTCGCCCCAACGCAGCGCGGTGGTCGTTCCCGCACGGAATGGTCCCCCATCGGCGCTGGGGTCGCGATTGCCGGTCAGCACGATCTGGTCGACGCCCAGGTGGCCCCAGCCGCCGGTCGACTGGTCGACCAGCCGCATGCGCGCCTGCTTGCCGGACCATTGGTGCACATCCCAGCTCCTCCAGGTCAGATGCTCGGAGTTGTCGCCGGTGGCGGTGCGCACCACCGCGCCATCGACCTCGAGGTCGACATGCAGCTTGGCCGCATCGCGGCCTCCATGGATGAGGAATTGCAGATAGTCGCGCGACAGGGTGAAGGGTGCCGACAGCAGCTCGCCGGTCGCACCATCGCCGCCATGGTAGGAGCTGGCGAGGCCGTGGCCGGCGAAGCCGGAGATCGGAGTCTGACCCGGCAACGCTCCATGCGCCGGTCCGCTCCCCCAGGCCGTACCGCTCACGGTCCAGCCGGCAGGCCAGGCTTCGCCCTCGAAATCGGCGACCACCAGGTCGGCGGGCGCGCTCGCGGCTGCCCGGTCGACCGCCTGGACCTCCAGCGGCGTCCCGGCGGCGAGCTCGGTACCGCCTTCGTTCCAGCCCTGTGGGTACCAGATGCGCACGCCATGGGAGTCGGTGCCAATGGTCGCCGGATACGCCCAGAGCCGCCCCGGATACGGGCTGGTGAGCACATCCGTCCACCAATGATTGCTCGGCACCGGCTCCAGGGCCATCTCCGGCTCGATGGGCAGCGGGCGTGCCAGGGCGGTGAGCAGCTTGGCGTCACCTGCCGGCGGAGCCGAGGCATAGGAGCCCTTGCCGACTACGACCGGCTGGGGCAGGTCGGCAGCGCTGGCGAAGCCCGCCAGCAGGGCCAGCGGCAGGAACCGGCAGAGACCGGCGCGACGGATGCATGGCCAGGCGGTGGACCGGGCGGATGCCATGGGCGACTCCAAGGTGCGCGGGGTGGTCCCCATGCTAGCAGCCGGCATTTCCCGCAGCCCGATCAAGCGCTCCCGCTGACGCACATCCGTCCGCAGCCGGTGGACAGATCGCTCCCTAGGATGATCGCTCGGCTGCGCTTTCGCCGCTGGGCGGATGCCCGTAGGCGCGGCGGAATGCCCGGGTGAGGTCGGCGCGGTTGGAGAAGCCGCAGCGCACCGCGGCGGCGGTGACGGTGAAGCCTCGCCGCAGCAGATGCCGTGCGATCTGCAGGCGCGATATCGTCAGCTCCTGCTTCGGGCCGCGACCGAAGAAGGCCTTGAACAGCGCGTGCGCCTTCGACCTGCCGAGGCGGGCCGCCCTGATCACCTCGGCGCCGTTGATGGGCTGATGCAGATGGTTCCACAGGAAGGCCGCCATGCGCAGGACCTCGGGATCGATCCAGTCGACTACCTTCGCCTGGTCGCACAGCACCTGCCCGAGGCACTGCCTGACCAGTGCGCATCTGCGCGCGTGGTCATCCTCGTCCAGCAACTGCTCGCACAGCTCCCGGTAAGGCTGCTCGGGGACCATCCCCCAGAGCGTCTGGCGGGCATCGAAAAACAGAACATCGCAGCGTCCGGCGAGGAACCCCAGCCCGAACGAAGTCGATCCCTGCTTGTGCTGGACGTGCTCATGCCAGCAGCCCGGCTCGATGACCAGGCCCTCGCCACGCTGCAGATCCAGGGTCTCGCGGCCGCGCAGCCGCATCACCCCCTGCAGGCAGATGGCGATGGTCGGAACGGCGTGCTGATGCGCAACCCCGGCAGGCGATGGCGGGGCGCCATCTGCAGGCCCCCAGCGGTGCACCACCCCGACACCCGCCTCTGCGAGCGCCTTCAGCTGGAGCCAGAGGGCGATACGCTCCGGATCGACGAGGATGGTTTCGGCCACGCGCGCATCATCGCCTCCCCGGGCCTGAAGCAAACCACCTCCGACCACCGCAGGCCCTTGGCCCAGGCGGCCTTAGCCCTGCCGGCCTGATGGCAGCGGCGGTGCAATGATGGCAGGCTATGCCTGGACATCCCCGGAATGGCAAGATAGTTGATTTTGCAATGATTGCGAAAGCACCTACTGCGCCCGACTCCCGCCAGCCGGGCACCCCGCGCACCGCCGATGAGCTGACCAACCTGATCTCGATGTGCCGACGCCTGCTGTGGTCGACCGCCCACGAGGAGCTGATCAAGCACGGCGAGACGATCTGGGGCTGGCAGGTGCTGGCGCACGTCGAGCGCTGCAGCCCGATCACCCAGTGCGACCTGGCATACGCCACTGCCCAGCACCCTGCGGCGGTCTCGCGCATGCTTGCCGAGCTCGAGGGGCTGGGCCTGGTACGCAGGCGCCGCGATGCCGAGGATCGCCGGCGGGTGCTGGTCAGCCTGACGCGCAAGGGCAAGCTGCGCTTCTGCGCCCTGCGCGACCATGTCTACCGCAGCATGGCCGCCACGTTGTCCTCCCTCAGCGAACCGGAAAGGCATCAGCTGCTGCTGCTGCTGGGGAAAATCGTCGACAATGCCGGTTCTCCGACGTACTACAAATGACCCCCGCTATCGCCCCGATCCGGCCCATCATCCCACCGCCTAAGAGCAATTGACCATCCTATGTGGCTAGTCGCCCTGGCTCTGCGCCGTCCCTATACCTTCGTCGTCATGGCGATGCTGATCGTCCTGCTGTCGGTGGTCACCATCTCCAAGATGGGCACCGACATCCTGCCCGACATCGACATCCCGGTGATCTCGATCGCCTGGAACTACGTAGGCATGTCGCCCGAGGAGATGGAGAAGCGCATCACCCTCAATTTCGAACGGGCACTGACCACCACGGTCAATGATATCGAGCACATCGAGAGCCAATCGATTTACGGCATCAGCATCACCAAGGTGTTCTTCCATCCCGGTGCCAACATCGATGGCGCGACCGCCCAGGTGACCGCGATCTCGCAGACCATGCTCAGGCAGATGCCCCCTGGCAGCGTCCCGCCGCTGATCATGCGCTACAGCGCCACCAACGTGCCCATCCTGTGGCTGTCGCTCGGCTCGGAGACCATGCCGGAACAGGAGCTCTTCGACCAGGGCGTCAACTTCCTGCGCACCGGGCTGGTCACCGTGCAAGGCGCGCAGCTACCCTATCCCTATGGCGGCAAGCAGCCCGCGGTGATGGTCGATATCGATCCCAGGAAGCTCAGCGGCATGGGCCTGACCGCCACCGATGTCAGCAATGCCCTCAACGACCAGAGCCTGATCCTGCCATCCGGAACGGCGAAATTCGGCGATCGTGAATACTCGATCCGCCTGAACAGCAGTCCCGACATGGTCGAGAAGTTCGACAATCTGCCGATCAAGGCGGTCAACGGCCGGATGGTCTACATGAAGGACATCGGGCACATCCGCTTCGGCAGCTTCCCACAGACCAGCATGTCCCATGTGGACGGGAAGAAGGGTGCGCTGCAGCCGGTGCTCAAGTCATCCGGCGCCTCGACCCTCGATATCGTCGCCCGCGTCCGGGCGACGCTCGACAACGTGCGCAAGACGCTGCCCAAGGCCCTGGTCGTCACACCGATGTTCGATCAATCGGTGTTCGTGCGCGAAGCCGTCGACGGGGTGATCAAGGAGGGCATCATCGCCGCCAGCCTGACCGGGCTGATGATCCTGCTGTTCCTCGGCAGCTGGCGGTCCACCATCATCGTGGTGGTGTCGATTCCGCTGTCGATCCTCACCTCCATCATCGCGCTCTCCTGGCTCGGCGAGTCGCTCAACCTGATGACCCTGGGCGGCATGGCGCTGGCGGTCGGCATCCTGGTCGACGATGCCACGGTCACGATCGAGAACATCCACCGCAATCTCGGCGAGAATGACCGGCATGGACGCCGCAAGGGACTGATCCAGGCGATCATGGATGGCGCCTCGCAGATCGCCGTCCCCGCCTTCGTCTCGACGCTGTGCATCTGNNCATCTGCATCGTCTTCGTGCCGGTGGTGTTCATCGCCGGTTCGGCCAAATCGCTGTTCGTCCCCCTCGCTCTGGCCGTGGTCTTCGCCATGCTGATGTCGTATTTCCTCTCGCGCACGCTGGTACCCACCATGATTCAGTACCTGCTCAAGGGCGAGGCCGAGCATCATGGGGACGACTCCCGCCCGCGTGGCTTCTTCGGCCGCTTCCATGCACGCTTCGAACGTGCATTCGCCGCCTTCCAGCGCACCTATGGCCGTGTGCTCGCCTGGACGCTCGACCATCGCCTGGCGACCACGCTGTCGATGCTCTCGTTCATCATCGTCAGCGTACTGCTGGCGCCCATGGTCGGCCGCGATTTCTTCCCCAACGTCGACAGCGGCCAGTTCCGCCTGCACGTCCGCTGCCCACCTGGCACCCGCATCGAAGCGAGCGAACACTACCTCGCGAGCATCGAGGAGGCCCTGCGCGAGGAGATCGCGCCCAAGGACTTCGCCCACGTCAGCGACATCATCGGCATCCCCAACAGTTCGATCAACCTCTCGCTCAGCGACGGTTCGCTGGCATCGCCTGCTGATGGCGAGATCCTGGTCTCGCTGAATGCGGAGCACCAGCCGACCGCGCTCTACATCGATCGCATCCGCCGCCGCCTGGCCAGGGATTTCCCAGAGGTCACGATCTTCTTCCAGGCCGCCGACATCACCTCCCAGGTCCTCAACTTCGGCCTGTCGGCCCCCATCGACATCCAGATCTCCGGCTCGATCACCAACCAGCCCAAGAACCTGGTCTTCGCCCGCGCGATCAGGGATGAGCTGAGCAGGGTACCAGGAGCCGTGGACGTGCACCTCAACCAGGTGCTCGACGCCCCGGTGATGCATGTCGATATCGATCGCACCAAGGCTCAGCAGTCGGGCCTCAGCCAGAAGGATGTCGCCACCAGCATGCTCATCTCGCTGAGCTCATCGCTGCAGACAGCGCCGAACTTCTGGCTCAATGACAGCAAGGGCATCCAGTACTCCATCTCGGTCCAGGCGCCGCAGTACATGATCAGCTCGCCCGAGGCGATGGGCAACATCCCGGTATCCAGCGGAGCCGATAGCGAACTGCTCGCGAACGTCTCCACCAACACCCGCGGCATTGGCGCAGTGAACCTCACCCATTACGATGCCACGCCCACCCTGGACGTGCTCGCCAATGTCTCCTCGGTCGATCTCGGCACGGTATCCGATGCCGTCGACCGCATCGTCGCCAGGACCTGCGGCGAGAACGGCTCGCTGCTGCCACGCGGTTCGTTCGTCCACATCCGCGGCCAGGTCGAGAGCATGAACAGCTCGTTCCGCGGCCTGAGCTTCGGGCTGATCTTCGCCGTCGTCCTGGTCTACCTGCTGATGGTGGTCAACTTCCAGTCATGGACCGATCCCCTCATCATCATCGGCGCGATCCCCGCAGCCCTCGGCGGCATCGTCTGGATGCTGTTCATCACCCAGACCACGCTCAGTGTCCCCGCTCTCATGGGGGCGATCATGAGCATCGGCGTTGCCACCGCCAATAGCATCCTGGTGGTAAGCTTCGCCAACGACCAGCGGGATGTCGGGCTGAGCGCCCATGACGCCGCCCAGCAGGCGGGATTGGTGCGCTTGCGGCCGGTGCTGATGACCGCCGCGGCGATGATCATCGGCATGGTCCCGATGGCGCTCGGGCTGAGCGATGGTGGAGAACAGAATGCGCCGCTCGGCCGTGCAGTGATCGGCGGCTTGATCCTCGCCACCATCTCGACCCTGCTCTTCGTCCCGGTCGTCTACAGCGCACTCAACCGGCGTACCGTCGCCACCGCCAAGCACGATCTCGGAGACGCCCTGTCAATCCCCGAAGGCCACGCGCCATGAACCAGATCATCCCTACCGCTGAACAGAGGCTCCCCACCCCCGAACGCGGCAGCCCGGACGCTTCTCACGCCGGTGGACCATCGGCTCCGAGCCAGCGGCCATCGCGTAGCCGCTCCGGTGCCCTCCCCTACCTCATCGGCGCGCTGGTCGCCGGAGCACTCTCCGGGCTGTTCCTGCTCGGCTACCTGCCGAAGGTCAGGCACGCCAAGGCGCTGCAGGAGGCCACCGAGCAGTCGCTCACGGCGTTGCTCAGGGTGCGCGTCGCGAACCCCCGGCTGATCGCGGCCGAGAACAGCATCGCACTCCCCGGAGCGGTTGCCGCGATGCGCGATACGATGATCTTCGCACGTGCGACCGGATATGTCCATAGCTGGAAGTTCGATCTTGGCGATTCGGTCAAGGCCGGCGACCTGCTTGCCGAGATCGATCAGCCCGATATCGACCAGGAACTCATCCAGGCACGTGCGACCCTCGACCAATCGCGCCTGGGAATCGAGCTGGCCAAGGGCAATCTCGGATTGTGCAAGCTCAAGCTCTCGCGCCAGAAGACCCTGGGCCCCAACCTGACGCCCCAGGAGGACATCGACAACGCGCAATCGAACTATGACATCGCCACGGTGAACCTGGTGGTCGCCAGCGCGAAGGTCAAGGCCGATGAGGCGAACGTCCACCGGCTCGAGGAGCTGATGTCGTTCGGACGCGTCATCGCCCCCTTCGATGGCGTCATCACCCAGCGCTTCATCGAGATCGGCAACCTGGTGTCTGGAGGCAGCGGCTCCTCTGCACAGCAGCTCTACCATCTGATGCAGATCGACCCGATCCTGATCCTGGTCGACGTGCCGCAGGTCTCGGCTGCGTCAATCGCCGTAGGGCAGAAGGCGCTGGTCAGGCCCAATGGCAGCCGTGTCGATCCCATCCCGGGCACCATCGCCCACATCGCCAATGCCATCGATCCGGTGACCCGCACGATGCGCGTGCAGATCCTCGCCCAGAACAAGGAGAACAAGCTCCTGCCCGGCATGTACGTCCAGACAAGCATCATGGTGCCGACCGGCAAGCCGCTATTGACCGTCAGTTCCGGCGCGCTCCTGCTGTCTGGTGAAGGGACACGCATCGCCGTGGTGCAGCCCGACAGCCACATCACCCTGAAGACGGTCGAGATCGAGCGCGATGATGGCGCTACCCTGGTGATCGCCTCGGGCCTGTCCCCCACAGATCGGGTGGTGACCAATCCGGCCGGTCGCATCGAGGAGGGCCTGCTGGTCGAGATCGCAACCGACCAGCCGGCCGCGCTCGAGGAGAAGGGGCAGGATACGGCGAAAGGCAAGGAGCAGACCGGCGCCGCCGGCAAGCCTGCTACTACCCCAGACGGCAAGTGAACACCGCAGTCCGGCGCGCGTCACTCCGCTTCCAACTCCAACTCTCTGGCGGCAGGTGCCCAGTGTCCGCCGATTGCTGGCTGCCGTTGCGCTGCCGTTGCGCGACTGCGCCCTCAAACCCCCCGTGTTCAGCGCTCGCGCGCCGAATGCGATCCCCGACCCTTGAATGCGTCCTCGAGCGTGGTCTTGCCCATGATCTCGAGCGCCGCTTCGTGGATGTCCTTGAACAGGCGGCGGGCGCCACAGGTCTTCTCGTCCGGGCAGTCATCGCAGCGGGAATAGGCGGTCTTGCTCAGGCATGGCAATGGTGCGACCGGTCCATCGATGGCGCGCACTACCGTCAGCAGATCGATGTCGGACGGCTCCCGCACCAGCTCATGGCCTCCGCCCTTGCCGACCTTGCTGCGGATGATGCCGTTATTGCGCAGCTGCAGCAGGATGAGCTCGAGGAACTTCAGCGGGATGCGCTGCTGTTCGGCGATCAGTCCAGCCTGGACGGGGCCCTTGCCGCGCTGCTGGGCGAGATGGAGGAGCGCCTTGATCGCGTACTTGGCTCGATGGGTCAGCATGGTCGGTCGAGCCACCTGAAGATGCAGTGGGCCACTGCGGAACGCCCGAACCGAGATGCGATCCGATCGGCGGTAAAATTCTTCATACCTCCGGTTGGAAACCGGTCAACATCTGCGTCTATCGGCTCCACCTGGTCGGGAAGTCAATCGGCGGCCGCTTGGGCCGGCACCCGGACGCCGGTTGCCGCCATGACGTCGTAGGCCAGCCAGTTGGCGAAGAGCAGCTGGGCATGTGAGCGCCAGCCAGCGCGTTGCAGCCAGGAAGGCGAGCTGGGGACGCCCGCCCGCTGAGAGCCAGCGCCCGGACGCGACCGCCAGCGGCGCCCGAGATCCTCGACATCCAGGCTGACGTCGTTCAGCAGGTAGGTCTGCCTGGACGAGTCGTGCCGGATGATGTGGAGCCCTGCGCTGTGCGAGCCAGCCAGGGGCAGCAGCTCGCCCTGGCCAGCGAGATCGCTCACCTCGAGGCCTTCGCCGGCGACGACGGGGACGGCGAACTGCTGATCATGGCCGCTGAGCAGCGCCGTGGGACCTCCTATCACCTGGTGCAAATGCACTCCCGGGATGCGATCTGGAAGGAGACGGCCGCGCACACCATGATCACGGCGCAGGACGTCGAGCGCCGCACTGCCGATGTGCAGACCGGCATGTGGCTGACCTCGGCTGGCCAGCAGGTCGTGAGCATGCTGGTCGGCTCGCCCACCCCGACTGGTGGCAGGCGATCCGATCACCACCAGGCCATCGAAGCCTCTCTCGATGACCTCGCCAGCGCTGCGATAGAGATGCAAGAGATGCGGCGAGACCTCTTCATCAGGATCGCTGTGATCGCGTACGACGCTGAGATCCACCTGCATCGCCGAGTTCGAGAGCAGGCGGGCGATGGCCACATCTCCTTCGGCGCTCTCGCTCGCGCGGTTGAGCAGGACCACGCGCAGTGGCCGGATGTCCTGCTGCTCTGCAACCTGAGCATCCAACCTGGAGATGGCTGTGTCCGACCACAATCCGCTGGAGTGATCCCGGATGACGAGTGGCATGTGGATGGTCCTTGTCAGGCCTTCATCGCGGATCAGGGATGGAGATGTCGACCAGGCTGGAGAACGGCTGGTAGACGTAGAAGTTGAGCCAATTCATGAACAGCAGGCTGGCATGCGTCCGGCATCCGAGCGCCTGACGGTTGCGCTCCGACGCCTCGCGATGGAGGCCTTCCTGCGGCTCGGCGGGGAGCACGGCGAGCGGGTCGCCATCAGGCTGGCCGAGAACGAACACATCCCTGCGATTGGCATTGCGCACCAGGTAGGCGCCCACCTCCTGCGACGCAGCGAGCACGCGTAGCCCAGGGGTCTGCAGGACATCTCCCTCGTCGACGATCGCCGCGCAATCGAGGGTGATGTCAAAGGCGTCATCGAAGCCCCGCATCAGGTAGGAATTCTTGCGTACCGGCGAGCAGGAGCGCAGGCCGACGAGCGGCTCGGCAAGCAGCCGCCGCTCCAGACCATAGACATGCTGGAGCGCCGCCTGGGCCGACCAGCCGATGAACAGGCGGGCCCTGATGCGCTCCTCGCTCCAGTCGAGGAAATCGCGGAACTCATCCCAGCACGGCACCTGATGCCAGTCGAGATGATCGACATGGGCATGGGCGGCGATGACGCCATCGAAGGAGGATTTGGCCACCGCTTCCAGGCCGTGAATGGCGCCGGCCGGGATGCCATCGCCAGTGCCACTGGACGAACCGAGCACCACATAGGTCAAATCGATGTGCAGCGGGCTGTTGGCGACCAGGGCCGCGATCCGGCGTGCGGAGCGCAGATCGGGGCTTGGCTGCACCAGGGCCAGGTGCAGCGGCCGAAGGTCCTGGCGCTGCGCGCTGCCATGGTTCATCACGAAGATGCCTTCGGATTCGAGTATCCAGCGCGACGGCAGATTGTCCGGGATGGTGATCGGCATGCCCGCCCCCTCCTGCCTCATCTCCTGGCCGAACGCCACGACGAGCAGCAGCAGCAGCCATGGTATTCCTTATATTCCCATCTGTCAAATGTGAGTTATCTGGCGTTCCCTCCCAGTCCACGCCTCCTGCGGCCGTCCGCTCAGGCGCTGGCGGTGTTCAAGCGGGCGATCTCGCCAGCTGCGAGCGTCAGCCGGGTGGCGCCGATGAGCTCCTTCAGCTGGGCGAGGCTGGTCGCACTGGCGATCGGCGCGGTGACGCTCGGGCGGGCCAGGAGCCAGGCCAGGGATACTGCTGCCGGGGTCGTATCATGGGCCTTGGCGACGACATCGAGGGCGCCGAGGATGGCAAGGCCGCGCTCGGTGAGGTACTTCCTGATCCCCTGCCCGCGCGGGCTCTTGCCCAGATCGGCGATGCTGCGGTACTTGCCGGTCAAGAAGCCGCTGGCGAGCGAGAAATAGGTGATCACCCCGATGCCCTCCTGGCTGCAGACCGCTTCGAGCAGCTGCTCGTATTCGGAGCGGTCGAAGAGGTTGTACAGCGGCTGGAGGCTCTGATAGGCGGCCACCCCAAGTGCACGGCTGGCCGCCAATGCCTGCTTCAGCCGCTCAGCGCCGAAGTTCGAGGCGCCGATGGCGCGCACCTTGCCCTGCTTCAGCAGCGAGGCGAACGCCTGGGCGGTCTCCTCGAACGGCGTCGCGGGGTCATCGATGTGCGCCTGGTAGAGATCGATGTAGTCGGTCTGCAGACGTGCGAGCGACTCCTCGACCGCGCGGATGATATAGGCTTTCGATAGGCCCTTGCGCCCATCTCCCATGTCCATGCCGACCTTGGAAGCGATGACGACGGAACCCCGATTGCCGCGCGAATGCAGCCACTTGCCGATGATGGTCTCCGATTCGCCGCCCTGGTTGCCGGGCTTCCAGCGTGAATAGAGGTCGGCGGTGTCGATGCAGTGGAAGCCCTCGCCGATGAAGGCGTCGAGCAGCTGCATCGACTGCGCCTCGTCGGTGGTCCAGCCGAAGATGTTGCCACCGAAAACCAGCCGGCCGATATCGATGCCGGTCGATCCCAGCAGGCGCTTGGCGTCGGTGGCGGTGCGTGCCGGGGAGCTCGCGGGCGCATGCAGGGCGGCATTGAGCATCACCTGGTTGCGTTTGGCGATGGCCTCGATGGCGCCGGTCTGGCTGTTGCGGCGGAACAGGAGATCGTCCTTGCCGCTCAGCTCCGCCGCCTTGACTACCCGTCCGTCCGCGAGCCGCACCTTGCTGCTGGCGGTGACATAGAGTCCGGATTCCACCGTGCAGCCGTTGCCAAGGCTGATGCCCAGGCCGGCATTGGCGCCGAGCAGGCAGCTTTCGCCGACGGCGATGACCTCCTTGCCGCCGCCCGAGAGCGTACCCATGATCGACGCCCCCCCGCCGATGTCAGAGCCATTGCCGACCACCACCCCGGAACTGATCCGGCCCTCGACCATCGACTTGCCGAGCGTCCCGGCATTGAAGTTCACGAAGCCCTCGTGCATCACCGTGGTGCCTTCCGCCAGATGGGCGCCAAGCCGGACGCGATTGGCATCTGCGATGCGCACCCCGCTGGGGACCACGTAATCGGTCATGCGCGGGAACTTGTCGACCGAATGGACCTTGATCTCGGCGCCATGCGCCCGGCAGCGCAGCCGCACTGCCTCGAAACTGTCGGGATCGAAGGGCCCGGCGCTGGTCCAGACCACGTTGTTCAGATGGCCGAAGACGCCTTCAAGGCTGATCTGGTGCGGCTTGACTTTGCGCGTCGAGAGCAGGTGGAGGCGCAGATAGACATCGTGCGCATCGATGGGCTTGAGCTGGAGATCGCCGATGAAGGTCACCGCGACCAGCCGCGGGATGGACAGTCCGGCGATGGCCAGCTGGCGTCGATGATCACGGGCGAAGCCGTGCAGCGCGGTGATGGCATCGATGTTGGCGTGGCGCTTGCCATCAGCGGCGAAGGGGGCGAAATGCGCGAGCGCCTGCTCGAGCTGGTCGGCATCGAGGTAGTAGGTCCTGGAGCCGGAGGTGTAGCCGGTGACGGCGGCGAGCACCGCGGCAGTCTGGAAGTTCTCCCGGCAGTTGACCACCGGGAACCAGGTATCGAGGATCTTGGCCGGCGAACCGACGACGGCGGAATTGGCGAGATCGCTGATTCCGAAGCTGGCGATGCCGACGGCGAAGGCCTCCGGCCTGCGGTAGTCGGCATGGCCTTCGATACGGCCCACTAGGGCCTTGAACTCATCCAGCTGCATTGGCGGCTCCTCCGATCTGGGCCGATAGCGTTGCCGGCCCCAGGACAAGGCAAGGAACGATTGCCGCGATCCCGCAGTTCTCCGATCCCCGCATCGTCGACCGACCCGCAAGGCATTGCCAATCGCTACCGTCTCGCATCCCGGCAGCCCCTCCACCAGCGGCGCGTCTGATCCCGGTCGCTGTCAAACCGCATCCGCCACCTCCTCGGATTGGCCTTGGCCATCCAGCCGAGATATCGGCTCAGCCCGCATGCATTATCGTGGCCCCGTGGCAGAGCCGATGCGACAAGGTCACCAACGGCGGCGACGCTGGTGGAGCATGGCATCAACCATGCATGGGCGTACCCCCTCGACGATGATGGTCAGCAGATGACGCGCGTGCAGTCCAGGTGCGGTCCGCCATAGAGCGGATGCCATGCAGTCGTCGTGGGCTCGCGCATCCCAGTCGTCACCTGCGCTTGGCATCGCCCTTGCCGGAAGCCCAGAGGATCGCTCCGGTGATGTGCTTCAAGTACAGCGTCTCGACGAAGCTTTCCTGTGTATGCCCGAGCTCGGTATAGAATGCGCGGCCGCCGTCGTAGAGATGGTACCATGCCATCGGATGATTGCCGCCCATGCCATCCGGTCCCGGCATATAGCTCGATTCATCGATCTTGAGCAGGACCTGGACATCCTTGGGCAGGGCACGGAAATTGTACCACTCGTCCTTGCGCTCCCACACCGGTGGCAGGAAGGAGGTCGCGATGAAGGTCTTATCGACGACATCGATCTTGGCCAGCTGCTGCGCCGGATGGGACTTGAAATAGGCGCCGACCAAGCCTCCGTACCACGCCCAGCTGTACTCGCAGTCGCTCGCTGCATGGATGCCCACCCAGCCATGGCCTGCCCTGTACCAGGCGGTGAACGCCGCCTGCTGCTCATCGGAGAGGATGTCCCCGGTGGTGCTCAGGAAGACGATCACCTTGTAGGGCTTCAGCGTCGCTGCGGTCATGATGCCCCCATCCTCGCTCGCGTCGACATCGAAGCCATTCGGAGGGCCGATCTTCTTGATCGCCTCGACGCCCGTGGGGATCGAATCGTGACGGAAGCCGGCGGTCTTCGAGAAGACCAGGATCTTGAAGGGTGCATCAGCCGCCAGCGCGCTGGAGCAGGACCCGATGAGGACCAGGAGGGCGACGAAGGGAGCGACGACGAGAGACAGGACGAGGCGCATGGGGGGTCCTCTAGGGTTTGGTGAAACGCACCGATTCCACGCTGAGCGGCGTATGCGTTGAGCGGACGAAGACTAAGTAGACATCGCCGCGGGAAGGCTTGCTGGCGGCAAGGGTCGCGCTTGCATCCGCATATGCCGCCCCGGTCATGGCGATATCGGTGGCGCCGATCACCTCCCCGGTGGGGGAACCGACGTGGATCTCGGCCTTGCCGCCGTCGCCCTCGCTCGAGACGCGCAGGACGATGGCCGCGGTATCACCGAGATTGATCGCGGCGAACTTGAGCCAGTGCTTGTCCTCGATGCCACCGACGCGGAAGGCGGTGATCTTGGGTCCATGGATCTCATCGGCCATCCTGGCTTCAATCTTGCGCGAGCGCAGCACCACGGTCGCCTGCCTGGTGATGGCGCCGACGGGCGGTCGACCACCGTCGGTGTAGCTGGCAGACAGGGTACAGGTGGTGGCCTTGTCATCCGCTGGTGCGCTGATCTGGCCGCTGATGCCGCGTGCCATGCCCGGTGACGCCTTGCCGGCCTCGAGACTGTAGACCCAGCGGACCATGATGTGCAACTCGTCCTCGGTCAGCTGCGCATGCGGCAGCATCCCGAGTGGACCCCAGACACCGGTTGATCCCTTGAGTACGCGTTGGACGGTGGCATCTTCGGCTCCAGCCACCCCGCGGTACTTCTCCGCGATCTTGACCAGGGGTGGTCCGACCAGCGGCTGCTCCACCGCATGGCAGTTGAAGCAGTCGCTGGCCTTCATCAGCGCGAGGCCGGGTTCGGTCTCTCCGACCTTCCCGTCGGCGGACCTCCAGGATGCGCTGACCAGCGTACGCACGCCCATCTCGTCGCCTTTGGTGGTGGAATCGCCGTCCTCGGCGTCGCTGATCGCGACCTTGTAGGCAAGCGCTTCCCCCGGGGTGAAGAAATCCCCGTCATGGGGCGAAACCAGGCTGACCACGGGCGGGGTGTTGCCGACCGAGATCGGCACTAGCGCCGTCGCGATTCCACCCTTGGCATCGGTGACCCGCAGTTCGGCCTGGTAGACGCCGAGCTCGGTGATGGTGACCTTGGCGCTGGCGGTCTTGGCGATCGGCTTGTCGCCGGGTTGCAGGCGCCATTCGTACCTCAGCACATGCCCTTCCATGGCCTTTGAGCCTTCGGCAGACAGCTCGACAGTGAGGGGCTCATGGCCGACCGCGTTCTTCGCGCTGGCCTTGGCGATCGGGGCGACACCCCCCCACTGGTACGAGATGCGGATCAGCTTGGAGTCCTTGTTGCCACCCCAGGTGGAGCCATAGTCGAACAGGTAGAGGGCGCCATCCGGTCCGAATACCATGTCTTCCGGGCGGCGGATCTGCACCCGGCCGCTGCCGTCGTCCTCACCCTTGTTCGCAACCCGCACATTGGCGATGAAGGGCTCGATGCCGACCATGTTGGAGTCCTTGTCGAGCCGCACCCATTTGATGAAGGGCCGCTCCCAGTCGTAGATCAGCAGGCAATTGTCGAAAATCTCGGGTAAGCAGCCGCTAGCGCGCAGCTTGCCATCATAATGGTAGACCGGACCGCCACAGGCCACCCGGCCACCGGTTCCCAGGGCGGGGAACTCCTTCGATTCGCCGTAGGGGTACCAGATCATCGGCGCAGCCACCGGCGGCAGCTCCTTGAGTCCGGTGTTGTTGGCGCTGAGATTGAGCGGTTTCAGCGGATCGAACTTCGCGCCGGACTGCTTGGTGTCGAAATTGTAGGCATTGTAGGCTTGCCCACCGCGCGAATAGGGCCAGCCGAAGTTCCCGGGCCTGCGCACCTGATTGACGGTGTCAAGGCCGAGCGGCCCGCGCGAGGCATTGGTCCCACCGGCATCGGGACCCACATCGCCGACATAGAGGATGCCGGTCTTGGCATCGATGTTGAAGCGCCAGGGATTGCGGAAGCCCATGGCGTAGACCTCGGGTCTGGTGTTGGCCATGCCGGGCTTGAAGAGATTGCCCTTGGGGATCTCGTAGGTGCCGTCGGCCACCGGCTTGATGCGCAGGATCTTGCCGCGCAGATCATTGGTGTTGGCAGCGGATTTTTGCGAATCCCAGGGATCGCGGTCGGGGCGGTCGTCCAGCGGCGCATAGGCATCCGACTGGAAGGGATTGGTGTTGTCGCCGCTGGAAGCATAGAGGCAGCCGTCCGGACCGAAGCGCAATGCGCCGGCGTGGTGGCAGCATTGCTTGCGCTGTTCGGCATAGGTGAGCAGGACCTTGGCAGATGCGGCGCTCATCTCATCGCCCATCATGGTGTAGCGGCAGATGCGCTGGCCGTTGAAGTCGTTGGGCGAGTAGAGCAGGTAGATCCAGCCATTCGACGCGAACTTCGGGTCGAGCGCCATTCCCAGCAGCCCATTCTCGTTTGCGGTCGTCACCTGCACCGAGCCCGCCACCGTGACCTGCCTGGTATCGGGGTGGTAGACCTTGATCTTGCCGCCGATCTCGATGAAGAAGATGCGGCCATCATGGGCGATCTCGAGCTCCATCGGCTGCGGGATGTCTTCGAGCAGGATGTCGATCTTGAAGCGGCTATCTGCCGCCGGATCAGCCGGTGGCGCGTTCGCCGCCCACATCACAGGGCCGGCACCGAGTAGGAGGAGGAGCGTGTGGAGAAGGCGCATGCTAGTCACCTCGCCGCGCTGGTGGCGCAGGTTGAGCAGGTTGAGCAGGTGGTGGACAGGAGCTGCGCATCTCTGGCAGCGGCGATTGCGCGCGGCTGGCGAGCCAGGACCACGGCGGTCGCCTGGCGGCTCCGGCATGGCGGGTTTTCAGTGGTCACAAAAGGGCCCTCCGCGCGCTGTGGTAGCGCTTCCACGATCGGCGAAAAAAATATTCCTCTGAGTGCAGAATGACAGTTACCGGTCACAGGTGTCCGACATTTTCTGCGCCGCGTCCTCGCGGGTGACGGCGTGCTTGTCTGCGCTGGCTTTGCCTACCCCGTTCGGCGAAGTCGACGCCGGACGGTCCCGCGCTCAGGACAGCTGTTCAGGAGGTCGCATAGGGGTCCACGTCGATGGCGACGCGCACCCCCTTCTCCCCCTCGATGCCCCCGGCAGTTGCGAGCCGGTCGAGGAATGCCTGGGCGGCGCCCCGGCTCGGCGCCTTGATCATCGCATGCCAGCGATGCATGCCCTTGAGGAAGGCCAGTCCCGCCGGATTCGGCCCCAGTACCTCGCAGGCCTGTGCGACCGCCTGGATGCGCGTGCCGTGCTCGAGGGCGACCAGCTGGACGTTGGCCAGCGACTCGCCGCTCCAGACGATGCGCACCAGACCAGCGAAGGGCGGGTAGCGGTAGGCGCGGCGCTGCTCCATCTCGGCATCGAAGAAGGTCTTCGGCCGGTGATCGATGGCGCAGCGCAAGGCCAGCGCCTCGGTATCGAAGGCCTGGACCACCACCGTGCCGGGCTTCTCGCCCCGACCTGCCCGGCCGGCCACTTGCGCGATCAGCTGGTAGGTGCGCTCCGCCGCGCGGAAATCGGGCACCGACAGCCCGCGATCGGCACAGACGATGCCCACCAGGGTGACCTGGGGAAAGTCCAGGCCCTTGGCTACCATCTGGGTGCCGACCAGGCAATCCGCCGCGCCCCTGGCGAAGGCGTCGAACAAGGTGGCATGCCCCTGCCGCCGTTTCACTGTATCGGCATCGATGCGCAGCACCCGCAGGTCGGCGACCTCGGCGCTCAGCTGGGCGGCGAGCTGCTCGGTGCCCAGTCCGAAGGTGGACAACTCGCCAACACCGCAGGCCGGGCAGCGGCGCGGCATGTTCTCCTCGGCGGCGCAATAATGGCAGCGCACCTTGCCCGGACCGCGGTGGAAGGTCAGGCTGATGTCGCAGTTCTTGCACATCAGCGTATGCCCGCACTCCTGGCAGGTCACCACCGGGCTCCAGCCGCGGCGGTTGAGCAGCACGATCGCCTGCTCGCCGGCGGCGCGTACCAGGCGCAGGCGCTCCACCAGTTCACGGCAGAGGGTGGCAGAGCGCCGCTGCGCACGGCTCTCCTCGCGCATGTCGACCAGCATCGGCGTCGGCAGCCGGCCGCCCAGCGGACGCTTGCGCAGCTGGAGCACATGGTAGCGCCCGATGCGGGCGTTGTGGATGCTCTCGAGGGACGGGGTTGCAGAACCCAGGACCACCGGCACCCCGAGCTGCCCCGCATAGACCACCGCCAGATCGCGTGCGTGGTAGCGCGGCACGCTCTCCTGCTTGTAGCTGCTTTCGTGCTCCTCGTCGACGATGATCAGTCCGGGCGCCGGCAGGGGCGCGAACAGCGCCGAGCGCGTGCCCAGCACCAGATCGACCCCGCCGGCATGGATGCGACGCCATTGCTCAGCGCGCTCGCCATCGGTGAATCCGGAATGCCAGACCGCTACCCGGGCGAAGCGCCGGCGCACTCGCGCCGCCAGCTGCGGGGTGAGGGCGATCTCGGGCAGGAGCAGGAGGACCTGCCTGCCTGCGGCGATGGTGCGCTCCGCCAGTTCGAGATAGACCAGGGTCTTGCCCGAACCGGTGATGCCATAGAGCAGGAAGGGCTTGTGGCCGCCGCTTGCGCCTGAAGCGCTGATCGCCTCGACGGCCGCCTGCTGCTCGTCGGTCAGGGCATGGCACTCGTCGCGCGCCTCCAGCCTGAGCTCCTGGATCTCCTGATGGTCCTGGATGGCCACTGCCTGCAGTTCCGCCAGGCGGTCGAACATGCTCCTGGTCGAGCCGGTCAGGCGGCAGGCCTCGGCGAGCATCATCGGTCCGTCGGGCAGGCCGGCCAGCACGCCTGCCTGCCGCAGCGTCAGCGTCGCTGCGCACGCCGGCCTCTTCGCCACATAGACTGTCCGCTCAGGCTGCATGCCCTCGCGCACCGGGGCGGGGACGGCACCGGCGAGGAATTCCCCGATCGAACAGCGGTAGTAGTGCGCTCCCCATTGGATGAGCCTGAGCAGATGCGGCGGGACGCGCACCATGGGCCGATGCTCGCCGATGTCGCGCAGGCGCACCCCCGGTGGAGGCGCGTTCGCCCCGATCGACAGCACGAAGCCGCGCAGCGTCCGCGACCTGAACGGCACGCCGACGCAATCCCCGGCCGACAGCCGACCAGCCATCTCCTCGGGGATGCGGTAAGTATAGGCATCGCGCCCCGGGACATCGATGGCGACGTCGGCGAGCAGGGGGAAGTCGTCTGGCACGGCGGCGAGGTTCGCGGCTGGCGCGGCGAGGCAAGCCTCCCATGACTCCCGACTACCCTGGCTGGGCCGCGCCGGCGCTCAGCAGCTGGACCAGGGCGAGCAGAGCGGTGCTGGCCATCAGCAGGCTGAGGGGTGCCACTAGGCGGGCCTGGTACCAGGGACGCATGCCGATCTTGCCGAGCAGGACGAGCGCCGACAGCAGCGCCATCAGCTCGATCAGGAGGCATCCCACCAGCGGCAGCGCCCAGGACCCCGGCAATCCGGCAGCGCCCCCGTGGCCCGGGACGAACAGGGATGTGCTCAGCGCCCCGCTCGCCAGGCCGCACCAGGCGACCGCCAGCCAACGCCACCAGGACGGCGGGCACGGGAAGAGGTTACCGAGCGACAGGGCCAGGATCATCCCGGCCGCCAGGAGTCCGCTGCCGCGAGGTCCAACTGCCACGACACCGCTGCCGACCAGGGCGGCGGCGGCGGCCAGTGCGGCGGCGAACGCAGACAGCGTCAGCAGGCGCGACTGACGCCACCCATCGCGCAGCGTTAGCGCCAGAATGAGCGCCAGGGTCGTGGAGCAGGCCGTCAGCATCGCTCCGGCCGGGCTCGGCAGGAGCGTCAATGGCCACCATGAGGTACGCCGCGCGCTGGTGCCAACTGGCGGCAACGGCACCGCGCTCGACGGCAGACGTGGAGGATGCAGCGGGAAATCCCACGACTTCCCGAGTTCGACATAGGCGATCTGGCGCTTGCCCTGCCCTCCGGGATCAAGAGCCAGGTGGCACACCCCCGGCAGCTGCTCCTCCTGGAACAGTGTCAGACCGAGGTTGATCTGCGCAGCGTTCGCCGGCAGCGTCCAGAGCATGACGAAGGCGAGCTTGTCCGGCAGGGGCTCATCCGCCCGGGGTGCGGGGGAAGTCTGGAGCAGGTCGGGCAGATAGCCGCCATAACGGCCCGCCTGGGCCACCCCGTCGATGCGCATGAGCACATGCTGGACCAGGTAGGGGCCCAGCCTGCCATCGAGCGCATGGATGAGTCCGCGCGTCGCCGGCGCCTTGGGAGACAGGCAGGCGATCACGTCCTGCGGACTGACCGAGACGGTGACGGTGAGCTGATCGCCATCCGCCACCATCTCCACCGTGACGGTGATGAAGGTGTGCGCCTCGGCGCGTGCCATCGTGCACACCCAGATGAGCGCAGCGAGGCAGGCAGCAGGGACGCGGAAGGCGTGCATGAGCGGTGCACGCATGATGGGAGGCGGGTGCGCGGGTCGAGGGCCGGTCGGCGCCCAGGCGCTCCGCCGCCTGCCCTAGGCCGGTGATGCCGGGCCAGGAGCGGGCGGTTGCGGCGGGGACCCGGGGCCAGGACGTTCAGCCGGCCTGGCGGCCGTCTTGACCGTCCCGCCCTCGATCTCGCCGAGATAGCCCGGCAGCTTGATGCCGACATTGCGGGTCAGTTCGTGCAGCGGCGGCAGCGATTTCACCAGACCGGAGAGGTAATCGGCGGTCGCCGTCTTGCCATCCGCGCCCTGTCCGCCATCCCACACCGTCACCTTGTCGATCTTGAGGTTGCTGATCGCCTTGACCTGCTCGGCGATGAGCTGCGGGAGCTGCTCGGTTATCATCAGCATGCTCGCCTGGTCCGCCCCGCCTGCCGACGCGATCAGCTCGCGGAAACCCTCCGCCTTCCTGGTCAGGAGCGCCTTGGCGCCCTCGGCCCTGGCCTCGAGCACGGCGCGCACGCCATCGGCCTCGCCGCGCTGCACCAGGCGGATCTTCTCGCCATCCGCCGATGCCACCAGCTCGATCCGGCGCTTCTCGGCCTCGGCATTGAGCTCGACGCGCCGCTTGTCGGCTTCTGCGAGCAGCTCGACCTTGCGCTTCTCGGCTTCCGCCATGACTTCGATCTTGCGGCGCTCGATGCCGGCATGGACGATGATGGTCGCGTTCTGCGCCGCCTCCTCCTTCTTGGCCCGTTGGCGCTCGGCGAGCTCCTCGGCGATGTAGGCTTCCCGCAGGGCATCGGCCGCCTTGACCTTCTCCGCGGCGGTGCCGACGCGCTGCGCCTCCGCCTCGCGCTCGCGGCGGGAGGCGTTGGAATTGGCGATCTTGACCGCCGCCTCGTTCTCGCCCTCGACCGCGGCGGCATGCGCGGCCGCGACCCTGATGCGCTTCTCGCGCTCGGCCTCGGCCTTGCCGATGTCGCCGTCGCGCTCCTTCTGCGAGACCTTGATCTTGGCATCGTTGATGGCGCGGGCTGCAGCCTCCTTGCCCAGGGCCTCGATGTAGCCGGATTCGTCGGTGATGTCCTGGACATTGACGTTGATCAGGCGCAGGCCGACCTTCTTGAGCTCGACCTCGACGCCGTTGGAGATGTTGGCCACCAGCTTGTCGCGATCGGCATTGATCTCCTCGATCGGCATGGTCGCGATGACCACGCGCATCTGGCCGAAGATGATGTCCTTGGCCAGCTCCTGGATGGCGCGATGGTCCATGCCGAGCAGCCGCTCGGCGGCATTCTCCATCACCCCGGGTTCGGTGGAGATGCCGACGGTGAAGGTCGACGGAGTGTTGACCCGGATGTTCTGCTGCGAGAGCGCGCCTTCGAGCTTGATGTCGATCGGGATGGGGGCGAGGTCCAGGTAGGCGTAGTCCTGGAACACCGGCAGGATGAAGGCAGCGCCGCCATGGTAGCAGCGCGCCGCCATGCCACCCTTGCCGCCGGCGCTGGCGCCGACCTTGCCGTAGACCACCAGGATCTTGTCCGATGAGCAGCGCTGGTAGCGGGACAGCAGCCAGATGACGAAGGCCAGGACGATGAAGGAGATGACCAGCGGGGCGATGATGAATTCCATGGCGTCTGCGTTTTCCGGGGTTGGATCAGAGGACCGGCTCGACAAGGAGGACATTCTCGGCCTGGACGGCGACGACCGAGACCCGGGTGCGGCTCTTGAGGGTCTTGGCCGAGGTGGTGCAGGCCTGCACCACCGCCAGACGCCCCTGCACCATCACCTCGATCTGGCCGGTGCCGCCCTGGGATGCCGGGATGGGGATGTAGACCGTCCCGACCTGGCCGATGGCATTGCGGTAATCAAGGCTGCCGTTCTCGCCCAGCGAGGTCAGGCTGCGCATGATCGAGAGGATGACCACCACCAGCAGGGCGCCGGAGACCAGGGCGATGGCGATCGCCGCGATCAGGGGCAGTCCGAGGCCGAGGCTGCAGACGCCGCCCCAGCCGAAACCGCTGCCGAAGGCGGTCACCGCGCGCACCGAGAAGACATGCAGTCCGCTGAGATGGCCCGCCGAACCGCCGACATCGGCATCGCCCATGGACAGGTCGTGATGCCCACCCAGCAGCATCAGCATCGTCTGCATCATCATCACCGCGCTGGAAACGATCGCCACGCCATAGAACACCTGCAGCTCCAACGGCATCGCATGCCACCACTGATCCATGGCTGTCCTCCTGTTTGCATGCGTGTGAGCGCACCTGGGGATGGCTGCAACGCTAGCCAGGCCTGGAAGCCCGTGCAACCGCTAACGCACCTGGCTGTCGGCGCCGGGATGCGGCCGCCGCAGGCTGCCGAGCGCAACCGACATAGCGGTGGCCTGGCGGGNNCGATGGCGGACGACCATGGCGTCCCAGCGTCCAGCCAGCCCCACTCCGCTGATCAGTTTCCGTCAGCCCTCAGGGCAGCGGCGCAGCAGCGTGACCGGTGCTGGCTACATCTACGACAAGCAGCCCTCCCAGGAGATCCACGGCCGCACGCTTAGGCAGTATGCCATCGTCTACCTGCTCGAGGGCGGGGGGTGGTTCTCAGACCCCTCAGGCACCTGGCAGGTCGAGCAGGGCGATGTGCTGGTG
>PLEW01000118.1 GCA_003136555.1 Planctomycetota bacterium | reverse complement strand
CAGCAGCTGGGCGCGGCGATCGCCCAGTGCGCCCCGACCGCAGGCGAGCCGGCAGCGGCGCTGCAGGAGACGCTGCTCCAGGGCCTCTCCGGCATCGCTGCGGCGATCAGGGAGCGGCCGGCGAGCAACGGCGAGCTCGCGAGCNNGGCGGGCTGATGGCCAAGCCGCAACCGCAGCCGCTACAGGAGGGATACACCCCATCGCAGGACGTCCAGATGGCGCTGATCCAGGGAATCGAGCGGCTCATCGAGGCACTCGCGCGGCGCCCGGTCGCTGCCGCCCCGGCGCCCGCCGGAGGGGACGCCGATGGGCCGGTAGTATCGGAGCACGAGACCACGCGCATCTTCCAGAGCGTATCGACGCGCACCGAGAAGCCTGCGGTCCAGCTCCCCGTAGCCCAACCGCCGTCAGAGGACAGGTCGCAGCTGCTCGACACCGGGCGGATGCGCCAGCTGGTAGCAGATGAGGTCGGTCAGCAGATCACCGATCGCCAGAGCGGTGCCGAGCCGATCACCATCTACGACCCCGAGCAGGTCCGCCAGCAGGTGGAGGCGGAGATCAACCGCCTGCTTCCCCCCCGACGCGAGTCTCCATCCACTTCCGACCTCAGCGAAGGGGACATCAGCAAATTGCTGGCCAGCCTGCTGCCAGGACTGCTGGGCGAGGAACCAGTGCGGCGTGCGTTGTTCTCGCTGATCGCCCTCGAGGCGGTCGCCAATCCCGGTGCGCTGGGGGAGGTGACGGGCCTGCGCTCGTTCCTGCGCCATGAGCTGTCATTGGCGGCAGAGGAGCTTGCGCGCGATGCCCAACCCGCCTAGGGCCTGCCTGGCTGCAAAGCGCATCACCATCAGGGCCGCGAGCCGGCCCGCACCTGCTGGCATTTGCACCTCGCCCATCCATAGTCGCGCCATGGAACGCTCCGCCCCGTGGGTGCCTGTCGATTTGGCTGAGCGGCTGCCGCTCGGAGTGTGCTGCTTCGATGGCGAGGACCGGCTCGTCTATGCCAATCCGGGGGCGCGCAAGCTATTCGACTACCCGATGCCGCGGGGCGAGACGCGCAAGGCCCTGATCATGAACCTGGGCGAGAGCTGCGCCGGCTTGGGCATCCTCAGTCCGGGGCAGCGCATGGTCGTGCCGGCCGCCGGCCGCCTGCTCGAGGTCGAAGCCCAGGAGTCCGAGGGCCGCGGCATGCTGTGGCTGATCGTCGACCACAGCATCGAGCTGCGGCTGCGCGCCCAGCTGGCCGAGGAGGCGAGCTTCCTGGCGCACAGCCATGAGGCCTTCCTGGTCATCGACCTCACCGGCTTCGTGCGCTATGCCAACGAGTTCTGTGAACGCGAGCGCGGCTACGAACCTGGTGGACTTGTGGGCAAGGGATTGGCGGACCTGGAGCGCACCTGCACGGCGATGTATGAGAACCCCCAGGCGCAGAGCCTCGCCGATATCCAGGCGCGTCTGCGCGAGGTGGTGAAGAACGGCGGGGTCTACCGCTACAATGCCTGGCACCAGCACCGCGGCGGCGGCGAGCATCCGGTCGAGGTGCATATGCGCCCGCACCGGCTGAGCAGCGAGACCGTCATCCTCACCACCGCCCATGATGATGCCCGGCGGCTCATGCACCTGCAGGCCCTTACCCAGGCTAAGGCCGAGGCCGAATCGGCCAACCGGGCGAAATCCGCCTTCCTCGCCATCACCAGCCACGAATTGCGCACGCCGCTGACCGGCATCATCGGCTTCTGCGAGCTGCTCCAGCTGGAGAAGACCGACGCCAATCCCCAGACGCAGAAGTACCTCAAGCTGATCGCCGAATCATCGCATTCGCTGTTGGCGATCATCAACGATATCCTCGATTTCTCCAAGATCGAGTCGCGCACCTTGGATATCCGTCCGGTCAATGTCGATCCCGATCAGGTCCTCGACCTGATCGCGCGCGCATGGCGGGAGCGGGCCGGTGTGCGCGGCCTGAAATTCGTCCGGCATGCCAGCACCGGCGTCCAGGTGTCCTGCACCAGCGATCCGCTGCGCATGCGCCAGATGCTCGACAATCTGATCGGCAATGCGGTCAAGTTCACCGAGCGTGGGCGCGTCGAGATCGGCCTTTCATACTTGGCCGATGCCATCGAGTTCACCATCGCCGACACCGGCATCGGCATCCCTGAGTCGGCGCGCGGCAACCTCTTTCAGGCGTTCTGGCAGGCCGCTGATGCGACTACCCGGGCGGCTGGCGGTGCCGGCCTGGGACTCTACATCTGCCGCAACCTTGCTGAGATGCTCGGCGGCAGGGTGTGGATGCATGCGAGCGGGCCGATGGGCAGCATCTTCAAGCTGCGCCTGCCGATCGTCTGCTCGGGCGCAGGGGCGCGCTTCAATGCCCGCGTCAGGACCTCGGGCATGTGGGTGAAGTCGCCGCACGACGAATAGCGCGAGGGCCGCCCCTACCGTCCAGCGTCATCCCGGCAGGCATTCGACGAAGCGCAGGGGCACCCCTGAAGGCTGGCCGATCAGCTGGCCATCGCGCATGACCGTTCGTCCCCTGATCACCGTCGCCACCGGCCAGCCGGTCACGGTCTTGCCGGCGAAGGGCGTCCAGCCGGTCTTGCTCGCCTGCTCCTGGTCGGTGATGGTATGGCGGTGCTTGAGATCGACGAGGGTGAGATCGCCATCATAGCCGGCGGCGATGCGGCCCTTGGCAGCGATGCCGAAGATGCGCGCCGGGCCCGAGCACAGCAGGTCGACCACCCGTTCGATGGTCAACCGCCCCTGCGAGGCGTGATCGAGCATCAGCGGGAGGATGGTCTGCACTCCCGGCAGGCCTGACGGGCTGCCGGGATAGGGGACATCCTTTTCCGCCCGGGTGTGCGGGGCGTGGTCGCTGCCGAGCACATCGACGGTGCCATCCTGGATCGCCGCCCAGAGAGCGGCCTGGTGCCGGGCATCGCGGATGGGGGGGTTCATCTGGGCATAGCTGCCCAGCCGGTTGTAGCACTCGGGTGCGCACAGGGTCAGATGCTGGGGGAGCACCTCGACAGTGGCGAGATCCTTGTTCGAGCGCAGGAATTCGAGCTCCTCGGCGGTGGTGACATGCAGCACATGGACGCGCTTGCGGTGGCGGCGGGCAGTGGCGATCAGCCGGCGCGTCGCCGTCAGCGCGGTAAGCTCATCGCGCCACAACGGATGGAGATGCGCCGTTGCACCGGTCGCCGGGATCAGCCGCCTGCGCTCCAGCAGACGCGGCTCGTCCTCGCAATGCACCGCCATGCGCCGGCGGATGCTCATGACGATGCGCTCGAGCGTGGGATCGTCTGCCACCAGCAGCGACCCGGTCGAACTGCCCATGAAGACCTTGATGCCGCAGCANNTGGTCGACCCAGGCGCGGCCCTTGGCGCGCGCGAGCTTGTCGCCGAGCGCCGCGGGGGTAGTGGTCGAGGGCTTGGTATTGGGCATCTCGAAGAGGGCGGTGATGCCGCCGAGGGCGGCCGCGGCGGTGCCCGAGGCCAGGTCCTCCTTGTGCTCCAGGCCCGGTTCGCGGAAATGCACCTGGCTGTCGATGGCGCCGGGCAGCACGTGCAGACCCCGGGCATCGATGCTCTCGGCGGCGCTGGCGCTGCCGAGGCTGCCGATGGCGGCGAAGCGCCCCGCCGTGATGCCGATGTCCGCGATCGCGGTACCGGCGTAACCCACTACCGTACCGCCGCGGATGATCAGATCGTAAGTGCTCATGGACGCGCCCTGCCGGATGCCGAAGGAAGAGGTTGGCTCATTGGGGCTCCATCAGCACGAGGGAGGAGGCGGCGCTGCCATCGCCGCTGTCGTCCCCCAGATCGCGCGTATCGCGGTGCTCCAGTGCGGAAGGGGGGGTGAAGGCTCCGGTCTTGACGCGGACCTGATCGAGCTGGTCGAGATTGCGCTCCAGGCTATGGACCAGCGAACGGGCATCGTGGTAGCGGGCCTGGGGATCCTGCTGCATCATCTTCAGCAGGGTCTTGGCGGTCAGTTCGCTGACGCCATTGGCGAGCAGCCGGACGTCCGGCCGTTCGGCGCCGAGGTGCTGGAGCATCTGCCGGTCCGGAGCACCAGTGAAGGGTGGTTCACCGGCCATCAGCCAGTAGCCGATGCAGCCGAGCGCATAGATGTCCGCCTCCGGGCCGCAGCGCGGGCCATCGCCGAATTCCTCCGGCGCCGCCCAGGAATGGCGAGACAGCTGGACAGCGGACCAGCCCGCTCGCGGCTGCAGCTGGTCGGCATCGGTGCAGAGCGCGTAGTCTCCGAGGGCTGCTCGGCCATCTGCATCGAGCAGGATGTTGCCTGGTCGCAGATTGCCATGGAACCGCCGCTCGTGGTGCAGGAGCGCCAGGCCCTTGGCGGCTTGACGCAGGATGGTCAGCGCCCGCGCCTCGGAGGTCACGCCCTTGGCGGCGGAGCGCTGCTTGGTGTCCCTGCCCTGGCGGTACTCCTGGATGAGCGCCACTTGGCCGTCCTGGGTGCGCAGGGCGGCTATAAAGTTGACCAGGTACCGCTGGCCGGAACCTTGGAGGGAACGCAGGCGTGAGACCAGCCGATCGCTGTCGGTTTCCTGGGGAACCAGGGCTGGCAGGAAGAGCTTCGCGGTCACCAGGCCCTTCTCGCCCATCGCCAGCCAGGTGGTCCCCAGCGAGCCGACGCCCAGACGTGCGAGCAGGCGGTAGCCCTCCAGGGCGGTGGCGGAGGTGGGGAGCAATGCGATCAGAAGGCGGAGCGTCTCGCCCGGCAGGGAGGTGGGATTCTCCGCCAGCTTGGCGGCGATCCCCTGGATGTCGCCGGCGAATCCGACCAGCACGTGTCGAAGCGCCAGGGCCTGCTTGACATCGATGATGCGTTGCCGCAATCCCGATTGCAGGAGGGCCGATGCAGCTGGCTGGGCGATGCTCACGTGGAGGGTCCTGGGTGCGGCTCCTCATTTGTCGGCCCCTCGTCCATCCAGGCAAGGCACTCCTGCGGCGGGATGCCATCGGTGCGGCCGACCAGGCGAGTCGCCTGCGCTTCGAGCTGATGCATGGTGATGGCCAATTGGCGGCGGCGCTCATGGAGGTCACGTGGACTCGGCTCCGCTTGGTCGAAGAGCAGAGGGGAGCCGTAGATGACTGCGACACGCGAGAAGGGCAGCGGGATGCGGAAGGAGTCCCAGCTCCGCTTGAGGGTGAGTTCCCGCCGCGAACGTGCGACCACCGGCAGAATCGGCACACCGCATCGCCGCGCCAGTTCGACCGCCCCCGGCTTGACATGCTTGAATGGGCCGCGGGGCCCATCGACGTTGATCACCGCGAAGTAGCCATCGCGCAAGGCCTTCATCAGCTCGAAGGCGGCGAATGCGCCACCGCGTGAACTCGATCCACGCACGACGCGGATACCGATCTTCTCGAGGTAATGCGTGGTGATCTCACCATCGCGGGATTTGCTCGCCAATGTCGCGATCGGCAGATGATGGTGCGGGCCGAGGATGGAGAGGATGCTCTGGTGGAAGTGGCAGACCAGGAAGGTGCGAGTTGGGCTGAGGGCTGCCGCCTTGCGCAGGTTCTCGAGGCCGTAGAGGCGGAACCGCAGCGTGCGGGTGAGGTTCCAGATCAGGCCATGGATCAGGGCCGGAGACGGGGTTATCCTCATGACCGGCAGCGGGTCGCTGCGGCATCCCGAATCGGTGGTGCAGGCGTGCAAACAGGCATGGCTGCCATTGACGACAGGCCGTAGAGTTGGGCAACCCTTTTTGCTGCGGGGGTGAACCGCAACTACCCCGGTTTTCCGGTCGACGGGGAATCAGTGGAGACATGCGCTTGATCTTCCCGGTTGAGTGCCTAACCTGCGCCTCCCGCAGAAAAAAACCCCTGCCCGGGTGGCGGAACTGGCAGACGCGCTAGGTTCAGGTCCTAGTATCCTTAACAGATGTGCAGGTTCGAGTCCTGTCCCGGGCACCATAAACCCCTGTAACTGTGATGGTTACAGGGGTTTTCCTTTGTGAGCTGGACACCATGCAGGCGCTAGGTTCCGTCGTCATGATCCACTGCAATGGTGTTCAATTGCCCAATCTATTGGTGAGTTCAAGATCGGCTGCAGGGACTACCGGCCATGATTCCATTGAATGATGCCAAATGGGCAGCGCTCACTCATGCATACGGTTCAGCTGCGGACATCCCCTCGCTGCTCAAGCAAGCGGCGGCGTTCCCGGCAGATACCACAGGTGATTCCGAGCCGTATTTCACGCTCTGGAGTTCGCTCTGTCATCAAGGTGATGTCTATCCTGCATCGTACGCTGCAGTGCCGCATTTCGTTTCAATGCTCGAGGCCAACTCGCAAAGCGCTCCTTGGTCGATACTGCAGCTGATCGTGTGCATCGAGATCGCGAGATCCAAGAATCGAGGACCTGCTCTTGCAGACGATCTCTCCTCTCCATATGTGGAGGCCCTCAAGCGATTGCCAAAGGCGGTGGCAGCAATGTCATGCCGAACTTGGGATGAAAGCTTTACGCGCATTGCTGCTTCTGCAATCGCGGCTGCAAAGGGTCAGGCTGCCTTAGCCGAGGCCATTATGGAATTGGAGCCGGAGCAGATTCCACAATTCATGGCCATGGTTTTCGGGGCGTAAGAGATCAAGGAATGGCTGGCTGCATCAAGCGACGATATTGCCTGATTAGCGTTGAACGCTTGTCCGTTTCATCGCACTTCGAAGAATTCCGTTTATGCGCGTCTGATAACCGCTCCCTTTGCTTTTGAGCCAATCCACCACATCGCTGTCGAGCCGTATTGTCACACGTGCTTTGCGGCTGCCGCGTGGCCTGCCTCGGTGGCGGACTGCCTTGCTTAGTTGAGCAGCTGAAAGAGGGGGATTCTCATCGTCATCATGTGCCACGGGTCGCAAACGTAGGGAATTCAGGCGTGCGATGTCTGCTGCGGTCAAGGTGGGAGCGGTCGATTTTCTTTTCATGATTTAATCTCCGCGGGCATAGTAGGTGCGTTCTTCTGCGCGAGTGGCTACTCGAGCACTGATGATCCGATCGCGCTCACCTCGCTCTGTATAGACAATGGTCACCACCAGAGTCGTGAGCGGTATTTGGGCGATGAGGAGCCATCGATTATCGGAGTATCGCTCGTCGGGGACGTCAAGACCATTGGGATCATCGAAGGCCCCGCAGGCATCTCGGAATCTGATTCCATGTTTGGCCTTATTGCTCCGGTCCTTCTCTTCGTCCCATTCAAATCGGTCATCGCGGTACATGTCATTCCTCTCATTTTCTGTACGTACAAAAAATAGCTAGTAAATTGATCTATGCGCCTCGCGCTGACCCGATTGATTGCGCTTGAAGCTCCGAGAGTCAAAGGCAGGGCTTCTGGTCATGGAGGTGTCCAAGTCAGTCAATCTTAGTCCATGTCAGTCCATGGGTTTATACAAACACTATATCATAAAGGAAGTGATTAAAGCAATTTACAGGCAATTGACGTGATTGAGGGGATGGACTCCTTCAAGGTGTCCACGCCAGTCCAAGCCAGTCCACCTGAGTCCAAGCCAGTCCATGGGTTTCTACTGACCCAAAATCACAAGCTTTGTGCATAAAGTCAGTTACGGCTTTCCATGCGCAGACTTCAGGTCCTAGTAATAGCAATACTGTGCAGGTTCGAGTCCTGTCCCGGGCACCATAAACCCCTGTAACTGTGATGATTACAGGGGTTTACTTTTGGCGCCAGGTTGGCTCAAGATTCTCACGATACGGGGTCAGCGCCATGGTGGCGATGAAGGACGCCGGGATCCTGCTGCCGCTAGGTAATGGCAGTCACCAGCAGCGTTTTTTCCGCTGAAATAATCGACGTCCTCCCTGTCGATACGAGCAGAGGTTGGCATTTTCTGCCTCTACCGATTCGTGGGTGTAGGGGCATGTCGAAATCCCTGCCTCCAAGGCCAGCGCGTAGAACTCCAGTCGGCTAACGCCCAACATTGTCGCTGCTTCCCCCTCACCGATCTTGCCCGCATCGTAGATTGCCAATACCAGGGCGCGGAACTCGTCCAACGGCACCTGGACTGCAACGGGGCATCCGCTTTCATCCACGAGAAAGTGAGGATGGATTGCGATCATGGCTTTGAGAATACTTCCGAACCGTAGCGCTCGGCCATAACCACGACGCTCAGACGGTGGCGGATTCCGGTACTGCCACCGTCTGGGATGCGCGCACCGGCGCGCTCGCCAGGCCGAGGAGGCGCAAGGCGCGGATGGTCTGCCAGCCGAGATCGAGCTGCCAGCCGATGCCGATGCGGTCGCCGGCCGGCCGCTGATGATGGTTACCATGCCAGTTCTCGCCCTGTCCGAGATGGGCGAATACCAGCCAGGCGACATTGCGGCTCGAGCCGTCCTTGCCGTCCTGGGGTCCGAGGTGGCACACGCTGTTGACTGTGCACTGCACATGCAGCGCCCACAGCAGGCGCACCGGTCCGATCCAGAGCATGGCGGCAAGGGCATCCCGCCAGGGTGCCTGGATGAACCACAGGGCACCGCCGCCGAGGGCGAGCGCCAGCACCAGCGGCTGCAGCGTCGTCCATATGCGGTACTGCAGCGATGAGAGGTCGCGGACGTGGCGCCGCGAGGAACGCTGATCGGCCTGCCACAGCCAGCGAAGATGCGACCACCAGAAGCCGCCATGGTGAGGCGAGGAGATGTCGCCCGGGCGATCCGAGTGGGCGTGGTGGTGGCGGTGGTTGCCGACCCAGTTGCAGGGGCTGCCCGAGCCGTTGAACATGGCGAAGAAGATCAGCGGCTGCTCGACGATAGAATGGACCTTTAACGCGCGGTGGGCGAGGGCGCGGTGGTAGACGACGGTGGTCCCGAGGCCGCCGACGAAGAGGATGAGCGCCGAGCAGATCAGCGCCGACCATGGCGGCAGCGGCAGCAGCACCAGGCCGACCACCACGCTCACATGCAGGAAGGCGATCCACAGCATGGTGGGAAGCTCGCCCGGGGCGCAGGACAGCCAGGCCCGGGGAGACCAGACACTGGCGGTGTAGAGCGGGGACGGTTCATTCGATGGGTGGGGCATGCGGCGGTCCTGGTTGTCGGTGTGGCAGGTGAGACGGTCACGACGGTGGCGCAGGCGGTCATCGCCAGACCTGTCGGATTGGACGGGTCAGCGTTTGTCGCTGGACCGCACGGGGTTGGAGAGGGTGGGGAAAAGCCCGGCGGCGCGGTACTGCGCGCTGGCGGCGGATGCGTGCGCGGCAGATAGTCGGGTGCTGGCGGCCACAGTGCGCAGCGCAGTGGACCAACCCGGTGATGCTCCATCCCTCATGTCCGGCGAACTCCAGAAAGGCCACATACTGGCGTAATTGCCGCAATTGCCGGTCGATCACGATGAGCACCGGACGTGCAAAGGATGGCAGCATAGCGATGTACAGTAGCAGCGCCAGGGAAGGATGCCCAACCTGCGGGCCCAGGTCAGCTTTTCCCGTTTAGTCCCCACAGAGGCGGCGTACTCTCGCCTGCCACTGTAATGCCCGATTCAAAAACATTACAATCACCGGTGATTTTACACCTTATTTCCTAGCACGTCCTCGGATTCCCCTCGTCCCGCTTGGAGGATCTGGTTGGCAGGTTCGGCCACCAGAGGCTTGGTGGCCTTATCGACCGGGCTTCTATCGCTCAGTCTTCAGGTCCTTGTAAGAGCAATATTGTGCAGGTTCGGGTTTGACTCACTCCAGGCGCGCCATTCATCGGGAGACTGGCCAATGAAGCATGATCCCGTCGGACGCGCCATGTCTGCGGCTGGTTCCAGGGAGCGGCAGATGTCTCCACCTATGGCAGCAGAAGTAGATAGTGACCGGCGTCTCGTTGACAGGAAGCGCCGCTGAGGATAAGGGTTTTCAGTCACCGGCCTGCAGCACCACGGTAACATGCCACTCAACACCTCAGCTCTGCGAGTCGCGATCGTCCATGAATGGCAGGAGCATCTCGCCGGTTCCGAGCGCGTCTTTGAGGAATTGCTCAGGATCTGGCCCCAAGCCGATCTTATCAGCCTGGTCGATTTCCTGCCTCCCGGACAGGGTCGGGCCTGGCTGGGCGGCCGCCCGGTCCAGACCAGCATCCTCCAGCACCTGCCCCTGGCCCGCCGGTCCTTCCGCTACTACCTGCCCCTGATGCCGCTCCTGGTCGAGCAGTTCGACCTCAGTGCATACGACTTGGTGCTCAGCTCCAGCCATGCGGTGGCCAAGGGCGTCCTGACCCGACCAGGTGCATGTCAGCTACGTGCATACCCCCTGCCGCTATGCATGGGATTTGACCCATACCTATCTCCGAGCCTGGGACCGGTGCAGCGCCTCATGGCCAAGCCGATCCTGCACTACCTCCGGCTCTGGGATGTGCTCAGCTCCGGTAGGCCGGACGTCATCGTCGCCAACTGGCGCCATGTCGCTGCGCGGATACGCAAGGAATGGCGGCGGTCCGCTACCGTTGTGCATCCACCGGTGGATATCGAACGGTTTCGCCATGACAGTCCCCGGAACGGGCGCTTCATGACCATCTCGCGCCTGGTCCCCTATAAGCGTGTGGATCTGCTGATCGAGGCATTCAACTAGCTGGCGCTGCCTTTCGACATCGTCGGGGAGGGCTCCGAGCGTGGCCGCCTGCAGCGCCTTGCCGGTCCAACCATCCGACTGCTTGGCCATCTCGAGGATGCCGATCTTACCAGTCGCCTGGAATGTTCATGCGCCTTCGTCTTCGCTGCCGAGGAGGATTTCGGCATCGCCACGATGGAGGCGATGGCCTGTGGCACTCCGGTCATCGCTTGGTCGCGTGGAGGCTGCTTCGAAACCGTCATATCGGGTGTCACTGGCATCCTCTATGAGCAGCTGGACGTGGCCGCGATCTGCGCGGCGGTCCGCGATTTCATCTCCGGCCGGATCTCCTTCGATCCATCTCGCATCGCCCAGCACGCGCCGGGTTTCTCGGCCAGCCGGTTCACCGAATCCATGAAGCACGCAGCCGCAGAGGCCATGGCTTCACGCAGCGGCAGCCCGGTGGACCGCCACGGCAATGCAGGGCAAGGGCGCCCACCGCATTTCGGCGATGGCATCGGAATGGCCAGCGAGCGCATGATGGTCCGGAAAGAACCGCCTGTCCTGGCCTGACCGTTAGCATGGCGACGTCCAGATCTCCGCCAGCATATCCGGTCAGGCCGCCGACACCGGGGAGCGGCACCAAATTCTGACGACCGCTCGAAGTAGAAGGGAACGACCTTGGGGAGAATGCCTCCTCAGAATCGTCAACTGATCAGTTATCTAGGCCAATTGGGCGTCCGCCTATGAACGGTGCTCCCCTCGTTGATGTCCGAGTCGTAGGCGGCGAGGTGGGCCAAGATCTCGGTCACTTCACTTGGGTTGTGCCCCATCCAGGCAGCGATCTTATACAGCCTCACGCCTGCCTGCGCATAGAGGCTGGCGATGGTGTGCCGCATGACGTGGGCAGTCATGCGCTGCGAAGTGTGCGAAGAACTCGGTGACCTCTGTCGAGCTGTGCCCGATCGCTGCAAAATGGGCCATACAGGATCAAAATTGCGATTTCCCGCTTTCCTTCCCCTGCTCGGCCCGCAACGTTGCCCTGTTCGGTGCCCGGTGCACCGCGAGGAGTTGCACATGGATGGATGGATGAGACCCCTGCTCCCGGCGGCGCTGTTCCTCGCCCTGGCCCTCGCCGGCCGCGCCGAACTATCCTGCGCCGACGCTGCCTCCGCAGCTGCTATTCCGACTAGCGCGGCTATGCAAAAGTGGCTCGAGACCCGCGCTGCCCAGCGCGCCGGCCGGGCGGAGCTCCAGCGTGGCGCGGAGAAGGATCGCGTCGAGCGGGCCGCAGCGGCGGTAAAGATCGCCCTCGAGGTGGTCGAGAAAGCCAACGTCGACCGGGTCGCCGGGCAGGACGCACTGTTCAAGCGCATGTGCGCCTTCATCGATTACCTCGACCCGACCCAGGTCGGTCAGGTGTCACGTCTCGTGGTGGAGCTGCCCCCCGAGCCTGCGATGTCCGATGCCAAGGCCCAGCACATCTGGACGGCATATGTCGATCCCAAATGCAAGGCGCTCGTCCAGTCGACCGAGAAGCTCGGGCAGAAGGCCCTCGATTTCGGCGTCTATGACATCGCCCACGACTGCCTGGACCAAGTCCTCACCTTCAACCCTGACAGCCCCGGCCTGCGCAAGGCGCTCAACTTCACCAAAGCCGGCGGGCGGTGGTACGGTCCTAAGGACATGGAGGCGGTGAGGTCCGGGCTGCAGTGGAACGATAAGCTGGGCTGGATCGTCGCTAAGGAGGCGGCGCGCTACGCCAAGGGCGACTACTATGACCTCCAGGAGCAGCGCTGGACGACCCTAGAGGCGGCCGAGGCAGTGCATGCGACGCTGGACAAGGAATGGCGGATACTCACCGAGCACCTGGAAATCAGCGGCAACGCCCCGCTCCACGACCTAATCGATGTCGCCAACCGGCTCGAGGAATTCTATGCGCAAATCTTCGCCTCGTACGCCGCCTTCTTCGCCAAGGACAAGAGCGACGTGAAGCTGATCTTCGGCCTACTTGACCACGAGCGCCTGCTTGTGAGCGTGGCCAAGGACAAGGAGGACTACCGGAAGTCGCTGCCTTCCGGCGTGTCTGCGGGTTGGTCGGCCGGGATGTGGATCCCCGCTGTCGGCTCATCGTTCTTCTTCGCTGGCTACAAGGAGGCGATCTACCACGAGTTCACCCACCAGATCCTCCATGTCTTCAGCCACGGCAACCAGTCGCCGGCATGGCTGTGCGAGGGCGTGGCGGTCTATACCCAGAGCCCGCATTTCGGCCGCAATGGCGCCATGCAGCTCGGTGTGCTCGCGGAGAACCACATGGTTCGGATGTACTTCGCCCAGCGCAAGGCCGGCACTGCCATCACCATGGAGCAGACTATGGCGCTCACCGACGGCAGGGTCTGGGCGTCCGCTGACGATCCCTCGGCGAACTATCCGGCCGCCGGAGCGCTGGTCGAATTCTGCATGGAGGGCGAGGGCCGGAGGTACCGTGCCGACTTCATCGACTTCCTGCGCGACAGCTACCTCGGCACCACCATGGGGCGCACCCTCCCCGATTACCTGGGCCTGAACAAGCAGGCCTTCGCGCAGGCCTACGAGAAGTGGCTGGCCAGCGATGGCCTCTCCTAGCCACCAATCGCATGCTCGGAATTCTGAGGAAGATCAGTGTCGTGAAAGCTGAGAGCTCCAAGCTGCGAGCAGCTTGGAGCCGTATTCAGCTGGTACATCTGTCCACGCCCGTCCACGACACTCCTCCTGATTCCAACCCAGTCCAAGAGCCTGCGCTGACATAAAACATACTTCCTCCACGACCCGTGGCAGGACGCCCGCTTCCCATGGGTCAGGCCCGCGCCGTCCATCGCCATGCGAATGAGCGTCTGTTCTTGGGTTATCAAGGAGAAGCCGCTCGTCGCTTTGCGCCGCATGGTCTTCGGACATCGTAATCATGGGGACCCTTCCTCGCTTATCGCGGCGTGTAGCCACGGTCGTTAGGACTTGAACAAAAATAATTAT
>PLEW01000108.1 GCA_003136555.1 Planctomycetota bacterium | reverse complement strand
CGGCCGCGAGCGCGGCGATCACCGATCTCGGCTGCAGCGTCTCCCTGCCCCACCCGCTGACCCTGCGCTAGCGCCGCCTGCTGGCCCGCAGCCCGGGGCCGCTGCTTGACCGGTGGCCCGAGGCTCGCGACCATCCCGGCCCGGACGGCCCATGATGGATGATCTCAGCTTCGCCGTGACCACCATCTCCGCCCTCTTCGTGGTGGTGGACCCGATCGCGGCCATGCCCATCTTCCTCTCGGTGACCGCCCATGATTCGCTCGAGAAGCGGCGCTCGCAGGCGGCACGCGCCGCCTGGGCCTGCGGCATCATCCTGTGCGTCTTCGCGCTCGCCGGCGGGGTGATCTTCCAGCTCTTCGGCATCTCCCTGGGATCGTTCAAGGTGGCCGGCGGCATCATGATCTGCATGACCGCCATCGATATGATGCGGGCGCAATCGTCGCCCACGCGCACCACCAGCGAAGAGCAGAGCGAGGGGGTGTCGAGGGATGATGTCGGAGTGGTGCCGATGGGCATCCCGGTTCTCGCCGGACCGGGCGCCATCGCCACCGTGATGGTGCTGATGAGCCAGGCAGAGTGGCGGCCGGTGCGGGTCTGCAGCCTGATGGCGGCGATCCTGGCCACCGCCATCGCCACCTGGCTGCTGCTGCGCGCCTCGAGCATCGCCACCACCCTCATCTCCCAGACCACGGTGCGGGTGCTCGGCCGGGTGATGGGCCTGGTGCTGGCCGCCATCGCGGTGCAGTTCGTCGTCAGCGGCATGCACGACCTGCTCAGCGGCTGGGGCCGGCAGGGGATCTAGCCGGCCGCAGACTCCGCCGGCTCGTGGCTGGGCAGCTCCGCTGCGCTGGCAGCGCGTGGGAGGCCGACGACGATGCGGAAGCGGCCCGGCTGGCTGGTATCGGCGCTGATGCTGCCACCCAGCAGGGTGACCAGCCGGCGGCACAGGGCTAGGCCGAGTCCGCAGTGCAGCCCACCGCTGCCGCGCGCCTGGTCGCCGCGGAAGAAGGGCTCGAACAGCGCTGCCGGATCGAACACCGGTCCGCTGCAGGGGTTCTCGATCGACAGCTGCACCTGCGCCGCCGGCACGAGGTCGGCATGCTCGTGGCTGGCGATCTCGACCACGATGGTGGCTCCTGCTGGCGAGTGGCTGACGGCATTGTCGAGCAGGTTGGCGATGACCATGCGCGCCTTCTCGGGGCAGGTGTCCACCAGGGGGTGGCCCAGGAGGCGGCCGAGGTCGAGGCGGGTGCCGCGCTTGGCGGCGATGGGTTCGATCGAGCGCCAGCAGTCGCGCACCAGGTCATGCAGGTCGACCGCCTCCAGCGCGACGGTCTCCTGCCCGGCCTCGATGCGCGCCAGGGTCAGCAGGTTGCCGACCATGCCCTGCATGGCGAGCACGGTGGGCAGGCAGCGGCTGGCGACGTCGGCAGCGCCCGGCTGGCCGGCGAGCTCGACGAACTCGAGGGTGGTGCGCAGGCCGGCGATCGGGGTGCGCAATTCATGGGCGATGTTGGCGATCGTCCCCTTCTCGCGTGCCAGCACCTGGGCGAGGCGGGCGAGCAGATCGTCGAGCCGCTCGCGCACCACCACCATCTCGATCGGCACATCGGCATGGACCGAAGTGGGCAGGAGATCCAGATCGATCGCCCGGATGGCGGAGGCGAGCTGGTGCACCGGGCGCAGGATCGCCCGTCGCAGCCACACCGAGCCCAGCAGCGAGAGGCCGCAGGCGGTCACCCATAGCACCGTCAGGAGGATGGCGAAATGCGAGAGCTCGCGCTCGGTCGGGGTGGCGTCGATGGCCATGATCATGGTGCAGGTCGCCGGTACAGCGACCGCCTCGGGATCATTCGGATTGGCCGTGCCGAGCTGCTCCTGCGGACGCACGAGGGTCACGCTCATCAGGCGCAGATCGCGTTCATCCGCCCCGGTCGACCAGATCGGCTCGAGGGTGTTGGCATTGCCTTCCCGGGCGAGCGTGCCGACCGCATCATCGAGCGACGGCGAGCGCAGCACCTCGGCACCGGTCTGGGTATCGATCACGCGCCAGAACATCGTGCCGCTGCTGCCGCGCGGGTCGTTGGGCAGGTTGCGGGGCGGGGTGCGCAGCTTGCCGGCCTGGATGATGTGCATCAGGCGGGTGAAGTGCCCGATCAGGTTGGTGTCGAGGTTGGCGATCAGCTGCCAGCGCGTCGCCACCCATACGCCCAGCGCCGAGACCCCGACGCACGCCGCGATCAGCACCACCGTGACCACCATGATCCGCCGGCTGAGCGAGATCATGTCGGCTCCGCCTGGGTGTCGAGCAGGTAGCCGTAGCCGCGCCTGGTCTGCACCGGCGCGGGATTGTCGGGCAGCGTCAGCTTGCGGCGCAGGCGGCTGACCAGCACATCGACGGCATTGGAATCGGGATCGGAGGCGAATTCGTAGAGGTGCTCGCACAGCTCCGAGCGCGTCACCACCGCGCCGGCGCGCAGCGCGAGGTATTCCAAGAGGGCGAATTCGCGTGGCGTCAGGGTCACCTCGGCCCCGGCGCGTCGGACCCGGCGGTTGACGGTGTCGATGCTCAGATCGCCGATGGAGATCACCGGATGGGGCGCCTGGTGCTGGCGGCGGATCAGCGCGCGCACGCGCGCCAGCAGCTCGGCGACGGCGAAGGGCTTGGTCAGGTAGTCATCGGCGCCAAGGTCCAGGCCCTCGACGCGGTCGTCGACCCCGTCGCGGGCGGTCAGCAGCAGGATCGGGACGTTCTTGCCGGCGGCCCGCACCTGGGTGAGGATCTCCAGGCCGGTGATCTTGGGCACCATGATGTCGAGGATGAGCAGGTCGTAGGTGTCGTGCAGGGCATGCCACAAGCCCTCCTCGCCATCACCAGTGGAGTCGACCACGTAGCCTGTGGCGGACAGGCCGCTGCGCAGGGAATCGCGTAGGAGATCGTGATCTTCCACCAGCAACAGGCGCATGCGGGACGCCCCCTTGCCGGGCATGATGGGCCGATTCCGCCTAGCGGTCAACCGGCGGTCGCAGGAAGCCTGCTGTCATCTTCCGGTCAGGAGCCCGGCACCCGCCAGGCGGTGCGCGCGCCGCTCAGGGCTTCTTGGGCTTCGCGCTGGGCGGCAGGTTGGCCAGCGGCACGCCATAGGCCACGGCGCACACGCCGGTGGCGTCGATGGGCACCTTGGCGCGGTGGTAGGACGTGCCGTCCAGGGTGACATCGATGCCGCCCCAGCCGCAATCGATCGCCACCGTGCCGGGCGATTGCGCACGGGCGATGTGCGGCGGATTGGCCACCGGCATCCAGGTGATGGCGTCGGTTGACGAGCGCACCCCGGACTTGGTGCGCAGGAAGAGCACGCCATCCCGGGTGCGCAATCCGTCATCATCGATGCGCTCGCCGAGGTTGGCCAGCGAGGTGAACTGCAGACCGTCCTTGGAGCCCAGGATCTCGCCGCTGGCGGTGCAGGCGATGAAGCGCCCGCCGACGAAGAGCAGTCCGCAGCAGTCGGCCGAGACCGTGGTCACCACCATCGGCGTCTCGCCGTTCTTGGTCCCGCCCAGCCAGCCGATGCGCGGCTTGCCATCGGGCAGGGCGTAGTCGCCCGCGAACACCGCCGCACCGTTGCCGGCGGCGGCGCGGCGGAATTAGCCCGAGCCCTTGCCATCCGCCGCCACCGCCTTGGCGACGCTGAGCGCTTGCCAGCTCACCCCGTCGCTGGAGGCCTGGAAGTGGTCGTCGTAGACCGAGAGGAAGCGGTCCTGCAGGCTGATGACCGAGGCGATGCGCCACTTGGTATGCGCCACCTCATCCCAATGCCGCCCGTCCACCGAGCGCAGGATGAAGCCCTTGCCGACCCCGCCGCCAGAGCACAGGAAGACCCCGGCGCGATAGGTGAGCGAGAAGATGATGTTGGGATCGTCGGCGTTCTTGTCCGACCAGCGTTCGGCGGTCCACGCCGAACCGTCCAGCGACCAGCCGCGGAAGCCGCCGTAGCCGACGGCGACGAAGATGCCCTGGCCCGGCACCGGCTTTGGCGCCTGCTCGCCGGTCTGGGCCGCTGGCGACGCGGAACCGGCGGTGGCGATGACGGCGAGGACGGCGATCAGGCAGGTCGGCAGGCGGCAGGTCATGGCAAGCGGGTCCGCGGGCTCTAGATGAAGGCGATGGACTGGATGTGCTGATCGCACTTGATCACCTGCTTCCAGGTCACCGCATCCCTGGACACCAGGATGCGGCCCTTGTAGGCGGCGCCGACGAACAGGTTGCGGCCGTAGGCGCAGCACACCGGCGCATCCTTGTTGGGCTTGCGCGTCCAGGACAGGCCATCCGCCGAGATGTAGGTCGCCCCCAGGCCGACGCCGACGAACTCCCTGCCGGTGAAAACCACCGCATGGATGTGCTCGCCCTCCTCGCCGATCTGGCGGTTGCCCCAACGCAGCCCATCCGGGCTGCTCAGGCGCAGGCCGTTCAGGCCGACGCCGACATAGACGCCCTTGCCGTAGGCCAGGTCGATGAGGGTGTCGCTGGCGGTCTGGTCGGGCGCATCCTGCCAGGTCTTGCCATCGCTGGAGACGGATTTCAGCCCATGCGAGCCGATGCCCACCCACTTTCCGCCGTAGAAGCGCACGCGGTTGAGCGAGCGCTTGGCGCGCTTCAGGCGCTCGCCCCAGTTCTGGCCATCGCTGGAGAGCTGGGCGACCCCGGCATCCTCGCCATTCACCCCGCCGGAGAGCAGCGCCATGAACTGGCCGCCGCCGAAGGCCACATGGCGCATCATGAACACGTAGTCGCTGGGCTTGGTCTGGGACTCCCAGCGGGTCAGATCCGTGCTGCGGTAGAAGACGTTGTTGCCGGTGCCGGCCATGCCAACCACCACCGCGCAGCCATTGCCACTAGCGATGCTGTTGAGGGTGTGCGGGTCCTTGGCCATCAGCGGATTGCTCCACGACTGGCCATCCTGGCTGGACAGGCGCAGGCCCATGCGGCCGACCGCGAGGAACTGGCCGAACAGCGCCTTGGCATCTTCATCGGGCTTCTTGTCGGGCATGCTGTCCTCCTCAGGTCAGATCGCTGAGCCGGCCGCTGCTCTCGCCGAAGGCGTTGAGCTTGGCGCCCATGCGGTCGAGCATCGACAGGTAGAGGTTGGCGACCGGGGTGTCCTTGGGATAGGCGACATGGCGCCCGGGCTTGAGCGAGCCCTTGGCGCGCCCGGCCAGGAGGATGGGGTAGTCCTTGGTGCCATGGCCGCCGTTGGACATGTAGCTGGTGTACAGCAGCAGGGTGTTGTCGAGCAGGCTGGTGCCGCCCTCGTCGATGGCCTTCATCTTGCCGATGACTTCGGCCATCAGCACCGAATACCATTGGTGGATCTGCCGGCAGGCCTCGCGCGACAAAGGATCGGCCTTCTCGATCGGCTCGGCATTGGCCTGGTGCTCGAGGGTATGGTGGTGGAACTCGTTGGTCACCGTCACCACGCCGTCCCACAGCTCACCGTCGTTGCCGAATGACAGCGTCGCCACCCGGGTGGTATCGGTCTGCAGCGCGAGCAGGGCGAGCGAGGTCATCAGGCGGAAGTATTCTGCGCGCAGCTCGGGATCGTCGCCGCTCCATTTCAGGTCCCATCCCGGCCCGTCTGCCGGCAGGACGATGCCGCTGCCGTGGCTGCCGGCGGCGCTTGCGCCCGCACTGCGCGCATCGATGGAATCGGCCGCCGCCCGCTGATCGAGGCGCACGATGCGGGTCTCCAGGGCATGGACGCTGTCGAGGTACTCGTCCAGGCGCGCCTGATCGGCGTGGGCCAGGCGCGCGCGCACCGCCTTGGCGTCGTCCAGCACCAGGTCGATCACCAGGCGGTCGTCGCTGGCGGGGACGCTACCGGGCTTGGGTGCGCTGGATCTGCCAGCCTGGCGCTTCCAGTTCGGGATGGTCGGCCTGCGCCCCTTGAACAGGCGGTCGAAGGCCTGGCGCGGGCTGCGCTCATAGGGGACGATGCTGCCGGATTCGCTCCATGAGAAGGTCTGCTCGCCGTTGGGTTCGCCGAGCTCGAGCGAGGGCAGGATGGTATAGCCGGCGACCGCCTTGGCCGCGGCCTGATCGACCGAGATGGTCGATTTGGCCACCTTGCCTTCCCAACGGAAGACCTCGGTGCCGGTCAGGTGCATGCCGGCGCAATGGGTATGGGCGTTGCCGCCGCCCTCCTGACGGCCGTTGTGCGACAGGCCGGAGAGCAGCAGCAGGTCCTTGCTGTAAGGCTCGAGCGGACGCAGGATCGAGGGCAACTTGGGTCCCAGCGGTCCGGGCGTCTTGGGCTTCCATGATTCGATCACCGTGCCGCCGGCGACGGTGATGATCAGCTGCCGCAGCGGGGGAGCGCCATCGGCGCCATGGCCCGGCGCATCGCCGGCGAACGCGCGCGAGCCCAGCGATGCGAAGGTCGGCAGCGCCACGGCGGCGCCCAGGCCGCGCAGGAAGCGGCGGCGCGGCATCATCGACGGGGTGGTCATGGAAGTCTCCAGTGATCAGTGGCGGTCGGGCATCGAAGCGAGCGGGTGCGGTGGCGATTCGTTGTTGCGGCGATTGAGGAAGGGGTAGCTGGTCACCAGGCCCAGGACCAGGTCGCTGAAGCGGTTCCCGCCTGCGTCCAGGCGATCGATGATGCCCTGGATGGAGATCTCATCCGCGGGCACCAGGTCGCGTCCCAGGCTGTAGATCAGCGACTGCTCGACCAGCGTGCGCACGAAACGGGCGCGGCGGCTCCAGAGCACCTTCTTGAGCTCCGCCGCTCCGCTGAAGGTCTCGCCGCCGGGGAGCTTGGCGCTGGTGTCGAGCGGGCGCTCCTTGGTGCTCTCGCGCCAACCGCCGATGCCGTCGAAATTGTCGAGCGCGAAGCCGAGCGGGTCCATCTTGCGATGGCAGGAGGCGCAGGTGGGATCCTTGACGTGCGCGCTCAGCTGGTCGCGGAAGGTGACCGCCGCCGGTCCGCTGGCACCTGGTGCATCGATCTGCTGATTGACGTTGGCGGGTGGTGGCGGCGGGGGCGAGCCGAGCAGGACCTCGAGTATCCACTTGCCGCGCAGCGTCGGGCTGGTGCGGAAGGTATGCGAGGTCATGGTCAGCACGCTGCCCATGCCGAGCAGCCCGCCGCGATGGCTGTCAGGCGGCAGCGTCACCCGGTGCAGCGCCTCGCCGGTCACTCCGGATAGGCCGTAGAGCCGCGCGAGGTCCTCGTTGACGAAGGCGTAGTCGCAATCGAGCAGGTCGAGCAGGCGGCCATCCTGCTCGCGCAGCTGATCGATGAACATCATGGTCTCGTCGTACATCGCGGTGCGCAGCTGCGGGGTGAGGGCGGGGAAGTACATTTGGCTCGGACGCGCCTTCTCCAGGTGGTCGATTTGCAGCCAGGAGGCGAAGAAGCCGGTGGCGAACGCATGGCTGCGGCGGTCCGCGAGCAGACGGCGCACCTGGGCTTCGAGGATCTTGGCATCGCTGAGCTTGCCATGGTCGGCGAGATCGCTGAGCTCCTGGTCGGGGGTGGTCGACCAGAGCAGATAGCTCAGGCGCACCGCCAGCTCATGATTGTCGATCTGATAGGCATCGCTGCTGCCGCTCGCGGCGCGGTCCTGCTCGATGCGGTAGAGGAAGTTCGGCGATACCAGCATGGCCTTGAGCACGAGCTTGATTGCCGGCACGAACTCGCGGCTCTGGCTGGCGGTGTCGAAGAGCCGCAGCAGGCGTGCGAGCTCGTCCGGCTGCACCGGCCGGCGATAGGCCCGGCGCGCGAAACCCTGCAGGATGGTGCGCGCCGCGTCGTGGCGGGCGCTGGCGCTCGAAGGGGGCTGGACGCTGAAGAGCGCATCCCAGGCGATACGGATCTCCGGCTTGGTTCCGGGACCAGGCTCGACCAGGCGCGTGAGCGCGAGGTCGGCGGCGGCAAAGTACTTCTCGAGCACCAGCGCGGGCATGGTCAGCGTGCCGCTGTAGGTGGCATAGCCGCGCTGGGCGTCGTCCGGCAGCCCGATCACCTCGGCGATGTCGGTGCCCACCCCGAGCAGGTCATTGATGGTATGCGCATACTCGTCGCGGTTGAGCCGGCGGGGCGGCGAGATCCCGGGATCCTTGGGCAGGCCGATCAGGGCCCGCGCTTCGGTGGTGCGGATCCAGCTGACCAAAAGCTGGCGCTGCTCCTCGGTGGGCTGGACGTTGGCGTCCTCGGGTGGCATGTCCCGGCTGTCGATCTGGTTGGCGACCTTCTTCCAGGTCGCCACATCCTTGTGCACCGCGGTCTCATCGTGGTAGACCGACAGGTCGATGCCCGCCTTGTGCTTGCGCGCATCATGGCAGGAGAAGCACATGCTCTCCAGCAGCGGTTTGAGCTGGACGGAGAAGCTGGGCTCCTCGGCGCCCACCAGCGCATGGCCAAGCAGGGCCAGTGCCAGGACCGGCAGCAAGCACTGCCGGCCCTGGGCAGGTGTGTCTCTGAAACGTCGTAGTGCGGGGAAAATACCCATCTTTGTGACTGATACATCGATCATATTGAAACGTTTAAATTTCAATCGCCGACCACCTCGGCGGGCAGCCTGCGTGTCATCGGCCCCTTGGCCGGGGGGGTGCAGCTAACTGCATGCCAGACAGACAGTTGACGGGTCTATCCTGGGTCGTGGACGAGGCTGGGGCGGCTGGTGGCTGCGGCACCGGGTCAGTGGCGGCCGTGCGCGCGTCGGCTCAGTGGGCGTCGATCACCATGATCTTGACCCGGATCACACCATTGCCCGGCATGGCGGTGGGCGCTCCCATGCCGAGACCGCCACCGCCGCCGCGGCGTCCGCCGCCACCGCCATTGCCCGTGCCGGGCGCCGGGGCGGTCGATAACGTGGTTGCCGCCATCAGCGCCATTTGGACCGGCTTATTCACATCACCGAAGCGCTCGGGAGTTCCGCTGCCCAGGGCCATCAAGAGCTCGCCGGCATTGAAGCCGCC
>PLEW01000190.1:79071-79503 GCA_003136555.1 Planctomycetota bacterium | reverse complement strand
CTCCTGGTAGTTGTCGGGGGGCAGCCACTGGTCCTCGGGACCGACGAATTGCTCGAAGAAGCGCCAGGTCGCACGGCTCAGGCGGCTGAGCACGCGCAGCTGCCCGTCATCGAGGTCATGGACGGCATGTCGAGCTGGGCGGCTGAGCAGCCACGCCGCCACCGGCGCGAACAGCCACAGCGTCGCCAGGGGAAGGCAGGCGAGCTGGGTTGCCAAACCGGCATAGGCAAGCGCATACCAGCCGAGCACGGCCGCGAGCGCCGGCGACACCCACATCGCCCTGGACACCGCCACCAGGCTGGTGCCGCTGGTGCGTTCGGTATCGCTGGCGGTCTGCCATTCGAGCAGATGCCGCCGGGTGATCAGCAGGCGCATGAGCGTGCGGATGATGGCATCGCACTGGATTGCGGCCTCGAAGGGCAGGAAGATCAG
>PLEW01000190.1:0-79031 GCA_003136555.1 Planctomycetota bacterium | reverse complement strand
CCAGCACCCATGCCGCGCCGTGACCAGGGATGATGGTCCAGGCGGCGATCAGCAGAGCGAGGATGGCGGGCGAAACCAGGCTGCGCCTGAGGTTGTCGAGCAGCTTGACCTGCGCGAGCACCGAGAGGGTATTGGGCATCCGCCGGCCCTGCTGATCGCTCACCGTGCCACGCAGCCACGGGATCAGCTGCCAATCGCCGCGTGTCCAGCGGTGGCGCCGTGCGATATCGACCAGATAGCGGGAGGGATGTTCCTCGAAGACCGTGATATCGGATACCAGGCCGGCATGGGCATAGCATCCCTCGATGAGGTCGTGGCTGAGGATGCTGTCATCGGGGAAGCGCCCATGCAGGATGCGCTCGAATGGGGCGATCTCGTAGATGCCCTTGCCGACGAAGGAGCCGGCGCCGAAGAGGTCCTGGTAGACATCGGAGACCGCCCTGCTGTAGGGATCGATGCCCGGCTCACCAGAGTAGATAGCGGCGAATGCTGAACGGCTGGCGCTGGGCAGGCTGATGGCGGCTCGCGGCTGGAGGATGACATAGCCGTGCTGCAGGCGCCCGTCTGGGCCGAGCTGGGCGCGGTTGAGCGGATGGGCCAGGGTGCCGACCAGCTGGCGTGCCGCATCGCGCGGCAACTGGGTGTCGGTATCGAGGGTGATGATGAAGCGCACCCGCGAGAACACGGAGGTTTCGCCCACGATCACCGAGAAGCGCTCGCGTTCGCCATGGATCAGCAGCCGGTTGAGCTCGGCGAGCTTGCCGCGTTTGCGCTCATAGCCCATCCACACCCCCTGCTTGGGGTTCCAGCGGCGGGGGCGATGGAAGAGGAAGAAGATGTTGGCGCGCTGTTCCGAGTATTTGCGGTTCAGCCCCTCGATGCCGTCGCAGGCACGCTCGATGAGCTGGGCATCGCCGCGCATCTCCGCCTTGGAGGCATCGGGGAAGTCGGTCAGCAGGGCGAAGTCGAGCTGGGAGTCGGGATTGGCGAGGTAGCGCACCTCGAGCCCCTCGAGCAGATTATCGATATCGCTGCTGGAGCGCAGCATGGTCGGCACCACCACCATGGTGCGGCACTCCGGGGGGATTCCTTTGGAGAAGTCCAGGCGTGGCAGCGCGCGTGGTCTGACCACCGCGGTGGCCAGCATGTTGACCAGGCTCAGCGCCCATTGGCTGGTCACCAGCGCCAGCAGCACGATCAGGAAGCCCGACAGCCAAAGGCAGGAGAGCTGCGGATACAGGGCATCGATGATCGTCCAGCTGGCGCCGACGGTCAGGGCGGTGATGGCGGCGGCATACCAGGCGAGCGGGGCCGCGCGCCCGACGTGCCTGAGCCAGCGCAGCAGGCTTCGTCGCAGCACCAGGCGCTGCTCGAGCTCGGCGCGCCCGTGATCGACCAGATAGTAGCCGATATGCCCGGTACGGGCGTCTTCCGCCACGGCCGAGTGCGCCAGGGCGATGGCGGCCTGGGCCACCTCATGCTCGCTCGCGGCGCCCTGCTTGGCCAACTCCTCGACCACATGGCGGTAGCTGTCGCGCGTCGCGAAGTCCATCTGCGCATAGATGCCGGCCGGATCGGTGCGCAGGCACTGCTCGACCGCGCTGAGGGATTCGACGAACTGCCGCCAATCCAGCGCCGAGAGGGAGCGCAGGCTGCCGATGCTGTTGCCGATCGACACCTGGTTGGCGGCCTGCTCCTGGTTCTCGGCCTGGATCACCTGCTCGATGGTGGTGTTCTTGTCCGCTAGGCGCTGCTCCAGCCAGGTGCTGGCCATGCCGAGCGCGACGCTCTGCCCCTGCAGACGACGGATGAAACCAGCGACGAAGCTGTTCGACAGCGTCATGTTGGCGCGTGCCAGATCGGCCAGCACCAGCACCAGGTCGGTGGGGGTCTTCTCCGCCACGCCGATGATGCGCTCCGCCCAGGCGATGGCGGCCGTCCGCCGCTCGAGGGAGAGCGTGACATCGATGCTGACGCGACGCAGGTTCTCGATCAGCGCCAGGCGCAGCATGATGGGGATGGCCCACAGTTCTCCGAGGGTGAGCGTAGCGTGCCGCTGATAGGCGGTGACGAAGCGCGCCAGGCTTTCGCTATCCACCCGGCCATCGACATGCGAGATCAGCTCGAGCGCGATGGCGTAGACGCGGGGGAACCCTGCATGGTTGCCGTCCTTGAGGCGCGGCAGCTCGCGGCTGTAGCCGCGCGGGAGGTGCCTCCTGGCGGTGCGGATCTGCTCCTCGACCAGGTAGAAATTGTCGAGCAGCCAGTCCGCCGCCGGCGGGGGGCGCTGCCCCGCGGCCGAGGCCTCGGCGATGGTGGCATAGGCCGCGCCCAAGGCGCTCTCGTTCTCACGCAGCCGTTGCAGCAGGCTGTCGCTGCCGCGGCGCGCATCGATCTGGTGTGCGAGCGCGAGCATGTTCGCATGCGCGGCGAGCTGTTCGATGGTGAAGAGCGTGTTGCGCAGCGGATCCTTGGCGAGGCGACGCCATATCGCCGTGCCGCTGGAGCGCGTGCTGCTGGAAGGGCTGCTGTACGTGGTCACCTCTGCTCCAGTGAGCCGGGAGGATGCGAGGGTATGCAGCGAGCGAAAGGGGCGTGTACCGGACGCAGCCGTGCTCTGGATAACAGCTTGCGTACACCGGAATAGACCGCGACACTGACCAGCTGCACCCGCTTACGGCCCAGGCCGCTCCACGGAGTCGCCACGCGACTCATCGTAGCGCCGCGACGAGATGGGCGAACAGGTGGCGGTAGGGCAGGCCGGTGGCGGCGCTCATCGCCGCGGCGCAGCTGGCGCTGGTGCTCACACCGCCGGTGGCGGCGCGACCGCACGCCTGTTCGGCCTCGCGCACCGTCGCCGCTGCGGTCAGCGCCGGAAGGCTCCAGCCCTTGTCGCCCGCCATGCCGCAGCATCCGGCGGCATCCGGGAGGTAGACCGGGCGCGAGCTGGCGGCCTGAGCCGCCTGCGCCACCTCCTCCGTCCAGCCATGCAGGTGCTCGGAGCAGGTGGGGTGGAGCACCAGCTCCAGTGCGCCCGGATGAAGCCGTCCGCGCGCCTGCAGACGGGGGATGAGGATGCGCATGGCGAACGCGGCCGGATGCAGCTGGCGGACCCTCGACCAGCGCCCCGCCGCCGCCGGCGCGAGCGTCGCGGAAGCGCGCTCGAGCTGTGCGGAGCAGGTGCTGGTATCGCCGACCACCATCCGCCCGTCCTCGGCGCCGCAGCCCAGGGCCGCCTCGATCGCCTGATGCGCCGCCAGCTCCGCCTGGAGCGGGAAGCCTTTGCTGGCGAAGGGCTGGCCGCAGCACAGCGCATCGGCATCGGCCGGCACGGCGACGCCGATGCCGGCGGCGGCGCACAGCTCCAGCAGGAGCTGCGGCAGCGCATCGTCGCCGAGGGTGCGGGCGAGGCAGCTGGGCAGGTAGGTGATGCTCTCCCCGCCCTGCTCGGCGAGCGGCCAGCGGCGCGGCAGCCGCGGCGCGGGGGCAGGCAGGCGGATGCGCGCACCCGGCAGGCGCTGGACGCCGAACAGCCGGGCGGTCGCCAATGCCAGTCGCACCGACGCGGTGACGAAGGAGACATGGCTGGCGGCGGTCGCCGCCACCATGCGGGCGATCTGGCCTCGGCGGGCTGCCCGCTCGGCGTTCACCAGATCCCCGGTATTGATGTGCACCGGGCAGACGCTCGAGCACATGCCGTCGGCAGCGCAGCTGTCGAGCCCGCGCTCCTGCCAGCCGGCTCGCACCGCCTCTGCCGCCGGGCCGCCGCGCACCAGCGTACGCAGCGCGGCGATGCGCTGACGGGGGCTGTAGGTCAGATCCCGGCTCGGGCACACCGGCTCGCAGAAGCCGCACTCGATGCACTGGTCGACCAGCGGATCGACGGCGGGCAGGGTCTTGAGGTGGCGCACATGGGCCTGGGGATCATCGCTCAGGAGCACGCCCGGATTGAGCCGGCCGCAGGGGTCGAGCAGGGCCTTGACCCGCCGCATCAGCGCCACTGCATCCTCGCCCCATTGGCGGGTGACGAAGGGGGCCATGTTGCGCCCGGTGCCGTGCTCGGCCTTGAGATGGCCGCCCGCCGCAAGTACGCAATCGACAAGTCCATGCATGAAGCGGTCGTAGCGCTCACGCTGGTCGGTCTTGGCGAAGTCGGGGGTGAGGGTGAAGTGGAGGTTGCCATCCTTGGCGTGCCCGAAGATCACCGCATCGTCGAAGCCGTAGCGCGAAAAGCAGGCGCGCAGGCTGCGCACGCCAGCCGCCAGCTCGTCGACCGGGAAGGTGACGTCCTCGATCACCACTGCGGTGCCGCTCGCGCGCACTGCACCGACCGACGGGAAGAGCCCCTTGCGGATGGTCCAGTATCTGTGCTGGAGCTCGGTATCGCCGGTGAAGGCGGCCGGCGCGGCGAGGTCGAAGCCGAGCAGGACCGGGGTGGCGGCGCCGATGCGGCCGCGCAGCGCCTCGGCGGTGGTCTCCTGGAACTCGACCAGCAAGGCGGTCGGCTCGCCCGCGGGCAGGACGTGCGGCAGCTTGCCCTCGACGCGCGCGAGGGCCACCGCATCAAGCAGCTCGATCGCCGCTGCGCCAAGCTGGGCCAGAGGCTTGACGGCGGAACAGGCATCGTCGAGGGTGCGGAACATCAGCCAGGCGGTGGCGCGATGCCCGGGAAGCGGCAGGGTGCGGAAGGTGGCGTTGCTGATGAAGGCCAGGGTGCCCTCGGAGCCGACCACCAGGCGCTGCAGGATGCGCGCCGGAGTCTCGGCATCGAGGAAGGCGTTGAGGCTGTAACCGACGGTATTCTTGGTGGCGAAGGCGGTGCCGATGCGCGCGCTGAGATGCGCGTCGCCGCGCACCAGATCGCGCAGCTCGAGCAGGCCCGCGGCGATCGCCGGACGGTCGCGTGCCAGCCGCACATCGGCATCCGCGGCGGCGGTGTCGATGCGGTAGCCGTCGGCGAGCATCAGCTCGAGCCCGTCGACGGTGTGGTAGCTGTTCTCGGCCACGCCGCAGCACATGCCCGAGGCGTTGTTGGCGACGATGCCGCCGATCTCCGCCGCCTGCATGCTGGCGGGATCCGGGCCGATGCGCCGCTGGTAGGGTGCCAGGGCGGCATTCACCCAGGCGCCCACCGCACCCGGTGCGCAGGAGACGCGCTGGCCACTGTCGATGACGCGGATCGAACGCAGGTGGCGCGAGACCACCACCAGGATGCCATCGGTGACCGCCTGGCCGGACAGGCTGGTCCCTCCGGCCCTGAAGCACACCGGGGCGCCATGCTCGGCCGCCAGGCCGAGCACCGCCTGGACGTCCTCGGCGCTGCGCACCAGGACCACCACGCGCGGCACCAGGCGGTAGATGCTCGCATCGCTGGCCCACTGCTCGCGATCGATCAGCGCGCCCTGCACCACCGCACCGCCCAGGGCCCGGGTCAGCGCCTCCACCAGGCTGTCATCCATGGCCATGATGGTGGAGGGTCCGCCTGGCAGCGCCAGGGGCACCCCCCGGTGGGCGGCTACTTGAAGATCGCATCCTGCGGATTGGCGCTCGCGAGCAGGTAGGCGATCAGGTCGAGCGCCTCATCCCGGTTGAGGCGGCTGATCAGTCCCGGGGGCATGGTCGAGATGTTGGTGAACGACTTGCTCTGCACCTCGGCCTTGACCACCGGGGTCAGCTGGCTGGGGTCGAGGGGGTTGATCGCGACCAGGTAGTTCTTGCCATCGTCGCTGATCAGGCGTCCGCTCACCGCATTGCCGTCCTTGGTGACGAAGATGGTGGTCTGGTACTGGTCGGAGATCACCTTCGAGGGCTCGATGATCGACTCGATGATGTCGCGCGCGGCGAAGCGGGTGGCCACGCTCGAGAGGTCGGGACCGACCGACCCGCCATCGCCGGCGAAGCGGTGGCAGGTGGTGCATTGGCAGGCCGCGAACATGGTCTTGCCGTTCTCGAATGAGCGCTTGTGCATGCCGGCCTGGGCGAGCTTGACCAGCTCCTCGGTCTTCCACTCGTGCCCGGGCCCCTTCGGCTGGGGCAGCTCGGCGGCGACCACTGGCCTGCGCAACGGGTTCTTGGCGCTGTCGAGCACCGCCTGCCGCTCCCCTTCGGGGATGTTGTCGAGGGCATCCTTCTGGATGGCGCGGATGAAGCCCTTGAAGCTGTTGCCGCCCTTGCTCTCGTTGAGTGCGGTATCGAACCAGGAGAAGTACTGCGTGCGCTGGGCCGGCGTCCAGCCGTTCTTGACCACGCTGAGCACCAGGGCGTAGTGGATGTGCATCTGCTGCGGCTTGCTCGCGAGCATCTGGGCGATTGGCCCGGCATACCCGCCATTGCGCGAGATCAGCTGGTCGAGGTCATGGCTCAGGACGATCGCCGGCTCCTCGTTGACGGTCTGGGCCAGCACCTTGGCGATGATGGTCGGCGAGGCGAGATCGGCGAGTAGCGCGGAGAGTTCGCGGTTGAGGCGGTAGTCGCTGGCGGGAAACAGCGGATCGAGCTCCGCCACCAGGCGCAGGGTGGTCGGCTGGTCCGGCATCCCCAGGCGGATGATCAGCAGCTCCAGCGCGCGCAGCGCCTCGAGCTTGGCGTCGAAGTCGAGCTTGGCGATGTCGATGGTCAGGAAGCTCGCATAGGCCTTGGCCAGGATGGATTTGGGGGCGCAGCGGGCGAGCGCGACCAGGGCGGTGATGTGCGCCTGCGGATCGCTCTCCTGGAGGGCGCGGTCCTGCCACTCGGCGACCGGCTGGTGCTCGATGGCGATGCGCGCAGCGGTGCGCAGGAAGCGATCGGCTGAGCCGAGCGCCGGCCAGCACGCCGCGACCGCGGCCGGATCCTGGTGGCCATGGAAGGCCTCGAGCTTGTGCCGCTCGAGCGCCTGCGCGGTCGGCGGCAGGGCCTGCACCGGGGCGGTCGGCTCCGTGCCGGTGTACATCACGCGGTAGATCGCCGAGCCGGTGCCGCGGCCGCCGATGGAGAAGTACATGTTGCCGTCGTTGGCGATCACCACATCGGTGACCGGTAGGGGGCGACCGAAGACGAACTCCTCCTTGGTGGCGGTGAAGCTCGCGCCCATGGGTTGGAGATGGATCGCATAGATGGTGCCGAAGGTCCAGTCGAGGATGAACATCGCGCGCTGATACTTGGCGGGGAACTTGGCGCCGTAACCGAACACCATGCCGGTCGGCGAACCGGGACCGACGTCGAGCAGCGGGGGCAGGCTGTCGGCGTACCAGGCCGGGTACTTGCCCGAGCCGCTGCGCCAGCCGAGATCCGAACCGCTGGTGGCGTGCACCACGCGGATCGGGCGGTACCAGGGTGCACCCATGTCCCATTCCATGTCGGCATCCCAGGTGAAGAGCTCGCCGTTGGGGTCGAAGCCGAGATCGAAGATGTTGCGGTAGCCCATGCTCACCAGCTCCCAGGTCCTGCCTTCGGCATCGGTGCGGCCGATGTAGCCGCCGGGCGCCATGATCCCGCGTGCATGGCCGTTGGGGTCCCAGTGGCGGGGCAGGGCGAAGTCGTCGCCATACACCGGGGCGGGCAGGCTGACATCGACGTGGGCCATCATGCGCGTGTGGTTGCCGATGGTGAAGTAGATCTTGTGGTCTGGTCCGAGCACCAGCGAGTGCGGACCATGCTCGCCCTCGCCATCGAAGTCGCAGAGCTTGGTGATCTTGTCGAAGTGGTCGTCGCCCATGGTGTCCTGCAGGCGGTAGAGCCCGCTCTTCTTGCCAGGGCTCATCTTGCCATTGACCATCACATAGAGGCTGTCGAAGGCGTAGAGCAGTCCGTGCGCCTGGCCGATCGGCAGATCGATGCGCTCGACCTTGGTGCTCTCGGGATCCGCGCCATGGACGGCGGGGGTGATGCGGTAGAGGCTGCCATTCTGATCGCAGGAGATCAGGCGGCCCTTATTGTCGGTCGCCAGGCTGACCCAGGAGCCCTGCTCGGCCTTGGGCACGGCATAGACCAGGTCAGCGGTGAAGCCGGGGGGCAGCGACAGGGCGCTGGCCGCCACCACGTCGGCAGCGGCGCCGCCGCCTTTGAAGACATCGCCCCAGGGTCNNAGCCCCAGGGTTCACGGCCGAGCCGGCCGAGATCGAAGGCGGGCTTCCACGAGGCGTCGTCGTATCCGGCGGTCTGCCAGCCATCGGCCTTGGGCCCCTGCACCCAGCTGGTGTCGCTGACCACCTCGGTGACCTTCCCGGAAGCGTCCTTCAGGCGCAGGCGCACCACCACCCCAGCGATGCCATCGTCGTTCTTGGCCAGGATGGCGATCACGTTCGCTCCCGGCCTGAGCTGCTTGGCCACGTCGATGGTGGAGGGCTCTGCCCAGGAATCGTTTTGCAGCAGCTTCTCGCCATTGACCCAGGCGGTGGCGTGGTTGTCGCAGGCGACGGAGAGCTTGGCCGAGGGAATCGCACCCGCGATGGTGAGGTGCTTGCGCAGGTAGACTTCCTCACCGTCGTGGGCGGTGGCAGAGGACCACAGCCAGTGCGGCGTGCTCGCGGTCTCCGCGCCGGCCGCCGAGGCCATGACGACGGCCAGGACGAGGAGGGGGAGCGCGCTGACACTACGGGATTGGAGGACGCTGATCATGTGCAGGTACCCTTGGATGGGTGGCGGGAGTGGCGCTGGTCCAGACCGATCGCAGCCGATCGGGCATCAGGCGCTGAGTATGCATCCGTGCTAGCAGGGATACGGCTGGCTCCAACCCCCGTTCACCGCCTTGGAGCGAAAGGCTGAATCATGAGAGGGGCGGTGAAAGCCAGTGCTAGAGCTGCATGGCGCGCAGCTTGGGCCGGCCTCTGATGCGGCCGGTCTGAAGTGAAAATTGGACGATGATGGGGGAAAAGCAGTGCTACCCCGCCCCAGCTCCTCGAAGCGCATCTTGACTGCCGGCGAACGCGGTTACGAACACCCCTGTTCGTCCCCTTTAGACCCGCACGCATCGCCGTACGACACCCACCCGACGCGACCAAGAGCGCCCCTCGTGCCGGCACCCCGCCCCCGCCTCACACCCCCGATCATGGGGTGGACGGGATGCGCTTCGCTGGCAACGATCGTGACCATATCCTACCGTCCCGGAGAACCGCACCATGAGCCCGAGCAAGCACCCCAACAACTTCCCGAAGCTCCACAATGCGGCCTGGCCCGGAGTGGTAGGCAAAGGTCAGGGCTCCGAGCCGATCATCGAGCTCGACACCATGCTCGATCTCACCGCAGCGGCGGAGGTCGACGGGGTGAAATTCGACGGCGTCGACCTCTTCCTCTTCGCCCCGCATGTCGACATCGACGCCAGCGATTCCGATCTCAAGGTGCTCGCCGACAAGGTGACCAAGCGCAACCTGGCGATCGGTTCGGTGGTCGCGCCGGTCTGGCCGCCGACCGGCGGCGGCTCGGCGATGGGGGATGAGAGCGAGCGCGCCCGCTTCATCGCCCAGGTGCGCAAAGCCTGCCGCATCGCGCGCCGCCTGCGCGAGCTGGGGGTGCGCCACGACAACGTCATCCGCATCGACTCGGCCGGCGGGCCCTCGGCCTGGGCCAAGGACCCGGAAGGCAACCAGAAGCTCATCGCCTCCACCTTCCGCACCGCCGCCGACATCGCCAAGGACCATGGCGAACGCCTGGCCGCCGAGGGAGAGATCTGCTGGGGCGGCATGCACAGCTGGAGATCGATGGTGCGCCTGCTCGAGCTGGTCGACCGCCCCGGTGTGGTCGGGTTCCAGGCCGACATGGCCCACACCCTGCTCTACCTGCTCGGCTACAACGCCCCCGAGGACGCGCTCCTGCCCAAGGATTTCGACTGGAAGGACGGCAAGACCTTCGATGCAGCATACCGCAAGCTCACCGATGCGCTGCGGCCCTGGACCATCGATTTCCACGTCGCCCAGAACGATGCCACGGTATTCGGCTCCGGTTCGCATGACAAGACCGGCCGCCACTGCCTGCCCAAGGACCCCAACGGCAAGCTCGACATCCCGCATGCCGCAGGATTCTGGCTGCGCGACGGCAAGGGCGTGGTGACCAAGGCGGTTCGCCACCTGTGCTGGGACGGCTGCATGTTCCCCAATGCGGTGATGATGAAGCCGCAGACCTGGAATGACATCCTGGGCGCCATGCTCGCCGTCCGCGATGCGCACGGCTGGCAGGGCAAGGAATCGACCGCGACCGCCGCAGTCTGAACCGACCTCAATCAACGCGAGAACCCCAAGGCACTCCCATGAGCAAGAAAAAGCATCTCAACATCGGCCTGGTCGGCTATGGCTTGATGGGCCGCACCCATTCCAACGCCTACCGCAAGGTGAACAACTTCTTCGATGTGCCGTTCGCGCCGGTGCTCAAGGCCGTGTGCGGTCGCGATGCCGCCAAGGTGAAGGCGTTCGCCGAGAACTGGGGCTATGAATCGGTCGAGAGCGACTGGCGCAAGCTCATCGCCCGCAAGGACATCGACGCCATCGACATCTGCACGCCCAACGATTCGCATGCCGAGATCGCCATCGCAGCGGCCAAGGCCGGCAAGATCATCCTGTGCGAGAAGCCCCTGGCGCGCACGGTCGAGGAGGGCGAGCGGATGGTCGAGGCGGTCGAGGCGGCAGGGGTGGTCAATACCGTCTGGTACAACTACCGCCGCGTGCCGGCGGTGACCCTGGCCAAGAACATCATCGACTCGGGACGGCTCGGGAAGATCTTCCATTACCGCTCCTGCTTCCTGCAGGACTGGACCATCAACGCCGATCTGCCGCAGGGCGGCACCGCGCTGTGGCGCCTCGACGTCAACGCCGCCGGTTCGGGCGTCACCGGCGACCTGCTCGCCCACTGCATCGACACCGCCATGTGGCTCAATGGCGGGATCTCCACCGTCACCGCCATGACCGAGACCTTCATCAAGGAGCGCAAGCACCAGCTGACCCAGAAGGTCGAGAAGGTGGGCATCGATGATGCGTGCGCCTTCCTCGCACGCTTCGGCAACGGCTCGCTGGCGGTCTTCGAATCGACCCGTTACGCGCGCGGCCACAAGGCGCTCTACGCCCTCGAGATCAATGGCGAGAACGGCTCGATCGGCTGGGACCTGCACGACCAGCACCGCCTGAATTTCTTCGACTACAAGGACGAGTCGCAGCTGCGCGGCTGGCGCTCCATCCACGTCAGCGACAGCGATCAGCCCTACATGAAGAACTGGTGGATCCCGGGTACCCAGATCGGCTACGAGCACACCTTCGTGCACCAGGTCGCCGATTTCCTCGCCGCGCTTGGCACCGGCAACTCTGCCGCCCCGACCTTCAAGGACGCGCTCGAGACCCAGAAGGTCTGCGATGCCGTGCTCTCGTCGGCCAAGAGCGGGCAGTGGACCAAGACCGGCGTCAACTGGCCAGCCAAGAGCACCCGCTCCGCCAAGTCCTGAAGCTGCCGGAGGCGAGCATGCGGCGCGCCCGCTGCGGCAGTGGCGGCCGGCGGGGCGCTCAGCCCATGTGCTTGATCATCGCATCGCCGAACTGCGAGCACTTGACCTCGGTGGCACCCGGCATCAGGCGGGCGAAGTCATAGGTCACGGTCTTGGCGGCGACCGCGCCGTTGAGGCCCTTGATGATCAGGTCGGCCGCCTCGTTCCAGCCGAGGTGGCGGAACATCATCTCGCCGGAGAGGATGACCGAGGCGGGATTGACCTTGTCCTGGTTGGCGTACTTGGGCGCGGTGCCATGGGTCGCCTCGAAGATCGCCCGCCCGGTCTTGTAGTTGATGTTCGCCCCCGGCGCGATGCCGATGCCGCCGACCTGGGCGGCGAGGGCATCCGAGAGGTAGTCGCCGTTGAGGTTGAGGGTGGCGATCACGCCGTATTCCGAGGGGCGCAGCAGGACCTGCTGGAGCATGGCATCGGCGATGACATCCTTGACCACGATGTTCTTGCCGGTCTTGGGGTTCTTGAACTCGCTCCACGGACCCTTGTCGATGAGCGTCGCGCCGTAGGTCTTCTGCGCGAAGGCATAACCCCACTTCATGAATCCACCCTCGGTGAACTTCATGATGTTGCCCTTGTGCACCAGGGTGACGCTCGGCTTGTCGAATTCGATGGCGTACTTGAACGCCGCCTCGACCAGGCGCTCGGTGCCCTCTTGCGATACCGGCTTGATGCCGAAGGCGGCGGTATTGGGGAAGCGCACCTTCTTGATCGCCTTGAGCTCCTCCAGCAGCGCGACCACCTTCTTGGCCTCGGGCGTGCCCGCATCGAACTCGATGCCGGCATAGATATCCTCGGTGTTCTCGCGGAAGATGATCATGTCGACCTTCTCGGGCTCCTTCACCGGCGACGGCACGCCGGAGAAATACTGCACCGGGCGCACGCAGGCGTAGAGGTCGAGCATCTGCCGCAGCGCCACGTTGATCGAGCGGATGCCGCCGCCCACCGGGGTGGTCATCGGGCCCTTGATGCCGATCACGTACTCATCGATGGCGGTGAGGGTCTCCTGGGGCAGCCACCACTCCGGCTTGTTGTCCGGGCTGGTCGGGTCGCCGCCGTTCATCCGCACCGACTTCTCGCCTGCGAACACCTCCATCCACGCGATCTTGCGCTTGCCCTTGTAGGCCTTCTCGACCGCCGCATCGAGCACCCGCACCGAGGCCTTCCAGATGTCCGGACCGGTGCCATCGCCCTCGATGTAGCAGATGATCGGCTGATCCGGTATGTGGAGCTTGCCGCCGGTCAGGGTGATCTTCGCGCCGTGGGCAGGGACCTTGGGGATGGTGGGGCTGGGCATGAGGGTCTCACGGGATTAGGGGGTGGAGGGGGACATGATGGGATGTGGCAGCCGCTTTCAACCGCAACACCCCGATGCGCGCCGGGCATGAATGCCGGCTGGCGCAGCAGTCGCGCCTGGCATGCCGAGTGCCGCCCGGCCACGCGGCATAGCCGCGCGGCAGTGCCCAGCATGGCTTCGGCCACTGTCGCGGCAGCACCGGTCGGGCCGCCTGGAAGCGGCGCATCTGCGCCCATGCGTGGCGTCGCGCACGCCAGCTGCAGGGTCTTGCCGTACGCCAGTACGCGGCATCATGGCCTCTCCCATGACTACCCCCAGCAAACCCCTCCCCCGGCCCCATTCCGCCATCGTCGTCGATGGACCGGAACGCGCCCCGAGCCGAGCGATGCTCTATCCCGTCGGCTTCACCAGGGATGACTTCAGCAAGCCGCAGATCGGCATCGCCTCGACCTGGGCGATGGTCACGCCCTGCAACATGCACATCGACGGCCTGGCGCGGGCCGCCGCCACCGGCGTCGATTCCTCAGGCGGCAAGGCGGTGATCTTCAACACCATCACCGTCAGCGACGGCATCTCGATGGGCACCGAGGGGATGAAGTACTCGCTGGTGTCGCGCGAAGTGATCGCCGACTCGATCGAGACCGTGATCGGCTGCCAGGGCTACGATGGCTTCGTGGCGATCGGCGGCTGCGACAAGAACATGCCCGGCTGCCTGATCGCGATGGCGCGCCTGGATCGCCCCTCGCTCTTCGTCTACGGCGGCTCGATCCTGCCGGGCCAGACACCGCAGGAGGGGGGTTGCGAGGACAAGGCGACCGACGTGGTCTCGGTGTTCGAGGCGGTCGGCGCCAATGCCCAGGGCAACATCTCGCCCGAACAGTTCCTGCGCGTCGAGAGCACTGCCGTGCCCGGCCCCGGTTCATGCGGCGGCATGTACACCGCCAACACCATGTCGACCGCCATCGAGGCGATGGGCATGAGCCTGCCGGGCTCCTCCTCGCAGGTGGCGGTGTCGATGGAGAAGGTCGAAGACTGCACGCGCGCCGGACAGGTGGTGATCGAGCTCCTGCGCCTCGGCATCACCCCGCGCCGGATAATGACCAGGAAGGCCTTCGAGAATGCCATCACCGTGGTCATCGCCCTGGGCGGTTCGACCAATGCGGTGCTGCACCTGCTCGCCATCGCGCATGCCGCCCATGTGCCTTTGACGATCAAGGATTTCACCCGCATCGGCAAGCGCGTGCCGGTGCTCGCCGACCTGCGCCCGAGCGGCAAGTACCATGCCGCCGACCTCGCCAGGATCGGCGGCATCGAGCCGCTGATGAAGATGCTGCTCGATGCCGGATTGCTGCACGGGGACTGCCTGACGGTGACCGGCAAGACGGTGGCCGAGAACCTCGCCAAGGTCGCCCCCTATCCCGCCTCCCAGCAGATCATCCGTCCGCTCGCTTCGCCGATCAAGAAGGACAGCCATCTGGTGGTGCTGTACGGCAACCTCGCGCCCGAGGGCGCGGTGGCGAAGATCAGCGGCAAGGAGGGCTCCTCCTTCACCGGCAAGGCGCGCGTGTTCGCCTCCGAGGAGGACTGCCTCAAGAAGATCCTCGACAAGACGGTCAAGGCCGGGGAGGTGCTGGTGATCCGCTACGAGGGCCCCAAGGGCGGTCCAGGGATGCGCGAGATGCTGGCTCCGACCAGCGCGATCATGGGCCGTGGGCTGGGCAAGGAGGTCGCACTGATCACCGACGGCCGCTTCTCCGGCGGCACCCATGGCCTGGTGGTCGGCCACATCACCCCCGAGGCCTTCGCCGGGGGGCCCATCGCGCTGGTGAAGAACGGCGATGTGATCACCATCGATGCCCAGCGCCAGGTGGTCGAGCTCGCGGTCAGCGCCAAGGAGCTGGCGAAGCGGCGCAAGGCCTGGAAGGCCCCGCGCGCCCGCTATACGCGCGGCGTGCTGGCCAAGTATGCGGCGCTGGTCAACTCGGCCTCGCGGGGTGCGGTCACGGATGCCGAGCTTGGCTAGGCTGTCTCCCCACGCCCAGGTTTGCTGCCAACACCGGGCATGGCCTTGTCGTAGGGAAGGGGCAGGGCACCTGGAGCGCCTGCGCATCCATTCACCGATGGCGACCCGGCAGCTCGCCGGGCGGCGCCACCCTGGAGGTCGCCATGCTGGCAGCACGTATCGACGGATTCATCGTCTGGGCAGGACGCCTGCTGATCATCCCGAGGGCGATCGCACCGGTGGCCGCCCGCCTGGTGGTCGGGCAATCGCTGTTCTTCAGCGGCTGGGCCAAAGTCCACAAGCTGCCCGAGATCGTCGACAACTTCGTCGGCTGGGGGGTGCCGTTCCCCGGCCTGCTCGCACCCGCCACCAGCTTCATCGAACTGCTCGGCGGACTGGCCCTGGTGTTCGGCTGCGGTACGCGCCTGGCCGCCGGAGCGCTGATCGGCGTCCTCGTCGGTGCGCTCTCCACCGCCGACCGCAAGGCCTTCCTCGGCGCCTGGCAGCTGGTGCCGAACACCGATCCCGATCCCATCCTCGATGGCGTCGCACCCATCATCCCGCTGGTATTCATGTTCTGGTTGATCGCCTACGGTCCGGGCCTGCTGTCGATCGATACCCTCATCCGCCTGTGGTGGCGGAAGCTGCGCCAGCCGGGCTCTGCGGCGCTGCCTGGCCAGACGGCCTGAGCGGCCAAGGTGGCGGGGGTCGGGCGGTTGCCGCCATAGCAGCTGCGCGCGGCCCGGCCATACGACGAGCGCATGGTGAGGCTTGCCGAGAGCGTATGGCCCAGCACACTGCCGGGCCGTTATCCTCGAGCGCACCACCCAGCCCGGAGCTGCCATGAATCCCCCCGCCTCAAGCGTCGTGACGCTGCCCACCGCAGTCGAGCAGGAGCTCGCCAAGTACCAGTCGACGCTCGATGCCCTGCATGCCGGCGCGATCGACCCCGACAAGCAGTTCAAGCCCTTCCGGCTCGTGCATGGCGTCTATGGCCAGCGCCAGGGCGGCGAGAACCAGATGGTGCGCATCAAGCTCAAGTACGGCAAGGTGACCCCGGACCAGCTGCGCGTGCTCGCCAACTGCGCCGAACGCTATACCAACGGCATCAGCCACATCACCACCCGCCAGGCGATCCAGTACCACTACATCCAGCTCGACGACACGCCCAAGCTGCTGCGCGATCTGGAGGAATGCGGCCTGACCACCCGCGAGGCCTGCGGCAATGCGGTGCGCGCCGTCTGCGGCAGCCCCAATGCCGGCACCCTGGTGGACGAACCCTTCGCCGTCGAACCCTACGCCGAGGTGGTGTTCAACCACTTCCTGCGCGGCCCGCGCTCCGCGAGCCTGCCACGCAAGTTCAAGATCGCGCTGGCCGCCAGCAACAGCGACCCGCTGCAGCAGATCAACATCCAGGACATCGGCATCATGGCGGTGACCCTCGCCGGCAAGCAGGGCTTCAGGATCGTCGCCGCTGGCGGCCTCGGCTCGATGCCGGTAGCCCCGCTTGAGCTCTACGCCTGCCTGCCCAAGGATCAGCTGATCCCGGTATGCGAAGCGCTGGTGCGCGTCCACCACGTCCATGGCGACCGCCAGAACCGCGCCAAGGCCCGCCTCAAGTTCGTGCTCAAGGCCAAGGGCCCCGACGGCTTCCGCGCCCTGTTCGAGGAGCAGCTCGCGGCGGTACGCGCCGAAGGCATCACCGGCGCGGTGCTCGCGGATGCCCTGCCGCCAGCGCAGCCGACCCCGATCCCCGCCGCCACCGGCGAGGAGGGGGTCTGGCGCGGCAACAATGTCCGTCCGCACCGCGAAGCCGGCCTGGCGGTGGTCTCTCTGTGCATCCCGCGCGGCGATCTGCCGGCGCGCGAGCTGCGCGTGGTCGCCGACCTCGCCGAATGGTTCAGCGCCGGCGATGTGCGCTCGACCAATGACCAGAACCTGGTCTTCCGCCGGGTGAAGCACGAGCACCTCCCCGCGCTGTTCAAGGAGCTCAGCAAGCTCGGCTTCGCCCGCCATGCCCACAGCCTGGTCGATGTGGTCAGCTGCCCGGGTGCGAGCACCTGCCAGCTCGGCATCACCCTGTCAAAGAACCTAGCCACCGAGCTCGAATCGTCGCTCAAGGCGATCAATGCCGATGCGCGCACCCTCAGCGGACGGATCAACATCAGCGGCTGCCCGAACAGCTGCGGACAGCACCACATCGGCACCATCGGCCTGCACGGCGCAGCCTCCAAGATCGGCGACAAGCTGATACCGCATTATGTGCTGCTGGTCGGCGGCGGCGATGAAGGCCAGACCATCCACCATGCGGTCATGGTCGCACGCATCCCCGCGCGCAAGGTCGCAGCCACCGTCGCCGCGCTGGCCGCCGCATATCAGCAGGAGCGCACCGCCAGCGAGTCCTTCGCCGCCTATCTGCGCCGCCTGGTCGGCGAGGGGCTCGACAAGGACGGGGTCAAGGCGGCCAAGGCCAAGCTCAAGGAGCGCCTCTCGCCGATCTACACCCTCACCGAGGGGCAGATCACCGAGACGGACGTCTACGACATCGGCACCGACAAGCTCTTCAGCCTGGATGAGCTCGGTGCCGGCGAGTGCATGTCGTAGGAACCCTGGGGCTAGACGGCGCTGCGGCCGTCAAGCCCGCTGCGTCACAGAATCGAGCCCTTCTCGATGTGCAGGTTCTCGCGCAGCTCGACGCGCTCGACCGTGCCGTCCTTGATCCACAGCACGCGGTCGCAGATCGCCAGCATCTCATGATCATGGGTCGCCGATATCACCGTCACCCCCTTGGTCTTGTTGAGGGTCATCAGCAGCTGGATGATCTCCAGACCGGTGCTGGAATCGAGATTGGCGGTCGGCTCATCGGCCAGGATGATGGCCGGATCGTTGGCCAGGCTGCGGGCGATGGCGACGCGCTGCTGCTGGCCGCCCGACAGCTCGCTCGGCTTGTTGTCGAGGCGATGCCCGATCCCGACCAGCTGGCAAAGGCCCTGGGCCTTGTGGCGCGCCTCGTCCGCGGGCGTCCCTGCAAAGGTCATCGGCAGCATGACGTTCTCGAGCGCGGTCATCACCGGGATGAGGTTGTAGTTCTGGAAGATGTAGCCGATCTTGCGGCAGCGCAGCCAGGCGAGCTCCCCGGCATCCAATTGCGCAATGTCCACCTCGTCGATATAGACCTGACCGGATGTCGGCCGGTCGAGGCCGCCGATGGCATTGAAGAAGGTCGATTTGCCCGAGCCCGATGGGCCCATGATGGCGAGGAATTCGCCGCTGTAGATCTCCATGGTCACGCCGCGCAGGGCCTGGACCGGTTCGCTGGTGTCGGCGCGGTAGATCTTGCGCAGATCGCGTGAGCGCACGATGACATTGCGGCCTGCGGCGTATGCGCGGTGGCTGGCGTTGCGCTCGGGGTCCCAGTAGTGCTGGTACAGACCGGGTGTCGGGACGGGACTCATGGCGCATCCAGGGGTTTTCAGGAGTTCAGAAGTTCAGCTGGAAGACGGCGGCTGACAGGAAGCGGATGCCTGAGGCGAACATCATGATCAATCCCGCGCCGCAGCCGTAGCCAGCGATCAGGACCAGGGCGTAATTGCGCCAGCGCTCCTCGCCGAAGCGCCTGGCCATCACGTAGCGCCCGAACAGCGCGCCGGCGAACTGGGTCACCAGCATCTGCGGGATGCCGCCTCCCAGCCCCTTGATGATGCCGTAGAGCAGCAGCACCGGCATGCCGAAGGCCGACAGCCCGCCATAGACCGCCATGCCCACCACCCCGCCGGCGATGATGTAGGAGGGCACGATGGCGTCGCTGAAGGGGCTGTAGCCGCTCATCGTCGAGCTGTAGATCAGGCAGTAGTTGCGCGCCTGGAGCTCCCACAGCTGCTGCGCATAGGGGTACTGCGGACCGGGGATCGGCCCGAGCGACCAGATGAACTGGCCATAGACCAGCGAGAGCACGAAGACCAGGGGCAAGGTGAAGGCGGTCAGCTTCCACAACGAGCGGAACGAGCAGCCGATCAGCTCGGCTACCCTGTAGTTGACCATGTCCTCGCCGCCGTAATTGCGCATCGGGATCGGCAGCAGCCACACCTCGATGCCCTTGTACCCTGAGAGGATGAGCGCGGTCTCGCGCAGGTAGGGCAGCTCGATCGCCTGGCCGGCCAGCCCTTCGAGCCGGGCGGTGACATAGCTGATCAGCGGGGTGTAGATGAAGGCGAAGAACAGCAGCACCGCGAGCAGGTGGCTGCCGCGGAAATCCCAGTCGAGCAGCCAGCCGCACAGGGCGATGTAGAAGCCCGAGCAGCACAGGTAGGTGGCGATGACCACGGCGGTGCGGATGTCGCCGCGCCCACGGTCGAGGCGAATGGGTATCTCCTTGGCGACCTGGCCGTCGAAGCCGCCGGGCGGGGGCCGGCGCAGGGTGCTGAGCGCCTGGTAGATGCCGATCGCGGCCACCGCCAGCGCCAGGCCGATGCCGAAGCTGAGGTAGAAGTCGATCGAGTTCTTGAACACCGTCTCGACGGTGGACATGCCCGGCCTCCAGCTGTGCAGCATATGCAGGTTGACCATGATCGGGTTGGCGACGCAGGTCACCACCAGAGCGATGGCGGCGCCGACGACGCCATAGAACGGCAGCGCCATGCCGAGGAAGAAATTCCCCATGTCGAAGCTCATGCCGGTGGGCGTGGCGGGCAGCAGGGTCTCGGTCTGGGTGGTGGTATCGAGCCATGGGAAGGGCAGCAGCCGCAACGGTTCGCTCATGCCGACCGCAGTCGACAGCACCGGGACGGCGAGGTAGATGAAGCCGAACAGCAGCCCGAAGGCCGCCCCGACGGAGAAGCAGCGCCAGCGCCAGCCCTCCTTGCCCATCTGGTTCTCGCTCAAGGCGGTGATCCCGGCGACGCGCATCGGGGCGAGGGGGAAGGGCAGCTTCTCTATGTCGCTGGTCACGCGGAAGAGGCCGTAGCCCAGGATCAGGCTGTCGATGCGGCCGATGATCTGCCCGAGGAAGAGCAGGGTGAGCGGCAGCGCCCATTGCCACATGAAGAAGCTGCGCTTGTCCAGCACCGCCGGATCGCTCGGCGCGAACCAGGAGGGGAAGCTCTCGCTCAGACCGAATCCGCGAGCCGCCTCCGACTGCACCAGGAACTGGTTCCAGAACAGGCTCTGCATCGGGCTGCCAACCAGGGTGCCGACCATGGCGAAGAGGATGAAGATCTCCGCCGGCTTGAGCACCGAACGCGCGCGCTTGGCCATCTCCAGGAAGAGGATGACGGTCACCCACTGTGCCGCCCCGCCGATGCCCTCGCCGATCGCCAAGCTCATGTACATCGAGGTCGGCAGCATGATCAGACCGACGAAGACCGCGCCGAGGATGGCCTTCCAGCCGAAGCCGTCCTCAAAGCTGGTCGCCGGTCTGACCAGCGTACGGTACTGCTCCAGCTCGTGATCGTGGAGGATGCTCATGCGCCATCCGTGAGGCTAGCGACCGGAACCCGTCCGGGCGGAGGGTTGGGCAGCGGGGCATCGACTGCAACCGCCTCGCGCAGCACCGCCTGGGGATCGCCGCCCAGGGCGCGGTAGGAATCCATCGCCTCGGGGGTGAGCGTGCGCCAGACCAGGAACTGCAGACGCAGCGCCCTGAGGAACGGGCGGTTCGCCCGCCGCCAGTTCGCCCGCTGCCCCGAGAGCAGGGTCAAGCCGATCTGGATCGCGTAGATCGCCGGCACATCGGTGGGCGAGGCGGTCAGGGTGAAACGCTGCCCGAGCCCGAGGTCGAAGGGCGCCAGCCAGATCCTGGCGGTGATGGAGAAGCTCTCGCCATCCTCACGCATCTCCGCATCGGCGGTGGTGAAGCTGCCGGTGGCGGCATCGCTGTGCAGGTCGAGGTAGCTCGCCAGGAAGGCCAGCAAACCGCGGATGTCGCGGCGGGCGACGGTGAAGGGGAAGGGCAGCTCGATGCGGTCGCCAACCGGCTGGGGGATGCGGAAATCGCTGCTCCCCGGGCTGGCGGCACGCGAGGCGACCAGGGCCGGGTAGAGCGCCGAGATCAGCACCGTCGCCATGACGATCAGCATGGTCGCGACCGCAGTGAAGCTCGAGTAGTTGATGTCTGGCTGGACGCCGATGCCCAGACGCGCGAGCACCCCCAGCAGGCAGGCCCCCAGCTGCGCGAGCAGGTAGCCGCCCATGCCGCCGAGCACGGCATAGATGCCGGCCTCGACCAGGAACAGCGCGGCGACATGGATCGGTGCCAGCCCGAGCGAGGCGAAGATGAAGATGTCGCGTCCCCGCTCCGCGACCGAGTTGAGCATGGTCGCGAAGATGATCAGGCCGCCCAGGACCAGGGGTATGAGCACGGCGCCGAGTCCAGTCACGCGCAGGTGCCCGATGCCGGTCAGCAGATAGGTCTCGCCCATGTCCGATACGCGCAGGGTGACCGCCAGCTGCTGGGCGATGTCCTGGGCGGTCTTGCCGATGTCGCTGCGGTTGGAACGTGGGGTGAGCGTCAGGGCCCGCAGCGTGTGTTCGCCCCCCAGGCGGACCAGCATGGAATCGCGCACCACCGCCACACTGGTCGCTCCCAGGTGCATCACCGCGGACTGCTCGACCTGGGCGCCATGGTCGATGCCCAGGGCCAGGCGGTCGCCGGAGGGATCGCCCTGCTCGAAGGCGGCCAACGCCAGGGGCGTGGGGGGCTCTCCGCCGATGAGGCTCGCATTGGCGAGCAGGTGGGCATCGACCACCCCGGCATGCAGCTGGAAGCCGCGGAACCGCACCAGCCCACCCGGTTTGACGCCGATGCGCACCAGGACCTCCTCGGGCAGGAAGATCCATTCCCCGCCTGAGCCATCCGCTGGGGAGAAGCCGCGCGGCGCATCCCCGCCCAGTTCGCCACGCACCAGGGCGCGTTCGATGCCGGACGGGTCGCCCATCGGGCAGCCGATGACCCCCGCGACGAAGCTCGAACCGCTATCGGACGAGAGCGGGAAGCGCGGGCAGCTGGGCGTGGCCTGCAGCCAGCGCAGCGGGCTGATGAGGAACTCCCGCCCCCACTGGCTCTCGATCTCCCCCGCCGCGGCATCCGGCAGCTCCGACCAGCCGTTGAAGCGCAGCAGGATGCCGCTGTAGGGCGCGCTGCTGTCGAGGGCGATCTGCTGGGTGGTGATCGCCGGGCTGAAGCTCGAGAAGGTGAGCAGGATGAAGGTCATCAGCACCACCGTTATCCCGGTCAGCAGGGTGCGCAGCGGGCGGCGGCGCATGTTGCTGACCCCCAGCTCCAAGGTGGCCAGCAGCGTCCCCAGGCGGCTGACATCGATGGTATGCATGCCCAGCCCGGCCATGCGCAGGCCCTCCATCTCGACCTCGAAGCGCGCATAGAGGATGGCGATGGTCCACACGCTCATCAGCAGGATGAGGAAGGCGAGGAAGATGATCAACGGCGTGGTGGCGAGAGAGAAGGCGGGATGGAAGAGATAGAAGAACATGAAGATGGCCAGGAAGATGCCGGTGAAGCCGGCCGCACGGCGGGCGATGGTGCTGCCTGCCAGGAACAGGCGCTCACCGATCACCGAGAAGGGGATGGCGAAGGCCAAGAGCACCACCAGGCCATAGACCACGTCGTTGGCGGTCGACAGCAGGTTCGGGTAGACCCGGCTGGTGTAGGCCCATGAGGACTGCGCCGCGCCGTTGGCGGCGGCAAAGTCGAGGTCCTGCCGAGCCTTGCGCGCGACCACCAGGCAGCGCTCGGCCTGCGAATGCAGGGTGAGCAGGCTGTCGGAGGAGATGCCATTGCGGCGCAGTAGGGACAGGCGCTGGTCGTCCAGCAGCCACATGTCCTCCGCCACGTCGAGGGCGGTGAGGGATGACAGCAGGCCGGGGCTGCGCCCCTGGAAATCGCCATCCTTGGCGCCGGGATGGCCCAGGAGCAGCAGGCGGTTGCCGATCCGCCCCTCGGCAGCGCTCATCATCAGCGGCTGCCGGGGTTCGGTGAAGAGCGCGATCTGGCCGCCGGAGGCCTCGACATGGGCGAAGTTCGGCGGGGCATTGCGCGTCGGCGACAGGACGGTGACTGACGGGAGGGGGAGGAGCAGGCGCGGATCGAAGGCGTTGAAGAGGGCGCTCGGGACGGCGCGGAATACCAGCGCCAGCAGATCGCGCGCCTGCCAGTTGATGGTGAACTGCAGATCGCGGCTGGTGGCCTGCAGGCCGTCGCTCGCCACTGCATCGATGATCGATCCCTGCTCGTCGAAGCCGTAGATGCGCACCGCCAGTCCGGTGGTGAAGTTCGGCATGTTGTTGGGCAGGAACTGCACCAGCGATTCGCCGGCGAGATCGCCCCAGCCGGTCTCCCACGCGCGCACGTCCCCGACATAGCCCCCCGCCCTGCCCATCAGCACCGCCGAGAACGGGAAGGGGAAGGGGCGGCGGCCGCTCATCGAGCCATTGGCGCGCGTCTCGACGCGGATCCAGCGGTCGCTGAAGGCGAGGTTGCGGCTGCGCCGGTTGCCGATGTCCTGGCAATCGATGTAGGTGCGCAGCAGCGGCAGCATGCCCTGGGCCTGATGCAGGAAGTTGTCGGCCTGGAAGTCGATGGCGGTATCCTGCGGGCTGCCGAGCTTGGCCCGCACATCATTGGTGGTGCTGAGGGTCACCGACGGCAGCAGGACACCGACGGTTCCGCTCTCGTGCAGGTAGTCGGACGGCCAGTAGGCACCCGCCTCGGCCGGCTGCTGCTGGGGCGCCGGATCATAGGCCGATTGCCGTGCGGTCGCACCGGTGAGCTCTCCCGCCAGCTTCAGCAGCGCCTTGTGCATCCACCCGAGGTCATGATCCCAGGTGACATAGAACCCGTTGCTGATCGAGGAGAAGGCGCGCGCCCCGTCGCTGAGATCGAAGGCCACCAGATGGATGATGTTCTGGCCCTGCATGGCATCGCGCGCCGCCGCCAAGGAGCCGAGGTCCTCGGCGCGCTCGTCGACGACTTCGCGATGGCGTGCGAGCAGGCGGCGCGCGATCGGCAGGATGTCGGAGACCATGCGGTCCTCCGCCGGGGTCAGATGCTTGTCGTTGTCGAGGCGCTGCTGCAGGTCGCGCCAGGCCTGGACCACCGGCTCATCCTGGTGGATCTGCGTGCGCAGCTCGGCTGCCTGGCTGGCGGTGAGCGAGAGCGAACGCCATTGGGCGAGGCGCTGGCGCGCTTCGTCCAGGAGGTCGAGGCGCGCGTCGGCGATGCCGCCGGTGGCGACCGCGAGGGTCTGCTCGAGCAGCATGCGCGTGCGCGTCGAACGCGGCAGATCGGCGCTCTCCTCATCGCTCAACGGCGTCAGGTCGGAGGCCACTCCCCGCATCAGGTCCTGCTTGAGCTCCTCGAGCGAGGTCGCCGCGCCATCTGCCACATGCGCAAGCACATCAGCCACCAGCCCGGCACGTGCCGCCCCTGACAGCGCGCGGGAGCCCTCGCGCAGCACGCGATTGTCGCTCGACAGCTGGCCATCATCGTCGCGGTCCAGGGTGATGGCGGCGATCAGCTGCCTCAGGCCGCGGAACATCTCGCCTCGTCCGCCATGGAAGATCAGCACCACCCCCCGCGCGGTCGGCCGGCGGGTCAGCGCCGCGGCGATCTCGACCAGCAGGGCGGCATTGTACGCGCGCGTCGCCCCGGGGTCCAAGCCAGGGACCGGGCCGTTGGCCTCGTAGCCGGAGCACAGCACCACCGCCTCGTGGCTGGGCGCATGTCCCGGAATGCTCGCGATCAGGCTCCATGCCGGATGCGGCTCGAAGCGCACCGTGCCTTTCAGGCTGGCGTCATGCCCGTCGAGATCGGGATCGAGATCGGCGATGAAGCGAGGGAAGGCCAGGCTCGCACCGCTGGATTGCGCTGCCAGGGCGAAGCGATCCAGCCTCTCGACATGGCGGAAGATCACCGCCGCCGCGCCGAGCCCGGCGACCGTGGTCCAGGCCTCGCCCGAATCTCCGTCGAGGACGATGAGGTTGCCTGCGATCGCCTTGCCCGACAGCTCATCGAGGCTGCCGCGGCCGGCGAACACCAGGCGGCCGGTGAGCGTCATGCCGCCCGTGCCCGCGGTGGCGGCGACATTCGCCTGGTGCGGGAGCAGCGGGATGCTGCGCCCATCGACCACCAGCGAGCAGCCGAGATCGACCGGCCTGCTGACGGTGGTGCGCACGCGCAGCGTGTGCAGCCCGAGATCCTGGAGCCGGGATTCGATGATCGCCAGCGCCCTGAGCGCTCCCGGGCTGCCCATCTCGCGATCGGGGATGTCGATCAGCCGCTGGGCGAAGTCGCGGATCGCCTGGCTGCTGAGCTCGCCCTGGTCCGCCTCAGCGCCGCCGCAGGGGACCGCTGCCGCCAGCAGCAGGGCGGCGGCCAGGGCGAAGGCCGCCCGCCAGCGGATGCGCCGCCCGACGTCGGCCACTGCGCTCATTCCGCCTCCCGCATGGCTTCGATGGGGAGCATGCGTGCGGCCTTGCGCGCCGGCAGCAGGGCGCCCAGCACCGCCAGGCCGATGCCGCAGCACAGGGCCCCGAGCACCGCGACCGCCAGCGCCAGGAAGGGGAAGACCTGCCAGAATGCCGCGCCGAACCAGCTGCTCGCCTGGAGCAGGACGATCACCAGGCCCAAGCCTACACCCAGCGCCGCACCGACCAGCCCGGTCGCAGAGGATTCGATCAGGAAGGCCCTGCGGATGAAGCCATCGGTCGCGCCCAGGCATTTCATCGTCGCGATCTCGCGGTAGCGCTCGGTCACCGACATCATCATGCTGTTGACGATGCCGACCACGCATACCAGGAGCGAGAGGATCACCAGGCAGACCAGCCGGCCGCTGCCAGCCTGGGCATCGTAGCCCATATCGCTGAACGCCTGCGCGCGTCGGCTCAGCGATGCCCGCCGGCGCAGATCCTCACCGAGCTCCACCAGCGCCGAGCCGCCCACTGCCCCGACCAGGAGATCATGGATGCGCGCATTGGCCGGGGCAGCGAGCTGCCCGGGGTCGGCGATGAGCTGCAGGTCGTAGGGGCCTTCGGCCGGACGGTGGACGATCGCCTGGGCGAAGGCGCTCTCGAGCAGCAGGCGGTTGAGGCGGGTGACCTGGCGTTCGCTCAAGTGCGAGCGCCCCTGCTTCAGCAGCTCGTTGGCCTCCAGGCCTGGCGGGTAGGTCTCCCAGGCCGCCTCGTCGAAGAGATGGCTGCTGGGCAGGGCGGAGTTGACCGCCGCCAGCAGCGCGGCTTGCAGCGGCGGATCGCCGGCCACTTCGTCGAAGGTGGAGATGGTGAACAGCTCATGGTCGGCGGATTCCTGCGCCAGGCGGCGGGTCGGGGATTCGCCCTCTTCGAGGATCTGCCGCTCCATCGCCTGGGCGAGCATGGCCCAGTCGCGAATGTCCGCCACCTGGAGCAGGGCGGGATCCCGGCGGTTGTCGGTGTTGAGGACCTGGATCACGCGCGCGCGCATGCGGTCGATGGACAGGCGGTGGATCAGCGCCTCTGTCTGAGCGGCGTCGAGCTGGCCGAGCACCTGACTGATCGGCAGGCCGGCCGAGTCGGTATCGCCATGGTCGATGAAGCGGTCGACCACCGCCTGCACACCGCCGGCATCGTCCACCTGGCGCAGACGGGCGCTCTCGGCCTGATGCAGCTGCGCCAGCGCGTGGCGGGTCGCCTGCATGCCCTGCGCAACCCGCTCCAGCTCGCTGTGCGACAGGGGGAGGCGGACGCCGGCGAAGCCGGCGCTCTCGAGGCGCAGATGGTCGATCTGCCCGGGGCTGTCGCACTGCAGCAGCCACTCGTCGATGTCCCGATTGCGCGTCAGCAGATAGATCTGCGCCGGCTTGAGGGTCCCGACCCAGCGGCCGAGGCGTTCGCACAGCAGGCAGTGCTCGGCATCGACGGCGGGGATATCTCCGCCCAGACGCTTTGCCCAGCTGCAGACCTCGCGATCCTGCGTGGCCAGCAGATGGAGGAAGGCCATGGCATCGCGTGGATGGCCGAGGGTCTCGATCAGCTGCTGCGCCTGATCGCCGATGAGGCTGTCGTCATGGAAGCGGCGGTAGACGGCTTGGGTGCAGATGCTCTCGCCGACCACCGTCAGCAGGAATGCCACCGCCAGCACCACCGATGAGACGGTGATCAGGTTGCGCGTCATGCGGACGCGCATCGAGCTCCATGCCACCTGGAAGGCGATGCGCCGTGGCAGCACCGGCGGCAGCATCCTGCCGCCGCTGCCGCCTCCGGCTCCGCGCAGGGGCGCGGCGGTCATGCGGACCGCCCCCTGGCGCTCGGCATGTGGGCAAGCTCGGCCAAGCGACGCTGCATCAGCTGGCGCATGAAATCGGCCAGGGCGACCTCGGCCTCGCGGCGGGTCAATTGCAGGTGGGCGGCGAGCTCTTCGGCGATCCGACCGAGGGTGCGGCCGTCGAAGCGCGCAATGACGAAGCTGCCGATATCGTCGAGCTCGACCTCGACGACCACCGGCAGGCGGAACAGCCATGCCAACCAGCGCAGCAGCAGGGGGCGCGCCAGGCGTGGACCACGCAGCCGCACCTGGCCATCGGGCATGGGGATGCTGGTGACATCATGGGCCAGTTGAGGCACCAGCTGGTCGGGATCGACCTGCAGCCTGGGGTTCGTCATGGATGTGCTCGGCTCATCGGCCCATCTCCAGCCGGTCTCACGGTTTGAACCGTGGCGACCTTTGCGAATCACGCAAGCAAGGGAGGGGGTCTGTGGCACCCCTCCACTCCTGCACCAGCAGGCGATCGCCCGCCGGTTGGGTCCAGGCATAGATCTCGCGGCGGTCACGCCGGCCGATCAGCCGCCGCCACAGGTGCGCCGAGGGCAGCTCGGTCGACAGATGGACCAGCCCCTGGTGCTCGTCGTCGCCTACCACCCGCTCATGGCGCACCAGCCCTCCTTGCACCCAGGCGCCCAGGGTGCGGCCCTGGAGGAGACGGGAGGCGCAGGCGAGGCGTCGCATGACCAGCACCTGGTCAGGGCGCAGCCGGCCCTGGGGATAGCGGAACCAGACGCCACGTACGAGCCCGGCAAGCTGCTGGAGACCCTCCAGGCGCCACCAGGCCGGCAGATCGAGCGCCAATCCATAGATCGCCCAGCGCGAGCCGTCCCTGGCGGCAACAGCCTGCACGCTGCTGATCAGCTGGCGCAGGGGCTCACTCGGCCCAGGCGCCAGCTGGCGGGCGACCACCGTCACCTCCTGGGCGGGAAAGTGCCGGACCGCGGCATGGAAGTCGCCCTGCGGGCCGGTCCAGGCTCCCAGCAGCAGGTTGGTGGCCAGTTCGTCCTGACGCATCAGGGTTCCGGCGACATGCGACCGGTCGAGCCGGCTTCCGGCAGCATGCAGCGTCCGAGCCAGATCGGGGGCCGCGGCATGGCGCCTCCAGCTCACGCTCACCCGGGGTTCGCGCCCGGCGGCGACCAGCAGGTGCCCTTTCCGCCAGCCACCGTAGGTCCCCACCACCTCCCAGCCAGCAGGCACCTGGCAGGATACCCCATGGATGGCGATCAGGGCCTCCTGGCTGTTCTCCTGGAGGTTGCTGAGAGGCTGATCCATGCGCCCACCATGATCGTCCGACCCGGCCGGGAGCAATTGCGCAGGCCATCAACCCGAGGCATCCCGGGTCCATCGGCGCGCCAGCCGGGCGATCCTGCAGCATGGCGATCTCCGGCTGCACATCCACCCCGCACTGCCGTGGAGCACCGGGGAGTGAAAGGCAAGGGAGAAGCCCTCCCTGCGGCCCTGGTTGGCAACCGCCGTCGCAGAGGTCCCACCGCAGCCCAAATGCTGCCGAGATGGACGTTGACGTGGTGCTCGGATCGTGGGTAGGATCCGGTGTGACGCCCCGGAGTCCCTACCTCCGACCGGCAGTGCTCCCGGGGATGCACTGCCATAGAGAGCCCCAATGGGGCGCTAATGAGGAGCGATATGGTCGACATCCACATCACCGGTGTTCACTTCCAGGTGCCGGACAAGGTCAAGTCCTACATCCATGACAAGCTCGGCACGCTCACGCGTTTCCATCTGGGACTCCAGAAGCTCCATGTCACCATCCATCAGGCCGAGAAGCACGGCTATCGTGTCGATGTCGACATGCATCTGCCCCATGGCAGGGATGTCATTGCCCACGACAGCGAAGAGACGGTCTACTCGGCGATCGATGTCGTCTCCGACAAATGCGCCTCGCAACTGCGCAAGATCCACAGCCGCGAGAAGGAGCCCCAGCGCGTCCGACCCGTGATGCCGATGGCCTGACTATCGGTGGCATATGCCGCCGCCCTGGACCTCCGCCTGATGACGGGTGTCCAGTCGTTGAGCCTGCCTGCCGGACCCCCGCCTGATGACGGGGGTCCGGTCGTTGAGCCGGGCAGGCGATCGGCTCCCGGCCGCGGCGGGGAGGTCCGGCAGCCGATCAGCGCGTTTGCCAGCAGCGGGGCCCTGGCTACGCTGCCGCCATGCCTATGCCGAGCGTCGCCGCCATCCTCATCGACTTCGATGGCACGCTGGTCGATTCCGAGCCCAAGCATTGCCAGGCGCACAAGCTGTTCCTCGATTCTCAGGGCATCCAGCTCGAGGACGAGGAGATCTACGGCAACATCGGCAAGTCCGACCGCACCTTCTACCTCACGCTGATGCAGCGTCATGGCAAGAGCGGCGACGTCGACGCCTGGATGAAGGCCAAGACCGAGATCCTGATGTCGCTCTACCAGAAGGACGGCCTGGAGCTGCGCCCGGGAGTCATGGCCCTGCTCGATCACGCGCGAGGCGAGGGGCTGTGCTGCTGCGTCGTGACCTCGACAGAGCGTCGCGCCGCCAGCCTCGGCTTGGCCATCGCCGGTCTGGCCGAGCGCCTGCCCCTGCGCGTCTGCTACGAGGATGTCAGCGCCCGCAAACCGGATCCCGCACCCTACCTGCTGGCCGCCAGCCGGCTGAGCATCCCGATCAAACATTGCCTGGTGATCGAGGACAGCGTCAGCGGCGTGACCTCGGGGAGGGCGGCCGGCGCCTTGACCGTAGGACTGATCGGCCATACCCACGAATCCCAGCTACTGGGCGCCGGAGCGCTGCGCTGCGTGCACAGCCTGGACGAGCTCATCCCCATCAACAACCCGCCGGGTGGCACCACCACCACCTACCGGCGCGCCACGCGACGCTAAGGCGGGCAGCGGCGGATGACCGATACCGTCGGCGAACGACCGTGGTGGCAGGACGCCTTCGGCAGGGACTACCAGGACCTTTACGCGCATCGCTCCGATCACGCCGCCGCCGCCGAGATGGCCTGCCTGCTGCCCCGTCTCGCCCAGGCCCCCGGCCCGATCCTGGATGTCGGCTGCGGCAATGGACGCCATCTGGAGAGCCTGCGCGCGGCAGGCATCGATGCCTATGGCATCGACCTGAGCCCTGACCTGCTCAGCAATGGCAGCCAGCGCGAGCACTGCCGGGGCCGGCTGCTGCGCTGCGATATGCGTCTGCCAGCGCTGACCGACGGCTGGGGCGGGGTGCTCCTGCTGTTCACCGCCTTCGGCTATTTCGACGATGCCGGGAATGCCGCGCTGCTCTCGTCGCTCGCCGGGCTGCTCGCACCGGGCGGCTGGCTGCTGCTCGACCTCCCGGATCCTGCGCATCTGGCGCAGAACCTGGTGCCCTCCACGCAGCGGCGGACCGCCAGCGGGATGGAGGTGACCGAGGAGCGGGCGCTGCGCGCGCAGCGCGTCGAGAAGACCGTGATCCTGCGGCGGGCGGACAGGCCGGAGCGGCGCTACACCGAGAGCGTGCGGCTGTACTCCCGCCAGGAGATCGCCGACCTCGCCCGTGCGAGCGGACTCGAGCTGATCGAGAGCTGGCCCGGCCTCTACGGGCGGGAGTGCGACGACCACCGCCAGGTTCACTGGCTGCGCCGCGGCCTGCCGCCCGTCGCTACTCCTCTCGTCGCACCTGGTGCTGGCTAGTGCCCTGGCGGTCCTTGAGCGCGAGGGCGAACTCCCCGATCCGCTCCAGCACCGCCTCGGATCCAGGTCCCCGCACGATGACATGGCGATGGAAGGTCATCAGCGCGAGGGTCTTGTCCTCGGAGCCGAGGCTCGCGTGCAGCTGCACTGCGGCATGCGGATCGACCACCGGATCGTGGTCGCCCTGGACGATCAGTGCCGGGACCGCCACCTGCGGCAGGATGTGCTGGGTGATGGCGATCAGCTCACCGAGCTGCTTGACGCCGTTGACGTAGTTCAGGCCATAGTTGATCTCGGGATTCTCGGCATGGTTGACCACGTGGTCGAAGCGCACGCCTCCGAGATGCACCACATCGAGCAGATGGTTGACCTTGCACAGCGCCGGGACCAGCAGGCTCTTGCGATCGAGGAGCCGCATCGAGGGGTTGATGGCGATCACCCCGAGCAGCCCGGCATGGCGGGTGGCGGCATCGAGCGCGAGCAGGCCCCCGGCGGAGAAGCCGGCGCAGATGACGTGCTGGTAGCGGCAGCGCATGGCGACGACGGCACGGGAATAGGCGCGCCGCCAGTGCGCGCAGGTGGCCGCCGAGAGCGCCACCGGAGCGGTGCCATGCCCCGGCAGGCGCGGGGCATGGACGGCGAATCCGAGGCGGTGGAGATGCTCCGCCAGCGGCCTGACCTCCTCGGGGGAGCTGAGGTAGCCATGGCACAGGACGATGCCGATGCGGTCGCTGGCCCGCTCCAAGATGAACGGCCGGCCGATCTCCATCGGCTTGAGCTGGGCGGCGTGGCAGTGGAGATTGCGCTCATTGGAGAACTCCTCCAGCTCTTCGCGGCGCAGCAGGCTGGCGATCTCGCGGCGCAGCACGGTCCTGGGGGTGTTGACGCAATTGCGCAGGTGGCGGACCGCGGGACGCAGCGGTTCCAGCTCGTTGGCGATCACCGCGNNGTTCTTCAGCCGGATGTCATGGAACGAGTGCTCGTGGCGGAGCGCCTGCGGATCGACCTGGTAGCTGCCGGTGCCGGTCTTCACCACGCCTTCCTCGGTCGCGAGCTTGAGCGCGCTTGCCAGGGGGGGATAGCCGGTGCCGCAGAGCATATCGACCAGATCGTCGCCGATGCTGGGGTGGCTGCGGCGATTGCCTGAGGCCTGGATGCGCCGCGCAGCGAGGTACATGGCGAAATGGAAATCCTCGCAGGGGATCGCATGCCGCTCGTGCCCGCCATCGATCAGCGCCCGCAGTCCGCCGGCGAAGAGGTGGTCGAAATTGATCGTCAGCCTGGTGTAGATCTCATGCATCATGCGGCGGGTGAGGCGGTTCTTCAGCGCGCCGAGCGTGCGGTTGGCCTTGCGCAGCTGCTCGACGAAGGGCANNCGGTCAGGGTGGGCATGATGAGGTTGGCGTAGCGGTCGAGGTCGATCGGCTTGCCGAAGTAGACGCTGATGTCGGTCTCCGACAGCAGCAGGCTGCCTTCGATCACCAGCTCCTCCTCGAGTACGCTGGGGAGCTGGCGGAACAGCCAGCGTGCGGTGCGGTAGATGAGGTTCTTGCCAGGGCGGATCGGATAGTAGGAGATGTTCACCGGGATGACCTGGAGATCCGGGACATCGATGTCGGCGGGGCCGCTGAGGTGGTAGCGCGCCTCGTAGCGGGCCATCAGCGCGAAATCCTTGATCTCGCAGGCATGGCGGTAGAGCCTGCGGTAGAGCAGCGATTTGAGAGCCATGATCGCGGCGCCGGTGTGCGGCGATCCCGCCCGATCCGGCGAATCGATGGCGAAGCGGCTGTTGGCCCAGATCTTCTTGTTCTTGATCATCGAGCCTTCGGGATAGATCAGCCAGTCGTTGCGACCGGTCATCAGGTTCTCGACGATGGTGTGCTTGACCACCGGATCGCCGGTGGGCCGCGCACCCATGGTCATGAGGAAGTCGCCGAAGCGGCCCCGGAACAGCTCATGGTAGGCCAGCGAATGCGGCATGCGGCCGCTATGCACATTGTGGATGATCCAGGGCAGGATGAAGGTCTCGAAGCGCGTGAAGTGGTTGGCGATGAACAGCACCGGACCTTTGCCGATGTTGTGCTCGCCCTCGATGCGGATGGTGCCGTTGATAAGGCGCTCGATGACGCGCAGCGCCATGCTCGTCGCCCGCCGGGTGACCCTGGCGAAGCGGCCTGTCGACGAGCGATTCCCGGGACCGGGATTCACCGGCATGGTGTCGGTCGAGAAGCCCACCAGCGGATCGGCGGGCTGAGGATACTGCTCGAAGGTGGTCAGGCGTTGGGACCGATCCATTGGATGCCCTCCTCGAGCCAGAGATGGTCGCCGTTGAGCACGGCCTTGCCGATCTGACCCATCATGCCGTCATCGTTGCTGGCGAGATGGCGGTAGTGCTCCTCGATCCTGCGCGTCGCTTCGCGGCAGAAGTAGTCGGCCAGGGTCAGGGCTCCGGTTCCCTTGTGCTCCTCCTCGAGTGATTTGGCATAGCTGCACGTCGCGGCCATGGCGAACAGCTCGGTGCCGATATCCATCAGATGCCCGAGCAGCACCTGCTTGCGCTCGAGCTTGTCGCGGTACAGGCCCATGTAGTGGAAGATGGTGCGGGCGAGCCGATGAGAGCAGGCCTGGACGTACTGGTAATGCCCGCTGAGGATGCCCATGCTGCGGTGTTGCGACCACAGGCTGGAATTGAACCACTGCTTGAGGTACCAGGTGGTGTAGAAGCCGGCGAGCTTCATCCCCGACTTCATCTTCACCCCGAGCGGGATGTGGGCTTTGAGCAGGTCGGCAGCAAGCTTGAGATGCGGATCCATCGCCTCGCGGGCGAGGAAGAGCTTCATGATCTCGGAGGTGCCCTCGATGATCAGGTTGATGCGCGTATCGCGCATCATGCGCTCGACCGGATAGCCCTCCTCCCCGCGCGCGACCAGCGAGGAGGCCTTCTCATAGCCACGGCCGCCGCGCAGCTGCATGGTCATGTCGACGATCTTCCAGGCCATCTCGCTGCAGAAGAGCTTGGCCATCGCCGCCTCGATGCGGATATCGACCTCATGATGGTCGGCCCAATGGCTGGTCAGCCACGAGACCGCCTCCATCGCCAGGGTCGAGGAGGCGATGAAGGCGAGCTTCTGCCTGCCCGCCTCATGGGCCCCGACCGGCAGTCCCCACTGCACCCGCTGGTTGCCCCAGCGGCGGCAGATCGACAGGCATTGCTTGGCCACTCCGGTGCAGGCCGCCGGCAGGGTGAGCCTCCCGGTGTTGAGGGTGGTGAGCGCGAGCTTGAGCCCCTTGCCTTCGCCCCACAGCACATTGCCGACCGGAACCTTCACATCGTTGAAGCGGATGAGGCCGTTCTGGATGCCGCGGATGCCCATGAAATCGCAGCGGTGCACCACTTCGATCCCGGGCATGTCCTTCTCGAGGATGAGCGCGGTGATCTGGGTCTTCTCGCGGCCGTTGACGATCCTGGGCGCGGTGCGCACCATCACCACCATGACGTCCGCGATCGGACCGTTGGTGCACCACAGCTTCTCCCCCTTGACCAGGTAATGCGTCTTGTCGGCGCTCAGGGTCGCGGTGGTGGTCATCTTCGAGGGATCCGAGCCGACCCCGGGCTCGGTCAGGGCGAAGGCCGAGATGGCATGCTGGCGGAAGCGCGGGAAGTATTTGGCCTTCTGCTCCTCGGTGCCGAACAGCTTGAGCGGCTGCGGTACGCCGATCGACTGATGGGCGCTGACCAGCACCGCGGTGCTGGCGCAATAGCTGGCGATGCGCATCATCACGCGATTGTAGTTCACCTGGCTCAGCCCAAGGCCGCCATACTGCTTCGGCACCTTCATCGCGAAGATGCCCATGCGGAACAGCTCGTCGATGACCTCCTCGGGGATGGTGCGGGTGGCATCAACCTCGTCGGGGTCGAGATGCTTGCCAAGGTAGTCGCCCACCTGCGCGCAGAGGATGTCGCCGACCGTGCGGTCCTCCTTGGTCTGGGTCGGGAAGGTGCTGAGCTGGGCGTGGGCGAAGGTGCCCATGAACAGCTGCTGGGCGAAGCCGCGGTTGGTCTCGAGGTCGCGCGCTCCCTCCGCTACTTCCATCGCGTCGCGCTTGTCTGCGCTCATCTTCGACGTGTCGATGATGATGTCCTCGTCGTGTGCGGTCTTGCTTTCGGTGGTTTTGCCGGTCATGGCTCGTCCTCCGGTCAGGTGGGGAAGGGGCTGCCCTCGCGGGCGAGGTCGATGATCGTCTGGCAGGGTGCGAAGCGTGATCCGCAGCGGTCGCTCAGCTGCTTGAGTCGGTCGGCGACGAAGCGGCTGCCCAGCTGGTTGGCATAGTGCAGCAGGCCGCCCCGCTGCGGCGGGAAGCCGGTGCCCATGATCATCGCCAGATCGAGGATCGCCGGCTTTGCCACCACCTGCTCCTCGAGGCAGCGGACCGCCTCGTTGACCATGATCAGCAGGCAGCGATCCCGGATGTCATCGCTGGCAATGGGCGATCCATGCGCCGGGTGGCGGCCGCTGGCGGCCGCCACCCGGTTGATGAGCTCCTGGTTGGGCAACGCCTCCTTGCCGTCATGCAGGTAGAAGCCGCGTCCGCCCTTGGTGCCCAAGAGGTGCATCTCCTCATAGGCGATGCGCAGCGCATCGGCGACCTTCATGCGTTCGCCGTAGTGGGCGGCGAGGATCTTGGCGACCTTGTAGCCGACATCCAGGCCGACGTCATCGCTGAGGGTGAAGGGCCCCATCGGCATGCCGAAGTCATAGATCACGCGGTCGATCTCCGCCAGGCCTGCCCCGTCCTCGAGCAGCCGCGCCGCTTCGTTGAGGTAGGGCAGGAGGATGCGGTTGACCAGGAATCCGGGGCAGTCCTTCACCACCACCGCGGTCTTGCCCAGCCGCCGCACCAGGCCCGCGACCTCGGCCACGCAGGCGGGCGAGGTGCGCTGCCCCGGGACGACCTCGACCAGAGGCATGCGGTTGACCGGATTGAAGAAGTGCATGCCGACCAGGCGGTCGGGATGGCGCATGGCCTCGGCCATCGCCGAGACCGAGAGCGAGGAGGTGTTGGTGCACACCAGGCAGTCGTCGCGGATGCCGCCTTCCAGCTCGGCCAGGACCTTGCGCTTGATGGCGAGGTCCTCGACCACCGCCTCGACCACCACATCGATGGCGGAGAAGCCGCGGTAGTCGAGCGTACCGCTGATGCGCAGCATCGACTGGTTGGCTGCGGCGGGAGTGAGCTTGCGGATCCTGACCAGCTGCTGGTCGTAGTCGTGGGCGGTCTTCAGGCCCTTGGCCACCGCCTCCCAGGCGAGATCCTTGAGCCGTACCGGCATGCCATGGTTGGCGAAGGCCCAGGCGATGCCGCCGCCCATCACCCCGGCGCCCAGCACGGCGGCGTGCAGCGGCCTGGCCTCGCTCTTGCCTTCGGCCACGCCCTTGGACAGCACGCCCTCCTTGCGCGCCAATTCATTGGCGAAGAAGCAGTCGATCAGCGCCTTGCAGCTGGGGGTGGTGGCGAGGTCGGCGAAATGCTCGGCCTCGATCTCCAATCCGCTCTCGAGCTCATGGCTGATGGTCTCCCGTACCACCGCCAGCGCCGACAGCGGCGCGGGCATCAGGCCGCGCGTCTTGCGCACCAGCTGGGCCGAGGCCGTCCTGAACAGCAGCAGACGGCCGGCCGGATTGCCTTCGAGGAGCTGGCGGCGCCAGCCGTGCGGCCGGCGTGCGACGATCGCGGTCGAGCCTATTGGGGTGAGGGCCTCGGCGAGGAAGGCGCGCACCGCGCCGGGCAGGAAGGCGCGCGCAGAGCAGCCATCGGCGAGCCCGAGCTTGACCGCCTTGCGGGCATTGACCGGCTTGCCGGAGAGGATCATGTCGAGCGCGGCCGTGACGCCGATCAGGCGTGGCAGGCGCTGGGTGCCGCCCCAGCCTGGGATGATGCCGAGGGTGACCTCGGGCAGCGCCAGGCTGGTCTTGTCCTCGTCGCTGACGATGCGGTAGGTGCAGGCGAGGGCGAATTCGAGACCGCCGCCCATGCAGGCGCCATCGATGACCGCGATGGTCGGCATCGGCAGGGTGGCAAGGCGCTGGAACAGGCGCTGCCCGGCTTGGGCCTTGGCCAGGGCATCGCTGCGGGTGGCGATGGTCTGCAGTTCGCGGATATCGGCTCCGGCGATGAACACCCCGGGCTTGCCGCTCTCGAACACCGCGGCGCGCAGCTCAGGCATGCCCTGCAGTTGGCGCACCACCTCGCCGAGCTCGGCGACGACCTCGGCCGAGAAGATGTTGACCTTCTCGCCTGGCAGATCGATGAGCACGCGGGCGATGCCGTCGCTGATCTTGATGGTGAATGCGTTCATGCGGTCATCCTCTCTCCGCGCCGTGGCGCTGGACGACGACGTGACAGGAGCCGATGTGGGCGCGGCGATGGTGACAGGCGGGTTCATGACACCTCCAAGGCCAGGGCCGCACCCTGGCCGCCGCCGATGCACAGGGTGGCCAGGCCACGCTTGGCCGAGCGGCGACGCAGCTCCTTGAGCAGGGTGAGGACCAAGCGTGCGCCACTGGCGCCGACCGGGTGGCCGAGGGCGATCGCCCCGCCGTTGACATTCAGGCGGGCGCGGTCGATCTGCCCGAGCGCCTGGGTGCGCCCGAGCTCGGCGCGGGCGAAGGACTCGGAGGCGAAGGCGCGCTCGCAGGCCACCGCCTGCGCGGCAAAGGCCTCGTTGATCTCGATCAGGTCGAAGTCCTTGAGCGAGAGGCCGGTCTTGGCGGCAAGCTTGGCGGTGGCGAATACCGGCCCCAGCCCCATGCGCCGGCCGTCGAGCGCGGCATATGCATAATCGCGCAGGTATCCCAGCGGCGAGAGCCCCAGCTCCCTGGCCTTGCGCTCGCTCATCACCAGCAGGGCGGCCGCCCCATCGGTCAACGGGCAGGAGTTCCCGACCGTGACCGTGCCGCAGAGCTTGTCGAAGTACGGCCGCAGCTTCGCCAGGGCGGCGAGGTCCTGGCTCGCCCGGGGACCGTCATCGACGCTCTGCACCTGCGCATAGGCGGGCGGCAGCGCCACCGGCACGATCTCCTCGGCCAGGCGCGCCTGCGCGGCGACCGCGCGCTGGTGGCTCATCAGCGCGAATTCGTCCTGGTCCTGGCGCGTCACCGCGAATTCACGCGCCAGGATCTCGGCGGTCTGCCCCATGTTCAAGCCGCACACCGGGTCCGTCAGCCCGACCTGCACCCCGACCACCGGGGTCAGCATCGTCGGCCGGAACGAGGCCCAGGTGGCGAGCCGCTGCCAGGTGGTCTTGGCGCGCATCAGCCGGGCGAACAGCGCGGTCATGGAGCGGCCGTACATCAGCGGGATGTTGGACATCGATTCGCAGCCGACGGTGATGATCGCCGTGGCTTCGTCCGAGAAGATGCGGTTGGCGGCGGTGGTGATCGCCTCCATGCCGGAGGCGCAGTTGCGGTGCACGCTCGAGGCGATGAGGGAGGCCGGCAGCCCCGCCTTGAGGGCGATCACCCGGGCGACGTTCGCCGCCTCGATCGGCTGGGCGACATTGCCGGCGATCAGCTCATCGAGCTGCCCGGGGGGGAATGCCGTGCGCGCCATCAGCTCGCGGATGGCGATGGCGCCGAGATCATCAGCGGTCAGGGCCGAGAGGACGCCTCCGGCCTTGCAGAATGGCGTCCGTATGCCGTCGATGATCGCTAAGCGCTCTTTCATGGCTTCCTCCCTCAAACGAGATCCGGGGTTCACACGCTGGTGTTTGGCTCCTCCTCGGCAACTTGATACATCTCGGCGATCAGCTCCTGGTACTTCTCCAGGATCGCGAATCGTCGCAGCTTCATCGTCGGCGTCAGCTCGTCCCCGATCGCGGCCGGCGCCGGGGTGAAACGGTAGGTCCTGACCTGCTCCCAGCGATCGAGCTTGGCGTTCATGCCGGCCAGGAGCGCCGCCATCTCGCGCTTCACCTGCGGGCCGCGGATGAATTCCTCATCGCTCTGGCCCGCGAGGCCTTCACGCTCCTTGAACTGCCTGAGGTAGTCGAGGTCGGGGAAGAGCAGGGCCGCGACATGGCGCCGGCCCTCGGCGATCACCATCGCCTGGTCGACCAGCCGCGAGGCGGTGAGCGCCTGCTCGATCGGCAGCGGGCTGACGTACTTGCCGTTGGAGGTCTTGACCATCTCCTTGATCCGGCCGGAAATGACCAGGTAGCCGTCCTCGTCGAAGCGACCGCAATCGCCAGTATGCAGCCAGCCATCGGCATCGACCGCCAGGCCGGTGGCGGCCGGATCGCCATGGTAGCCGCGCATGATGTTCTCGCCGCGTGCCAGGATCTCATCGGCCGGTCCGATGCGCACCTCGACGCCCGGGAACGGCCTGCCGACGGTGCCCAGCTTGTTGGCCGAGGGGCAATTGGTGGTGATCACCGGGGAGGCTTCGGTGAGGCCATAGCCGGTGAAGACCGGGATGCCGACATTGACGAGGAAGCGCGCCAGATCGGGCATCAGGGCGGCGCCACCGACGATCAGGCAGCGCAGCTGCCCGCCGAGGGCGCCGCGCAGCCGGCGGTAGACCATCACGTCGGCAAGCGAGGTCGACCAGCGCCGCGAAGTGAGGGGGTCGTCATGGAGGGCCTTGTCCACCGCCCAGCGTCCCAGCTGCCGGCTCCCGACCGCCGCCGCCTCGACCTGCTTGAGGATGCGGGCGTAGAGCTTCTCGATCAGGCGCGGCACCATGGTCATGACGGTGGGGCTTACCTCGCGCATCAGGATGCCGACGTTCTTGATGTCGTCGGCGAACCAGATCGCCGTGCCCTGGCTGATGTAGGTGTAGACGGTGGTGCGCTCGAAGATGTGCGCCAGGGGCAGGCAGCTCAGGGCGCGATCCTTGGCCATGTCGAGGGGGAAGCAGAGGGCGGCGCCACGCACCTGCGACACCAGGCTGCGATGCGTCAGCACTACGCCCTTGGGCGAGCCGGTGCTGCCGCTGGTATGGATGACGGTGGCGATGTCGTCGGCCTTGACCCGGGCGCGCAGGCGGGCGTGCAGGCCGGGATCCTTTTGCGAGCACTCATCGCCGCGCTCCAGCGCCGAATGCCACCTGATGGCGGACTCGGGGAGCTGCGGCACATCCTTGGCGATCACCACCTGATACTGGTGCAGGTGGGGACGGGCGAGGCGCCACTGCTCCTCGCCGATGACGATCAGGATCTTGATCTGGACGTTGGCCGACTCGAAGAGCAGGTGCTCGGAGGAGAGGTTGGGGAACAGCGGCACGGAGATGCCGCCGGCGCCCATGATGGCGAGGTCGGCGATCAGCCAGGAGGGGGACGATGGGGCGAGTATCCCGACCGCATCCCCGGGCTTGAGCCCGAGATCGACCAGGCCGAGGCACAGCCGTCGCACGTCCTGGCAGAACGATTCGGTCGAGACCTTGCGCCAGTAGCCGGCCTCGCGGACGTTGAAAGCAGCGCTATTGGCGGCGCGGTCGAGCGCCTGGTGCGCGACTTCGGGGAGCGTCTCCTGGATGGTCAGGGCTTGGCTTGCCATGGGCCCCTCGTTATCGAAAGCATACATTCAAGATCCGGTTTTGGCCACATCGAAACCGCAAGATTGTGCAGCTCATCCCGGGGCGGCCTTCCCCCGTGCACGACGCGCCATGGTGTGCTATGCTTTCAGCATCTCCCGGTCGCCGGCACCCGGTGCGACCCGGGGCGAGGAGACGTCGTGTTCACCTATCACCAGGTCGTCCAATTGCATGATACCGACTCCTATGGTATAATCTTCTTTGCCAACCAATTGAAGTTCTGCCACAACGCCTTCGAAGCGTTCCTCGCCCAGGTCGGTCATCCCCTGAAGCCGACGCGCCCGACCTCCGGCCCCATGCTGGTCATCGTCCATGTGCAGTCCGACTACCGTGCCCCCGTCCACCTCGGCGACCGCTTGACCATCGATGTGGGCATCGCCGTGCTCGGCACCACCTCCCTGACCGTCCGCTACAGCCTGCGCAACCAGGACGGCGTGGTCGTCGGAGCGGTCACCAGCGTCCATGTCACGATCGATGCCCAGAGCAATGCCAAGATGCCCCTCCCGGCAGCCCTGCGCACCGCGCTCACCCCCCATCTGGGCTGATGCCGATGCCCAGATCCCGACCGTCTTCCCGCCGCCAGCCGCCTTCAGGCACGAAGCGGGACTGCCTGGTGATCGCCCACCGCGGCGATTCCAGCCGCTGTCCCGAGAATACCCTGAGCGCCTTCGCCAGCGCGCATGCGGCCGGAGCGGACGGCATCGAGCTGGATGTGCGCCTGTGCGCCGATGGCATCCCGGTGGTCTGCCATGATCCAACGCTGGCGCGCTTCCATGCTGGACGAGCCCGCCTGGCGCTGCGTACGCTCGCGGAGCTGCGTTCGCTCAGCGTGGGGTCCTGGTTCGCCCCGCGCTTCGCCGCTGAGCGCCTGCCGACCCTGCTGGAGGTCCTCACCCGCTTCCCGAGCCTGACCGTCTTCATCGAGCTCAAACCGCAGACCGGCCGTAGCCTCACCGCCCAGGCCGCCAACCGCCGGCTGGTCGATGCGGTCATCGCCACCGTGGCCGAGGCCCGGGCAGCGCGGCGGGTCGCACTGCTCTGCTTCGATCCCCGCATCCTCGCGCTGTCTGCCCGCCGTGCACCCCATCTGCGGCGCATCCGCAACCATGAACGACCCGTCGACGCACCGCGCCCATGGCTGGATCGCCAACCGGGCATCGCCGGCATTTGCTTCGACCAGCGTGTGCTGACTCCGGCACTGGTGGCGGCAGCGCGCCAACGCGGGCTCGCGGTCTTCGCCTATACCTGCAACGAGCAGGCCGTGCTCACCCGGCTGCGACGCCTGGCGCTCGACGGTCTCCTGACGGATCGGCCTGCTTGGCTGACCAAGCGGCTGGCGCTATGATGCAGCGGGACCAGCGCCGCCTCGGACAGGACCGCTACGATCTGCTGGTCATCGGCGGGGGCATCTGCGGCGCCTGGACCGCCTATGAGGCCGCCTTGCGCGGCCTGCGTGTGGCCCTGATCGAACGCGATGACTGGGGTGCCGGCACCTCGAGCGCCTCCTCCAAGCTGATCCATGGCGGACTGCGCTACCTCGAGCATGGCCACATCATCCAGGTCGCCCGCTCCCTGCGCGAGCGCGCCCGCCTGATGCGTCTGGCACCCCATCGGGTGCATGCGCTCGACTTCCTGCTGCCGATCTTCCCCGACAGCCGCTCAGGACGCCTCAGCCTGCTTGCAGGATTGGGCCTCTATGACGCCTTGAGCGGGACGCATTCCGGCTTGGATCACCACCGCTACCTGGACCGCTCGGCGCTGATCCAAAGCGCCGACTACCTCTCTCCGGAGGTGCAGTGCGGCTTCCGCTACAGCGATGCCGGCAGCGACGATGCGCGCTTCACTCTGGAGATCGTCGCCGGGGCGCTGCAGGCCGGGGTGATGGCGGTGAACCACGTCGCAGTCGACCATCTCCTGCACTCCCGTGATGGGGGGGTCGCCGGGGCCCTGGTGGTCGACCAGATCGCCTCACGCGCCTACGAGGTGCACGCCGAGGTCACCGTCAATGCCGCCGGCCCGTGGGCGGGCAGCATCACCGGAACACCCGCCCAGGCGCGCGTGCGCCTGAGCAAGGGCGTCCATCTGGTCATGCCGCCGCTGCCCGGGCCGACGAATGGCCAGCGCACAGCGATCCTGCTCACCGCGGCCAGCGATCGCCGGGTGTTCTTCCTCATCCCCTGGTATTCCGCCACCCTGCTGGGCACCACCGAATCCGTCTTCCACGGCGATCCTTCCGCCCTGGTGGTGAGCGACGAGGAGCGGGACTATTTGCTCGGTGAGGTGCATCGGCGCTGTCCAGCCCTCGGATGGCAGCCATCCCAGGTGCGTGGGAGCTTCGCCGGCGTCCGCGTGCTGCAGGCCCAGAGCGGCCGTGGCATCGGCGCGACCACTCGCGAATGGCGGCTCGACCATCCCTGCCAGGGCCTGCTGGTGCCGGTCGGCGGCAAATTCACCTCGGCACGCGTCGAATCCTCGCGCATCGTCGATCGGGTCGATGCTTTGCTGGGCAGACGCAGCCTCGGCAGCGCCACCGCCGAGCGGCCCTTCCCCTGGCGCCCTGCCGGAGCGTGGGACGACTGGCAGGAGCAGATGATCGCCGACGGCTGTGCCCTGGGCCTGGATGCCGAGGTCGCACGCACCGCCGCCAGCCGATTCGGCACCCAGCTCGGCCGGGTGCATGCCCGCCTGCGCGGGCACCCCTGGCTCGCCGCACGCATTGCGCCGCACGCGCCCTTCTGCCTGGCTGAGCTCGCCCACGCCATCAGCGACGAGATGGCGATCAGCGACCAGGATGTCCTGCGGCGGCGGGTGCCGATCGACATCCTCGCCCCCCTCGATCCCGCCCAGCGGACACAGGTCGATGCGGTCCTGGCGCAGGCTCGAGGCGAGTTGGCGGAAAAGCCCACATACCTGGCGGTGACGGCGGGGGTAGAACGCTAGCAGAGTCGGAGGACTGCCATGCGCTCACCATTCCCGTCCTTGGTCCGCTCCCTGGTGCTGGGAGCCACTCTGCTGGGGGGTAGCGCCTGGGCGGCAACCGGCGATGATGCCGCACCAGCCCCTGCGCCAGCTGCCACGCCAGCGCCTGCCGATCCTGGTCCCGAGAATCCGCTCACCATCGATGAGCCGCCCGACCAGGCCGAGCTGCGGGCAGCGGCGCCAGCACCGGCAACGGTCCCGGCTGCGTCTCCCGCCGACGCCACCGCCAGCCCTCCGGCAAGCGATCCACCCAAGCCGAAGACCCGGACCAGACCTGTACGGTTGGCCATCGACCAGCTTCCGGACGCGGTCAAGTCGGTGTTCCGGATGGAGGCCCCGGAGGCCAGCCAGGCGATACAGACCAGTGATAAGAGCGGCGTCGTCATCTTCCGCGCCCGCTACACCGACAAGGAGGGCACCAAGATGGTGCTCACGGTCGGCGAGGATGGCACCCTGATCAGCAAGGTGCCGGCGAAGAGGCCCAAGAGCCCCTGAGGGACATGGTCCAGCTCAGTCCGGCCTACACCGATCCGCGGCGTCGAGTGCCAGCAACGCCGACGACCCCGTGCTGGTGTACGGGGTCGTCGGCGTGAATGCGAGCGCGCGGCCATACGGCTGCGGCGATCACTTCTTCTTGAGCGAGCTGAGGTATTCGATCAGGTCGACGAGATCCTGGGTGGTCATGGCGGCCTGCTGGCCGACCGGCATCATCGAATTGGTGCCCTTGGTCCGGCTGACGATATCGGCCTTCTTGTAGGTGGTCTTGGCGCCGCCCATGGCCTTGAGCACGACTTCCTGGTCGTTCTCGGATGCCACGATGCCCATCGCCATCGAATCCTCGAGCTTGAGCGTGACGGTGTCGAAGCCGGGCGCGATCACCGCGCTGGGCTCGAGCACCGACTGATAGAGCAGATCCTTGGTCAGACGCGAACCGACCTCGGAGAGGTTGGGTCCGAAATCGATGCCAGCTCCGTTGATCTGGTGGCAGATGAAGCAGATGGTGCTGTAGACCTGCTTGCCGTGGTCGGCATTGCCGGACAGCTTCACCAGCTCCGGGATCGGAGGCAGCGTCTTGCCGTCCTTGTCCTTGAATTCCGCCGCGCTGATCGCAGAGGACAGGCACAGGAGGGTGAGCAGCAGGGTTGGGGCGCGAAGACTCATGAGCTCTTTCCGTGAAGGGCTGTGAACGTGGAGTGCGACGTATACAGCATCTCCAGGGGGTGTCGAGAGCGCAGCTCCGCCTGGAGCCAGGAGTCTGCATCACGCTTTCTATCCGCCGCATCAGGGTGGATGAGACCGACAGGCAGCGCCGGAGGACTGGTCGGTACCGCACGCGCAGCGGTTCAGGTCGGCGGCATGGCCGCTGGTCATCCGCCGGGAGGTCCGGAGCCCGAGCTCGACCACCACGATCGCCTCCAGGGCGATCGTCCCAAGCGCAGGGAGCCGTGCACCCGTGCGCCAACGGCGATGTGGGAATTCCGTCGCATGCCGAGTGCTTGGGCAATGCCCCTCCCGGTCGGCGACCGGCAGCCCGGGAACCAATCGTAAGATTAGTATGTCAATAGAGTTGCGACTACCCATATGGATTCTTGCTCGCGCATCTCCTCAGCCATGCCCTGGTCCGGTCCCGGGCGGCTGACCCGTCTAGGAGCTGACCTATCGGGCGGATGAACTCCAGCCCATCACCCCTGATTCCAGTGGCGGCTCGACCAGTCATGCAGCGACGATCCAACAGCGGCCTCACCCTGATCGAACTGCTGGTGGTCATCGTGATCATCCTGTCCCTCGGCACCCTGCTGCTGGTCGCGATCGGCATGATCACATCGCATGCCAAGGAGGAGAAGACCAGCGCCATCATCACCGCGATCGGCAAGGCCATCGCCCTGGCAGGCGCAAACAGGGCAGGGACGATCAGCTCGGTCGAGCATCCCCTGGCCGGTTCGCGCGCCCCCCGCTTCCTCTTCAGGCGCTTCACCCCGCCAGCGGATACCGGCACGGGTGCGGTCGCCTCCGGCGCGGCACTGGACACCGCAGCCGATGCGCTGGCCGGGCTGTCCGCCACGTCCCAGCTGCCAGGCAGAGCGAGCGGGTCGAGCGCCAGCGATCTGATGCTGCCCAGCGATCTCTACGCCGATCAGTCTTCCTATCTGCTGTTCGGCGTGAAGCGCGAGTACATCGGCATCCTCGGCGCCCTCCAGAAACGCGTCACCAAATACATCCTGCTGCCGCTTCCCTTCCAGGGCCAGGCCAGCCTCGCGGCGTCACTCTTCCCCGCTCTGACCACCGCCGCACTGCCGCAGGACACCGTCCCCACCGATGTGCAGGATGCCGATCCCGCCTTCGGCCATCCATCCGGCAGCAAGCAGGCCCTCGACTACCTGTTCGGTGCCAGCGCCGTCCAGGGTGACTTGAGCGCATTGAACGCCATCCACCTGGCCGACCCCACCACCGCCGCCAATGCCTCGACCATCGCCGGCACGGGCAACACCACAGTGGACAATGCCTTCCGCAACCCGATCAATCCGCGGCAGATCAGCGCACCGCCGGGCACGCCCGGTGCCATAGGCGATCCAACCCTGCTGCCGCTGCTCTACACCGACGGCAAGCCGGAGATTACCTGGAAGCCCGGTTGCGTCTACGTCAGCGGCGGCGTCCCGGACTATGCAGGCACCAAGACCCAATCCTTCACCCTGGCGAGCGGTGGCAGCCCAGGCGGTGGCGGCATGTGGGTGCACTACCGCCTACCCGGTATGGCGATCTACGATGCCTGGGGGGTGGAGATCCTCTTCTCCATCGCCCCGCAAGGGGGGGTGCGCCTGATGAGCGCGGGACCAGACGGGGTGTTCGCGTTCAATCCTGTTGCGAACCACATCCTCGACAGCAGCGACCCGGAACTCGGACCCAGCGGCGATGATACCGATGGCATCCATGACAATATCCGCACGGGCGTATTCGAACAGCGGTGAGCGCCAGCCAGCGTCCCCGCGGGTGCTGTACGCCGTGGACGATGGCGTCTGGTGAGCATGCGCGCCTGCTTCGATCTCAATCTGCGGCCTGCCCAACCGCTTTTTCGCAGTCCCCGCATCACCGCCTCGGCCAACCGATCGGCGCTCTCAATCACGGCCTGCGACGACTCCGTGGCTGACGGGATTATGAAGCGGGCTCAGCGCCGACTTACGCCATGACCAACCATGGTTGCATGTGCAGGACGATGGCCGCTGTAGTGGCGGTGGTGCTCGGTGTTCAGCGCACATCGTCACAAGGGGGAGGCCCTGATGGCGGTGGCCCTGGCAAGGAGGCGAGCTGCCGAAAGTCGGCCGAGACACCCCATCAGTCACATGCGTGTGCCAGGGAGGCGCAAACCCCGTTGCGCGCTGCGAGGCGCCGCGAAGCTCATCCGCCTGGAGCACCGCATGCGACTCTCAACGCTCTCCCGCTGGGCATTCATCCTGTGTGCGACGAGCCTCCTCCATGCTGCCGATCCCTCCGATCTGCCAGCCGATGTCCAGAAGGTGGCCGACAAAGCCGATGCCGCCGTCGCGGCGGTGGCCAAGACCGCTGAGGCCCAGATGGACAAGATCAAGGCCCAGGAAATCAAGGATCTGCAGCGGCTCCATGATGCGACCAAGAAGAGCGACCAGGTTCGGGCACAAGCCATCCTGGCGAAGATCGAGGCGATCAAGAGCAGCATGGCCCCGCCTGCCCCGATCCTGCTGGTCGCCGATGGCCAGAAGGTCGCCTTCCTCGGCGACTCGATCACCCAATTCGGCTGGGGCAAGCCTACCGGCTATGTCAACGAGGTGGTCGCGGGCCTGGAGGCCAATGGCATCAAGGTCAATCCGATCCCGGCCGGCATCTCCGGCAACACCTCAAACGACATGCTCGGCCGGGTGGACAACGATGTGCTGAGCAAGAAGCCGGACTGGTTGACCGTGAGCTGCGGGGTCAACGATGTCTGGCATGGTGCCAACGGCGTGCCGCTGGACCAGTACAAGGAGAAGATCACCGCCATCCTCGACAAGGCGAAGGCGGCTGGGACGCGGGTGATGATCCTCACCTCCACGGTCATCGGCGAGGATCTGCCCAATGCCAACAACGTCAAGCTGGCCGACTACAATGATTTCCTGCGCGCCCTGGCCAAGGAGCGCGGATTGCCGCTGGCAGACCTCAATGCCGACATGCAGGCGGCGATCAAGGAGGGGGGCAAGCCGGGGACCAACCTGCTGACCGTCGACGGCGTGCACATGAACGATGCCGGGAACCAGCTGATGGCACGCGGCATCCTGCGCGCCTTCGGCCTGGGCAAGCCCCAGATGGCAAAGGCCGAAGCCGCGTGGCCTGATGCCGGGGACCGGAGCAAGAAGTAGACGGCGCTGAGGTGCCGCCTCTGGGTCACGCCTCTCCGATGCCGTAGAGGAAGCCCTGGGTGCGATAATGCATGCTCCTGCGTCCGTAGACCGGATTGCCCTGAGATTCCTACTGGTGCGATTCCTGGGCGGTCCGTTCGCAAGCGCCTCCCATTGGCAATCCCAGCCACGATCTCCAGTCACCCCCCCGCCCAGGGAGCAGCTTGGGCTCCGATCAGTGCTGGGAATGGCAGCGATAGTCAGGCCTGATCGAGCTGAGCTCGTCAGCGAAGGCGGGCATTGGAAGTGTCGGGAGCGACACGTTCTGCGGTGGGATAGGCGATGGACGAGATGGGCAGCCCCCAGTTCTAGCGTTTGGCGCTGTCGCTCATCATCGCCGCTGCATGCTGCATCGATGCATGGCGGTACCTTGGCAGCAAGGCCAGCCGGTCACCGGCAAGCCGACCGATTGGTCGATTGCCGGTGACCGCATCGTCTCAGCCGGGCGAAACGGCCCTGTTAGGTTCACGGGGCGCGAGCGCCCGCGGTGGCAGGAGCGCATGAACCGAAGATGGAAAGCGCCCGGCCGGTCTCGAGGAAGGACTTCATGCTCGCGCACACCATCGGCCAGCCCTTGCTGATCTTCTGGCCCATGGCCTGATCGAGCTGGTCATGGGTGACCGTCAGGCGCACCATGTCGCCGACCGATTCGATCTCGAGGGCGACCCGCGAATGCTTGGCGGGATTGCCCGCGTCCCCGGGATCGGCCCAGGTCAGCACGAGCTTCTGCTGCGGGATGATCTCCAGGATCTCGCCAACGCAGCGCAGCGCACCCTTGCCGCCCTCGGCTGCATGCTGCCAGGGAGCGCCCTTCTTCCAGCCCTTGGGCGCGACGTTGGCGTTCCCGCCCCAGTATTGGCGGGTTACGTCGCCCTCGAGGATTGCGGTCCACACCTTGTCAGGGGTGGTGGCGATGTAGGTGACGTAGAGGAAGGTATCGGTAGTCACAGGCTGCTCCTTTCGAGCGTGGTTTTGAGGTCATGCAGCGCCTGGAGGCGCTGCTGTTCGAATTTGCGGATCCAGCGCACGTAGATGTCGTGGATGGGAACGGGATTGAAGAAATGCAGCTTCTCGCGGCCGCGCCGCTGCACGGCGATCAGATTGGCCGCTTCGAGCAGGGCGAGATGCTGAGTGACTGCCTGGCGGGTCATGTCCAGCCCGCTGCACAGCTCGCCTAGGGTCTGGCCATTGCTGGCATGCAAGCGGTCAAGCAGCTCCCGGCGGCTGGGATCAGCGAGGGCTTTGAAGGTCAGGTCGACCGCAGACATGCTGGGGTTGTAGGGCGGCGATTTAATATGCAAGTATTTACTTGCCTATTGCCCCTGGCCTCGGCGGGGCGTGATCGTGTCGGTGTGCTTGGCCAGCAGGTGATTCTCCCGAAGCGCATGCTGGTCGAGCGCATGACGTCATGCGCATCTTCTCCCGCATGCAGGCGATCGGATCCGACAGTGGAACACCGCAAGTGCGATCAGATCGTTTCCGGCGTTAGCTGCCCTGCTGGTATTCCCCTGCCCAGGCAATGGGTGCACGTCCAGCGCCACCGTCACGCTCACAGTCGCCTGGTCCGAGGTCAGCTCGACCCTGACCTATCTACAGGGCTGGATCGCCTCGACCTCGACTATCGTCTGGGTGGACCCGAGCGCCGTGCTCGACACCTGCCCACCGACGATCTTCGGCTACAGCGCGACCTGGACGGCCACGCCCGAAGCGTCATCCGTCACGCAGAGCAGCTCGGTCAGGCCGCTCTACAAGCTCCAGCCGCAGGCAGTGCAGGTGGTCGTGGTGTCCTAAAATACGCTCTCCGCGAGCTGGTCGGGCTCCGCAAGCTACCAGCCGGCAAGCGTAAGCAGCTATCTCCATTGGATGCCCACGTCTACGCCAATAATAACGAATGCGCTTGCGGTCCCAGAGGGGTCGATGGCGCTTGGCAGTCAATGCGTTCGCTGGACGTGGTGGGAATCCATGAGCATAGCTTGCGGAACCTCTGCTCATGGGCTTGCGCCTGGCTGGGCTGAGATGCAGAGGCGGAAGCCGAGGCGGTCGTTACGCATGCCCGGCACGAACCCGCCGCGGAACGCGGACCGGCTGACCGTAGGCACGTCAAGGTAGCTGCCACCGCGGACAACCCGACGGGAACCGGAGGTCGGACCCATGGGATTGGACATCGCTTCGGAGGGATAATCTCCGACCCAGTCAGCGTACCACTGCCACACATTCCCATGCATCCCATAGTCATCGCGCCGTGCATGGCCAGGAGCGGGGGGTGAGGCTGCTGGCGCGGCTGGTCGGGTATCTGCCCGTTGCGGGTGTGCTGGCGGGGTGAGCTTCTTCTTGGTCCCCTGATGGGAAATCGGAGCCTGCCTATGCATGGAAATATTCATTTTGATTTTCATTGGCATTTCGGGCGTCCTCTTCTGCGGCATTACCGCCTATCCCGTCGACATGATTAAAGACCACCTGATCATGCGCCTTTCCGCGACGTTGGCGCTGAGTTGCTTACACGCCTATCTCTGGTCGATGCTTCTGGATTACATTGGCACAAAGTACGGTCTTCCTAAAACGGCAGCTGAAGCAAAAACTTCCTCGGGATTCTATTGGCAAATGGCGCTGATAGGGAGCATCACGGTGGCCATGGTACAATTAGACCGGAAGGCCAAGGGATCATAGCGACAGGCTACCCGGTGCGTGTGTGGCCGGTCGGGTACCGGGTCGTGGCAGGGGTGCTGACGGGGTGAGCATGAGGCGCCCGGCTACTTCCAGCTCCATCCACACAGTTTCCGTCGCAGCGTTGAGCAGCACACCCCGGCATCATAAACGAACGTCGCGCCCGCAATTTTCCGGGCCGCCGCTCCGAACAGGTACGAGAATACTGGGATCATCCACGTCACGATTACGAATCCCATGCCGAACGCATAGTTGTGTTCTGTGCGGTCTTTGCCGAAATTTCCCCTTACTGTCACGGCATCACCAGTGCACAATTGCCGATAGATGAATACTGAAAAAGCCACCATTATGACAAGGGCTACGGGTATGGCCCGCCGGTTGTTGTCGCGGCCAGCAATGTATCCCAGGAAGGGAAGCAGGAGGCCGTGGATTAGGAGAATAATAAATCCCATGGCAATCAACCCCTAGAGCTGCCCATCAATCCTGGGCATGATGGGGCGGAAATCCAGCGACGGATTAGGCGACCCTATGGCCGATTGACGCGCCGCAGTACGATCAACCATTCTCGATCGTTCATGGTAATTATCCACTCAGGCAGCGGTGCATGCATGGCATGACGGAATCGGATAATTCTGACGGCGTTACGGAGCTTCTGCCTGTGCTCGCGAACGCGAGCTATGAACGCGGCAAGGTCGGGGTTGTCCGGCATCGGGCCGAAGATCTACGGCCGAGGCGAGATAGCCCGATAAATTTTGGAAAACTAGACGAAATACATTCCACAATATGGGACGGACCGGTGGCGGCGCCGTGAGGTCAAAAGGATGTTCATATCCAAAGCCTGCGCCTCGGCAACCGCCGGTCATCTGCTTCAGCTCATCGGATAGCAGTTCATCATTTCTCGATAAGTTGTCGCAGCAATGGCGCCTCGATGTTCAGGAATGGCCATGGGACGTATGGCCCGAATCCTGCCATCTCGGCATCGATAGTTTATCGCGCTCTGCGCTATGCCGGTTGCCCGACTAAGCTGGCCGGTCCTCATCGTCTTTCCCATGTCCCATCCTCCCGAGGGTTGCTCGGCTTTATGCGTTTCGGGCTAGGGCCACTAACTGGTCGCCGGTCTTCAGGTCCGCCGCGTTGGTTGTCTCCCAAACCCCCAAACCGCCGGTCACCGAACGAGTCGGGGAATTACCAGAGGGCCTCGGGGCGATTATCGCGGGTTGCTGGCCGACGGCTCATGGCATCGCGCGGAAACGCTAGATGGGTGCCAGATGCGCCAAGCTAGACCCGGATAATTGGATGCGCCGTAAACGACTAAAACCCCGGTTTTCACCGAGGTTTTGTCATTGGAGGCGCCTGCCGGAATCGAACCGGCGTGCACGGATTTGCAATCCGCTGCGTAGCCACTCCGCCAAGGCGCCAGAAGGCACCCCTCAGGGTGCCGCTATCATCAGCGTGCGATCGCGACCGGCGGAGCAACGGCCTTCTTGACCTTGCTCGGCTTAATCACCAGGCCGCGCTTGATCGCGCTGGTGGAGACCCACACCCGCTTGATCTCGCCATTGATGACGATGCGCAGCTTCTTGAGGTTCGGCTTGACCTTCCGCTTGGTCCGGCCCTTGACCTTGTTGCCCACACCGCCATCGCGACGGGCACCCTTCTCCGACTTGATCCAACCAGTGATGGTCTTGCGACCGGTAAAATGGCAGACGTGGGGCATGATGACCTCGAGAAGAAGGGCTGAGAGCGAAGGGCAGGAAGCATAGGGAGGATGCCCGAAGGTCAAGATGCCAGACGACTTTAGCTGATTCCGGCCCTAGCCGGGGCCGACCGGCCGTCCAACGCTCCGGGCAGCAGGAGCATGGCATCGCCATAGCTGAAGAAGCGGTAGCGCTCCTGGATGGCCTGTGCATACAGGACTTGCAGGCGTTCGATGCCGGTCAGGCAGGACACCAGCATGAGCAGGGATGAGCGCGGCAGATGGAAATTGGTCAACAGGGCGTCAACCACCGCCAGGCGACTGGGCGGATGGAGGAAGAGCGTGGTCCAGCCGGCATAGGGGGCCAATCCGCCGGGCTGGCCGGCGGCGCTCTCCAGGGTGCGGACCACGGTCGTGCCGACCGCCACCACCCGCCCGCCGCGGGCATGGCAGGCGGTGAGGGCGGTGACCGTCTCGGCCGGGCACCAGCACTGCTCGCCATGGATGCGGAAGTCCTCCAGACGCTCGCAGTCGACCGGCTTGAAGGTCCCGGGACCGATCGCCAGGTCGACGAAGGCGATCTCGACACCCCGGGCGCGGATGGCGGCGAGCGTCTCGCGGGTGAGATGCAGGCTGGCGGTGGGCGCGGCGACCGAACCCGGGCTGTCGGCGAACACCGTCTGGTAGCGCTCGCGATCCTCGCTGCGATCCGCCCTGCGGATGTAGGGGGGCAGCGGCACGTGGCCGATGCGTTCGGCCAGCTCCAGCACCGCTCCGCCGCGGAAGGCCAGGGTGCGGGTGCCATCCTCGTGGCAGGCCTCGACGACGGCATCGACGGCATCGCCCGGGAATGCGATCCGCGTACCGCTGCGCACCCGGCCGCGCACCAGGCAGCGCCAGCGGCTGGCCGGAGCGCGAGCCTGGTCAAGGTCGGCTGATTCCGGATGGATCAGCAGCACCTCGGCCTCGCCGCCGCTGGCCTTGCGTCCGATCAGCCGCGCCGGGATCACCCGTGTGCGGTTGAGCACCAGCAGATCGCCAGGGCGCAGGTACGAGGGGAAGTCGCGGACCTGCCGGTGCTCCCAGGCCCCCCCGGCGCAGCCCGCCACCAGCATGCGCGAGGCATCGCGTGGCGTGACGGGTTCCTGGGCGATCAGCTCCGGCGGCAGGACATAATCGAAGAGCGCCGTCAGCATCGATCGATGGGTCCGCGCACGGCGTGCCCCCCGCCTAGGCCATCTGCGCGATCAGCGCCGGCTTGAACGAAGGATCGGTCGCCAGCGCGCGGGCAAAGGCGGCCCTGGCCCCATCCTCGTCCCCGCGCGTGCGCGCGGCGATGCCGCGGTAGAAGGCGATCTCGGCCAGCTGGCGCCCATTTAGCTGGCGATCCTGGGCCGCCTGCTCGAGCAGCTCCTCGCCGAAGGTCGGGTCATCGCCGTTGCGATAGGCCATCATGGCGTAGAACTGCCCGAGCTGCAGCAGCGCCGCGCCATCCTGGGGGCGGATGGCGAGCGCCCGGTGGACCGCCTGCTTGGCGGCGTCGAAGCAATCGCCCTTCTCCAGCACCGAGTTGATCGACCGGCTGGCGGCGATCAGGGTCGCGGCATGCAGCGTCCAGGCGCCAGGCTCCCCGGGGTGCGCCTGGGTGGCGGCCTCGCTGAGGCTGACCGCCTGCGCCACATCGCCGCCCTCGCTGGCCTGGGCCACCAGCTCGCGCCAGCGCTCCAGTTCGAGCTGCGCAGGCAGCGCCGGCAGGGTCGCGGCATGCGGGATGGCGCTGGGCTTGCGGTGCTGCCACCCCGGTTCACCGAGATCCTCCAGGCCAGCCCACACGCGCAGGATGGCATAGCGGGGCGTGCCCCAGACCTCCGGGATGCGGGTGATCCAGGCCGGCATGTCCTCCTCCATGCGAGCGATGGTGCCGGCGAGGTCATTGCCGGCCTCGCGCTGTCGCCGCACCTCGGTGAGGAAATAGCGCATGATGCGCTCGAGCAGATCGAGCTCCGGCTTCTGCGCCGCCGGCCCATGGCCGGGGCTGATGCGCTCGGGGGCGAAGGCGCGCACCTGGTCGAGCGCGGCCAGCCAGGCATCATTCTCCAGGCCCTCGCGCTGGCTGGGCTGCCCGAAGATCGGGAAGCTGCCGGTCATCACCGTGTCGCCAGCAGCGAGGATGCGCTCCTGGGGGCACCACACCAGGGTCGGATCGGCGGTCTCGGCGGTGGCGCCGAGGCTCAGGTCCAAGGTCAGATCGCCGAGGTCGAGATGATGACGCTCGCTGAAGGCGATGTCGGGCTGCAGCGGGTCGGGGCCGAGATCGAAGCCCCGGCTGGAGAGGAAGCCCTTCTGGCGCGGCGAACGCTCCCGCATCGCGGTGGCGGTGCGAACGCTGGCCACCAGCTGCGCTCCCGCCGCCTTGAACACCGCATTGCCGCTGGTGTGGTCCCAATGGTAATGGGTGTTGATGGCATAAAGCACCGGTTGGCCGGGGAACTCCTTCGCCAGCTGGGCCAGCAGCCGGCGGGCGAGGGCATGGTTGACCTGGGTGTCGACCACCGCCAGCCCGCGACTGCCGACGAACACCGTGCTGTTGACGATGTTGCGCCAGATCTTGGCGCGCGGCGTCAGGGACTCGAGGTGGCCATACTCGCGTACGGCGAAGGGATTGGCGGCAGGGCGCATGGCAGCATGCAATCACCAGATTGCGCCGGCTCAACTGCGATTCCCGATCTGCGGACGGTCAGAGGTTGGCAAGCTGCAGGACAGTGGGTACTCTCCCTGCATGAACCAGGATCAACGAGCGGCGGTCCATGCCCTCCTCAAGCTGACTTCAGACCTTCCCGAACACGATCTGCATATCGACGGCATGCCCTTCGTCTCCGGTCCTGTCAGGCGTCAGCGCGTCAGCTACGCCATCTCCGGCAACCGGCGCCTCTCGGCCTGGCTGCTGCGCCCGTCGGCCGGCGCCGGCCCCTGGCCCGGCCTGATCGCCCTGCACCCCCATGGCGATGCCTTCGCCCAGGGGGGCGACGAGCTCGCCGGTCAGCGCGGCCAGCGCGAGCACCACTACGGCGTCAATCTCGCCGCCCGCGGCTTCGTCGTGCTGTGCCCGGACCTGCCCTGCTTCGGGCAGCAGCAGGCGCCGGCCAACATGCCGGCCGGCCATAGCTGGGAGGAGCTCTGCCTGTCGCGTGCGCTGGCCTATGGGCGCAGCCTGCTCGCCGAGGCGCTCGACCAGCTCCGTTGCGCGGTGGCGGCGCTCCTGGACTACGAAAAGACCGCCGGGCTGACGGTCTCGGCGGTGGGCTATGGCATGGGCGCGCGCACAGCCGCCTGGCTGGCCTTCGTCGACAAGCGCATCGGCTCGCTGTGGATGCATGCCGGATTGGGCCAGCAGGCGGTGCTGCTCGAGCAGGGTCGCCTGCTGCCGCGCCACAACCTGCTGCCGGGGCTGCTCGCGCTCGGGCTCGACCAGGCAGATATCGTGGCCGACATCCTGCCGCGCCCACTCGGCATCAGTTTCGGCCGCTCCGACCGCATCGCCACCCCCGAGGCGGTCGCCCCGGTGCTCATGGCGGTGCAGGAGCGCCAGAAACTCTTCCCCAAGCCGCAGGTGGCGGTGATCGAAGGCGACTACGACCACCGCTTCCCGCTCGACGTCCAGCAGGCGATCGGCGACCAGCTGCTCGGTTGGAGCGCCTGAGCGCCGTGCAGCACCCGGTTTCAGCTGCCGGCCTCGGCGAGCACTTCTTCGGCGACCATCAGCGGGGTATCGGGCAGGCGCACCATCAGCGCCAGGGCGTCCGACGGGCGGCAATCGAGGGTGATGTCCGCCGACTGCCCCCCGGCCAGCAGGAGCTCGGCGTAGAAGGTGCCCTCCTTGAGATCGATGATGCGCACCTCCTTGCACTGCAGATGCGCGGCATCGAGCATGGCGATGATCAGATCATGGGTCAGCGGGCGTGAGAAGCGCTGGCCCTTCACCGCCCGGTCGATGGCGACCGCCTCCATCGGCCCGATGACGATCGGGATGCGGCGCTTGCCCTGATGCTCGGTCACGAACACCACGTACTGGTTGTCCTGGTCATCGATGAGGATCTGCGACAGGTAGCACCGCTTGAGAGTCATATCCCCATCTTGCGGCAGAAGGCGCCCAACACCAGACTGCAGACCCTTCCCCTTCACAGCGGGACGGCTCCTCGCTGGACAGCCTCCAAGCGGATGGCGAAGCGGGTGGTTCAGTCGGCGATCGTCACCACTTCGACCCCATCGACCAGCGCCTGGATCTCGGCCGGGCTGATGCGGGCGACATCGGCGCGCGCTGCATTGGCCGCCCCCGCGGCGGCGGCATAGCGCAGCTGCTGCTCGAAGGGCATGCCGCTGAGCCGGGCATGAGCCAGGGCGGCGAGGTAGCAGTCGCCGCTGCCGACCGGGTTCTTCTCGCCGACCCGCGGCGGAATGACGCGGAACCGTCCGCTGGGATGGCGCACGCGGATCTCGGCGCCGCCATCGGTGAGATGCAGCTCGGGACTCGGGAGCCATTTGCGTCCGCGGCCGTATTCCTGGCGGTTGGGCTTGACCAGATCGGGCGGGTGGACACCCGCCAGGGCCTCGTCCATCGCCTCGCCGTAGGCATCGACCCAGCATGGGATGCGGGCAGCGGCACACAGATCGAGGACCTGGCGGTAGAGGCCGTTGCACGAGGAGTGCGGCACCGAGCCGCCGACCAGGACCAGATCGCAGCCCGTCAGCAGGGTACGCAGGCGCAGCAGCAGGATGCCGAGTTCGCCAGCGCTGACCACGCTGCCATTCTCGAGGGTGGCGGTGGTGGTCCCCCGTTCCGGGTCGCAGGCGATGAAACCGATGCGGGTACGGGCCGCGGTGGCCACCAGCGCCGGCTCCATGCCGTCGGCAGCGATGAGGTCGGCGAGCGCTGCCCCGGTGGTACCGCCGCCGAAGCCGGTCGCGATCACCCGATGGCCATGGCGAGCGAGCACACGCCCCATGTTCAGCCCCTTGCCGCCCGCCAGCGGCTGGAACTGCTCGACCCGGGTCACCGAGCCGATGGCGATGGCGGCGTTGGCGAGGTGATCGAGGAGGGGGTTGGCCGTCAACGTCAAGATGGTGGCCATGGTGGTCTCCGGCGCCTGGAAGCGCGTGGACGTGCCATTGCATCGACCCGTCCCGGGGGGTCAACCGGCCACCCTCCTGGGCGATGGGCGGTGCACCACCGCCCTCCCGGGCCGGGGAACGCGTTCAGTTGTTGAAGATGTCGGCGTTGGGCCGCTGGTCGGTGAACAACGGGGCATCGGGGATGATCGGCGTGGGCATGGTGGCCCGTCCGGGGCCCTCCATCTCGCCGACCAGCGCCTCGCCGCCATGCATCGGGTCCTTGGCGGTGAGCACGGCGATGCGGAAGGTCTCCTGCGCAGCCAGGGCCCAGTCGGTCTCGCTGCGGCGCATCACCGTCGCCTGCTCGTAGTCCTCCCAGCCGCGCGGCAGCCGGGCGATGGCGCGCTTGTCCACTGCATCGCTGAGCACCCGGTAGGCCTTGGCGATCTCGCTGCGATCATCGGTCTCCCACATCTTGGGGTACTGCGAACCGTCCGTGGTGGTCCTGCCGGCCTTCAGGCGGCTGCGCAGCGAGGGATCCGCCTGTTCGAACAGGGAAGCCGGAACGGTGGCGCTGATGTAGCGCCGATTGTTGGTGTCGATCAGGACGTAGGAGGTGCTGATGTACTGTCCGCCCTTGAGCTCCGGGTAGGGGACGAAGGCGCGCAGGCGCTCCCAGCCGGCGCGATTGCCGGAGGGGTCCATCTTCTGGCGGCTGGCGATGACGATGTTGTTGCGCTGCCTGGTGGGATCGAAGGCGCCGGGATCCTCCATGGTCATGACCGGGAAGTTCCACACCTCGCTCAGCCCGACGGCGCGGAAGGTGCGGATGGCCCCGCCCAGCACCAGGTGCTTGGTGCTCGAACTGCCGGACTCCTCGCTGTAACAGCCGATGACATTGGCCAGGACCATGCCGTGCGGCTCGAGGACTTGGGCGATCTGGCCGTAGAACTCCTTGGTCATCAGGTGCGGCGGGATGGTCGAACCCGAGGTGTAGGCATCGAGGATGACCACATCATAGGGCTTGCCGGCCGCCGCCTCGCGGGCGGCGTCGTAGCGGATGAACTGGCGCGCATCGCGCACCACGAAGCGCAGGCGCGGGGTGCCGTCGGCGAGCTTCTGCTCACCGAGCCAATGCAGCATGGGGAAATGGTCGCGCACCATGTCGACCACCACCTGGTCGATGTCGACCACGGTGATGGCAGCCTTGGGGAAATGGTAGGCCAGGGTGGCGATGCCGATGCCCGAACCCAGGCCGACCACCATGATGCGCGGGGTGGTGGCATGGTAATCATCGCCGGCCGCGGCCATCAGGCGCTGGTTCATCAGCACGCAGATGGGGAACAGGCGGATGTAGGCGCTGTTGCTCAGGCTGCCCGGGTTGGGCAGCCAGTCGAACGGCCATTCGCGGCCGGCCGGCAGGTGCGGCTCGGCCCCGGGCGCGGGCACCAGATGGACCAGGCTGGGAGTGGAGGCCGCCATGCCGATGAGGTCATCCCAGGAGGGCCTCAGGCAGGCGCCGCCCTCGACGCGATCGAAGAAGCGCAACTGCAAGAAGTTGTCGTTCGGGCTGGCGATCCAGGTGATGTTCGAATACGGGCTGTCGCGGTGGTCGAGGGCAACCTGGTCGCTGGGCTGGGCGATCGCGCGCAGCCGGTAGGGCAGATCCTGGAAGACATAGCCGCTGACGGCGGCGATGGCGACCGCGATGCCGACGATGATGACCTTCATGCCACCCCTCCGCCGACCGCGCTCTCTGGCCCTGAGGCCGGGGCGCTCGAGGATGCCTGCACCCGGACGGCCATGTGGGCGAGGCCGAGGAGGCAGAGGATCACGCCCATCCAGAAGATGTTGGCGTTGAGCGAGAAGTAGACCAGCAGCAGGTAGTCGGCGATCAGCACCCCGAGTACATTGCCGAGCGAGCCGATGGCATAGAGCGTGCCGGTGGTACGACCGACATGGGCCGCATTGGTGAACACCAGCTTGACCAGGATCGGCGAGACGGTGCCCAGGAGCAGCGAGGGGGCGAGGTAGAGGATCAGGGCCGCGAGCAGCACGCCCCAGCGCGCGGTATGGATGCTCTCGCCGAGCGCCTCCATGAACGGCATGCCGTACCAGGGCATCAGGCAGTACAGCACCCCGGCGATGGTGATCACCCAGCCCAGGGGGGCATTGGAGGTGGCGCGGTCGGCTATGCGCCCGCCGATCACGTAGCCGATCGACAGCGAGAGGATGAACACCGAGATGATCGCCGCCCACACATCGATCGAAGAGCCGAAGGCCGGCTGGATGAAGCGTCCACCGAGGATCTCCAGGGCCATCATGCAGAAGCCGCAGACGATGGAGGTGAGGTAGAGTGCCATCAGGCGCATGTTCAGGTCCGCCAAGGGGGTGGGCGATGGAGGGCGACACCATAGCTCGGCACGATCGACAGTCCATGCCCCCGGGCACGTCCGACATTGGCGTCCAGGCCCTCCATGCGCTATACTCCCCCTGGACACCTCGAGATAGAGCGCGCATGGACCTGGCCATTCACATCTCCCCGGACCGGCTTACTGCCATCCTCGACCTCCCGGCCGGGTCCTATCTCGAGCCCTCGATGCTCAAGCTCCTGCTCAACAAGACCGACATCTGCAGCGGCCTCCAGCGGGAAGGCCTGGTGGCGGCGACCATAGCGGAGAACCAGGACCGCTCACTCGTCCTGGCTCAGGGCCAGCCGCCGCTCCTCGGCTCACCCGGGCACCTCGAACCCCCCATCGATGCCGCCGGCCTGCCGCGCGCGGTGCGCGCCGACGAGCAGATCGGCTCCTGGGTGCCGCCGGTGGAGGGCCAGGAGGGGGTGGGCGTGGACGGCGAACCGCTGACGGCGGTGAATCCCGCACCCGGCCTGCGCCTGGGGCCCGGTCTTGCGCTCCTGGACGACCTGCGCGTGCTGGCACTGCGTGATGGCGAACTGCGCCTGGTCGGCGATGGCGAGCTGCAGGTGGTCGTCCAGGGGCTGAGCGAACGCCCGCTATCTGAGGTCGCGATCACCATCGATGCGCACGCGCAGCAGGCGCGGCTGCATCTGGCGATCGGCGAGTTCGCCCCCCGCGACGCCCTGATCGAATCCCTCGCCCGCGCCCAGGTCGGGCATGGCCTGGAAGTGCTGGCGGTGGCCCAGGCCGGCTGCGGCGTGCCCTTCCCGCGCGACCTGGTGCTGGCGCGCGGTAGCCCGGCGGTCCAGGGCGTCGACGCGCATCTCGAACTCCTGATCGACGAGCACCTGCACTTCCGCGCTGACGAATTCGACCGTGTCGACTACCATGAGATCGGCAGGGCGCGGGAAGTGGCGGTCGGCGCGCCGTTGGCGCGCCTGCACCACGCCACCGCCGGTCAGGCGGGACGCGACATCCATGGGCGCGAGATCGCCGCCGCCGATGGCAAGCCGCTCGAGCTCATCACCCTGTGCGGCGAGGGCACGCGGGTGTCGTCCACCGGAGACACCATCGAAGCGGCGATCGCCGGGGTCTACCGGCGCACGCGCAATGGCATCTTCCACGTCCAACCGCTGCTGACCATCAAAGGGGACGTCGACCTGAAGAGCGGCAACATCGATACCACCCTGCCGGTAGTGGTCACCGGCGACATCAAGGCCGGATTCTCGCTGAAAAGCTCCTCCGATGTGGTGGTGATGGGGGTGATCGAGGACTCCCGCGTCTCGGTGCGCGGCAACCTCTCGGTGCGCGGCGGCATCCTCCCGGGCCGCCTGCGGGTCAAGGCGCATGGCAATGTCATCGCCCGCTATATCACCGGCCGCGAGGTGAAGGGCCGCGATTTCGAGGTCGCTGGCAGCATCCGCCACAGCCGCATCCTCGCCACCGGCAACGTCACGGTCAAAGAGATCATCGCCGGGCGCCTGATCGCCGCGGGCACCCTCACCTGCGAAATGCTTGGCGGCGCCGAGGACCAGCGCACCCAGGTCCAGGTCGGGATCGATCCCTATGAGGAGGCGCTGTTCCTCGCCGCGCAGCAGGAGCAGGGGCGCCATGCGCGCGAAGTGGTGCGCCTGAAGGAGCGCTGCAAGCTGCTGGCGCACAAGCTCAACCAGCACGTGCCGGTCGCCGAAGGCCAGGTCGACCCGTTCTCCGACGACCTGCGCCAGGCGCTCGGGGAGTTCGCCCAAGCCTGCACCCACCTGGCCGAATGCGAGACGGTGATCTCACGACACGAGGATCGCCTGGCGGACGCCAACCGCATCGCCAGCCAGGCGCTGGTCACGGTCAAGCGCATCGCCCATCCCGGCGTCGAGGTGCTGCTCGGGGATCTCGCCCGCACCGAACTGCGCGAAACCCTGCATGCGCCGGTGTTCCGCTTCAAGGATGGCGTGGTGACCTGGTCCTAGGGCCCTAGCGCCTGCCGCTCAGCGGGTGCGGCCGGTCCAGATCGCCGGTTTGCCCTCGCCATCATCGGCGATGCCGCTCTCGAGCTGCGAGGTGTCATCGATGTGATGGACGTTCAAGGTGCGCTCACCAGGCCGGTCGGGCTTGAAGATGTAGCGCTCCTTCTTGTTGCCCTGGTTGGTGATCACCACCACGTAGCCGTCCGGATTGCGGCTCCAGGACTCGATCAGCACCATCGGATCGCGGTTCAGGCGCGCCATCATGATCTGCTCCTCGGCGCTCAGCTCATGCTCGCCGCGCGCCTCCTCGAGGCAGCCGAAGGGGAGCATGATGGCGAGGGCGAGCACGGGCCAGGCGATGCGGCGGATCATGGCGCGCCATCCTGAGCGGGGTTTCCCCGCTCGCCAGTGGGGAGTTGGCCGCCCGGCTCCCAGGCCGCTCACCGCCAGCTGCTGTCGAAGAAGCGCTCCACCACCAGGGGCGCGGCCGGGGCATCGCCGCCGATGGCCAGATCCGGCAGGCCGGCGAGCGGCAGGGTGCTACCACCGGCATGGCTGCCCACCGGCAGCGCCCCGTCGATCACCACCAGGAGACGTCCGTCATGGGCAGGGTGTGGCCAGGCGAGCGCGACTGCGCGATGCTGGTCGCGCAGGTAGCTCACCCCGGCGCAGATCAGGTTGCGCGCATCCCAGTGCAGCGGGAAGCCCTGATCGCCGTCCACCAGGCGCTTGAGCACGGCATTGGAGCGGCTGTTGCCGATCAGCACCAGGTTGTCGCCCTCCAGATCGCCCGGGTGGACCTCGTGATCTTCGAACACCGGCGGCCTGCCCTGGGCATGCTCGCCCCAGGCGGAGAGGAACACGCGCGCGAGCTGGCGGTTGTCCTGGGCAGAGGCGGGATTCTCGATCGTCCCCACCACCACCGCGAAGGGCCGCTCGGAATAGGCGCTCAGGGGCCCAAGCGCCTGGACGAGCACCTTGGCCGGCGGAGCCGCAGGCTGCACGGCCCGCCAGGGCCGGCCATTGACGGTGGCAGGCCGGTCGGGAGTCAGCGCCGCGATGCCCAGGGTGACCAGCGAGAGGGGGGACGACGCGTCGATGCGCAGCGACGCGACCGCCCCCCATCGGCTCACCGCCTCGACCCGCACCGGGCCATAGCGTCCGGGGGCCAGCACGACGTATTCGCGTGCCGGCGTTGGCGCCGGGCGCTCGGCGATCGCCTGCCAGAATGCCGGATCGTCCGGCATCGGCGCTTGGCGCTGCACCACCGCGCCGCAGCGCTGGAGGCGATCCAGCCAGCGCTGGCTGGCTGGATCGGGCTGGCCGCTGATGGAGACCGCCATGCCGGTGAGATGCGCCGGACGCCCGCCTGGGGCGGCGGCGGCGAACCACCCCGCCATGGCGCTGGCGGCTTCCCCGCTGGCCTCGGCGGCGTCGGTCATTGCGAGCTTGGGATCGACCAGCGCCAGCGCCGCCCAGCGCTCGGGCTCGTCCTCGGCCAGGGCGATGGCGCCGGTGGCGCCGGCATCGATCCCGAGCAAGATGACATGCTCAGCGTTCAGGCCCGGGCATTCGCGCATGCCCTCGCTCAGCGCCAGCCGGGCTCGGCGCAGCGCGACGCCCTGCCAGGTCCGATCGCCGGCCGGATAGACCTCGACGATCGCCACCCCGGCCTCGCGCGCAGCCTCGAGCCAGGTTGGCGGGAGCATCGGCCAGGCGGATTTGCGCAATGCGCCCGGCGCTCCGGAACACAGCAGAACCACCGGCATCGGCAGGCGCTTGCGCCGCGGCAGATGCAGGCGATAGGGCTGGACGCTGCCGTCGCTGGGGTCGCGCAGCGCCCGTTCGCTGCAGCCGATCGGGAACAGCGGCGGCGGCCGTCCCGCCAGCCAGGAGGTGAGCTGCCGGTGATAGGCGGACAGCAGGGCGCAGGTGTGCAGCGACGCCCCGCCGATCATGGCCTCGTTGGCCTCCTCGACCCACAGGGATGGCAGAGCATCCTGGCGCCCGGCATCCGCCGCCACCAGGCGCGCCGCATCCGTCGCCAGCGCCCGCTGCAGACCCTGGGGGGTGTTCAGCTGGCGCTGACAGCGCTGGAGGTCGGTGCGGCTCGGATTGGTCAGCGTCACCAACAGCTCGACCGGCTGTGCGGAGGGGGCCGCTCCCGCCGGCACCAGCGCTACCTGCACGCCCTGGCGCAGCAGACCCAGCCGGGGAATCGGGGATTCGCTGGCGGCGAGCATCTGGCCAGCCTGCGTCAGGGTGATCTGCAGGATCAGCGGACCGCGATCGTACTCGGGAACCGGCACCGAGCGGGACACCGTGCAGAGGAAGACCACGCCCAGGCGGACCACCTCGTCGCACTCGACCACCAGCTCGCTGGCTGGGGCGACGGCCGCCACCGGCGCCCCGTCGTCGGCAAAACCCGCGACCAGCAGCGCCTGCGCCAGCAGCGCCGACATCAGCGGGCCGGAGATCCTGCACCCGGCGGGACTCATGCCTGGGCTTCGGCGATGATCTGCGGGTAGAGCGCCTGGTAGGCGACATAGTCGCCGGCGATGCGCCCGATGCGCTCGCGCAGCACCGCCGACAGCTCCTTGACCACCACCCCCGGCACGCCGGCGACGAGATGGTGATCTGGCACCTGCATGCGCTCCGGGACCACGCAGCCGGCCGCCACCAGCACGCCCTTGCCGATCTGCGCGCCATCGAGCACGCGGCTGCCCATGCCCAGCAGGCTGCCATCGCCCACCGTGCAGGCATGGGCGATGGCGCCATGGCCCATGCTCACCTGGTCACCCAGGATGCAGGGCAGGGCGCGGCTGACATGCAGCACGCAGTGATCCTGGACGTTGCAGCGGCTGCCCAGGATCACCGCATTGATGTCGCCGCGCAGCACCGCGCCGAACCATACCGAGCAGTGTGGCCCGAAGCGGACATCGCCCACCAGCGTGGCATTGGGCGCGAGGAAGGCCGGCAGCTGTGGCGACATGCCGTTGACGCTCATCACGACGGGCATGGCGCTACTCTGGCTGCCGAGCGCATCCGCCAAGCGGCAATTGGCCTGGGTGCCTGGGCGGCGCAGCGCGACCGCCAGCCCAGCATATTGCCCACTCCCATCCGCGCAGCATGATCCGCTGCGACGGAGCGTCCATGCCTACCACCGCCCAGCTGTCCGCCGACCCGATTGGCATCGCCGAGCTCGCCGATCTGGTGATCGCCGGCAACGCCGTGAGCGCCGGCCAGGCGCGGCAGCTGCTGGATGTGGCAGCCGGCAGCCCAGCCGCCCAGGCGCTGTTCGCCGGCGCCTGCCGCATCCGCGACCACTTCCTCGGCCAGCGGGTGAAGTGCTGCTCCATCCTCAACGTCAAGGCCGGCAACTGCTCCGAGAACTGCTCCTACTGCGCCCAGGCATCGGGCACCCCGGCCACCGCCTACGACAAGCATGGCTGGCTCTCCGACCAGGACATCGCCGTCGCCAGCCAGAGCGCGGCCGAGAATGGCGCCTCGGCGCTCGGCCTGGTGGCGGCCTGGCATGGGGTCAAGGAGGGCAGCCAGCTCGAGATGGTGTGCGATGCGATCGAGAAGTTCTCGCACAACGGCAAGGTCCGTGCCGATGTCAACCTCGGCATCCTCGCCAGCCAGAAGGTCGCCGACCGGATCAAGCAGGCTGGGGCGGCGGTCTACGGCCACAACCTCGAGACCGCGCGCAGCTTCTTCGACAACATCTGCTCGACGCACAGCTTCGAGGAGCGCCTGCGCACGGTCGAATACATCAAGAAGGCCGGCATGGGCCTGTGCTCCGGCGGCATCATCGGCATGGGCGAGAGCCGCGACCAGCGCATCGAATTCGCCGAGCAGGTGCGTTTCATCGAACCGGACATGGTGCCGATCAACTTCCTCAACCCGATCCCGGGCACCAAGCTTGGGAATCGCCCGGTGCTCGACGCCGACGAGGCGCTGATCTCCCTCGCGGTCTTCCGCTTCATGCTCAGCGACCGCAACATCATGGCAGCAGGCGGCAAGGAGATCACGCTCAAGGACCGCCTGCACGAGGTCTTCGCCGTCGGCGTGAATGCGGTGATGGTCGGCAACTACCTCACCACCATGGGCACCTCCCCGGACTACTGGAAGGAGGCGGCCGCGCGTCATGGCCTGACCCTCAGCCAGGAGGTCGAGGCCATCGACCAGGACAGCTCCTCCTGCGGCTGCGGCTAGCCCGCCGGGGGCACACCCGCGCCGTCAGCCTCGCCGCGGGCCACAGGACCCTGGAGCCCAGGCCACGGATCGCCGACCTGGGCGCGCTGGCGCAGCCAGCAGTCGACGATCACCAGCGCCGCCATCGCCTCGACGATCGGCACGGCACGCGGCAGCACGCAGGGATCATGGCGACCCTTGGCCTGCAGCGGAACGTTGTTCCCGGCATCATCTGCGCTGTCCTGCGGCTGCAGCACGGTCGCGGTCGGCTTGAACACCAGGCGCAGGTCGATGGGCATGCCGTTGGAGATGCCGCCTTGGATGCCGCCACTGCGGTTGCTGGTGGTGATCAGCTGGGGCGTGCGCCCGGCAGCATGCTCTCCAGGCGGCAGCCAGCGGTAGGGATCGTTGTGCTGCAGCCCGGTCATCTCCGGTCCGGCGAAGCCGGAGCCGATCTCGATGCCCTTGCATGCCGGCAGGGAGAGGAATGCCTGGGCGAGCAGGGCGTCGAGCTTGTCGAACACCGGTTCGCCGAGCCCGGGTGGGACGCCATGCACCACCAGGCGCAGATAGCCGCCCAGGCTGTCGCCCTGCTTCTTGGCCTCCAGGATCGCCGCTTCCATGCTCTCGGCGCTGGTGCGCTCGGGGCAGCGGGTGGGGTGGGCATCGACCTCGGCGCGCGTCACGCTGAGCGCATCGATGGCCTGGCGCGCATCGATCGGGCCCACGCGTTCGACCCAGGCGACGATGCGCAGGGCGGGGAAGCGCCCGGCGAGGACCTGCTCCGCCACTGCCCCGGCCGCAACCCGGCCCACGGTCTCGCGCGCCGATGCGCGGCCGCCGCCCTGCCAGGCGCGCAGGCCATACTTGGCGTCGTAACCAAAGTCCGCATGGCTTGGCCGGTAGATGTGGTGCCACTCCTCGTAGGACTTCGAGCGCTGATCCTTATTGCGCACCAGCAGCAGGATCGGGCTGCCGAGCGTGCGCCCGCCGTCCTGCTCCAGCCCGGACAGCACCTCGACGGCATCTTCCTCGTCGCGCGGGGTCACCAGGCGGCTCTGGCCCGGCCGGCGGCGCGCCATGAAGGCCTGGAGCTGTGCGAGGTCGAGCGCGATGCCGGGCGGGCAGCCGTCGATGATGCAGCCGACCGCAGGTCCATGGCTCTCACCGAAGGTGGTCACGCGGAACGCCGATCCGAAGGTGCTGCCTGCCATGGCCATCCTTTGCTGCGCCGCGCGGTCTGCGCGGCAGCGTGCCGACGGCGACCATCTTGGCGTCCATGGCCCAGCGGTCCAGCCCAGGCGCTCCGTCACCGGCGGCCGGACGCATCCAGCGGCCCGCTGCAGGCGAGAGCTTAACTTGCCCCTCGTTGAAAGCGGGGTAAGGACATGTCCTTTCCGAATCGGCATGGGGAAAGCCGGATACTCCACCCCATCACCTCACTTCCACCACCGGGGCGTCACTGAGATGGGAAACAAGTTCAAGAAGCTCAAGCTGGATGGGTTCAACAACCTGACCAAATCCCTGAGCTTCAACCTGTATGATGTCTGCTACGCCAGGAATGCTTCGGAGCGCAAGGAATATCTCGAGTACATCGATGAGGAATACAACGCCGAGCGCCTGACCCAGATCCTCACCGAGGTGACCCGCATCATCGGCGCCAACATGCTCAATGTCGCGCGTCAGGATTACAATCCCCAGGGCGCGTCGGTGACCATGCTGATCAGCGAGGAGCCGATCGAGCAGGACCCCGAGAACAAGGAGGCTCCCGGCCCGCTCCCCGAGGCGGTGGTCGCCCACCTCGACAAGAGCCACATCTGCGTCCACACCTATCCCGAGTCGCATCCCTACAGCGGCATCGCCACCTTCCGTGCCGACATCGACGTCTCGACCTGCGGCAAGATCTCGCCGCTGCAGGCGCTCAACTACCTGATCCACAGCTTCGACTCGGATGTCCTGTCGATCGATTACCGCCTGCGCGGCTTCACCCGCGACGTTGAAGGCACCAAGCACTACATCGATCACAAGATCACTTCGATCCAGAAGTTCATCTCGAAGGAGATCCTCCACGACTACGTGGCCATCGACGTGAACAACTACCAGGAGAAGCTCTTCCATACCAAGATGATGCGCTCCGAGCTCGACCTCGACCATTATCTGTTCGGTGGCACCGCCAAGGACAAGCTGCCCTCCAAGAGCGAACGCGAGAAGGTCCGCCAGCGCCTACATGAGGAGATCCAGGAGATCTTCTACGGGCGCAATCTCGACGATTGAAGGCGCTCTGGATGTTTGGAGGCCGGCCGGCTCCGTCCCGGCGCCGTTGAGCAGGCGCTCCTGCTCGCAAGGTGCGTCACGGCTTGCTGGACGATGGCGCCTGGACCGTCGCGCCACCACGCATCGCATCACCGCCTGCGCATCCGCACGGCATCGCCCGCCGCATGGACAGGGCGCAGCCATTGCTGCGCCCGCTGGCGGGGACCTGGTGATGAAGGAGACCCGATCACCCGCTAGGCGCACGCCTTGGTGGCCTGGACGGTTCCGGCGAGCCCCGGAAACCCTTAATGATGGGTGACTAAGGGGTGACGGAGGCGGTGGAATCGCTGGCTGGCGGGGCCGACGCGTCGGCGGGTGCCGCGGCCTCAGCGCCCGGCTGGACCTTCTTGGCGAAGCGCGGCGGAGGGTTGCCCTTGAGCACGAAGGGCTCGCCGGCAGGCAGCTGGATGGCGTTCTTCTGGGTATTGCGGATCAGGTTCTCGATCTCATCGCTGGTGAAGCTGGTCGAGAGCTTGAAGGCGATAGCGACCTTGCCCTCGGGGGTCAATTCGGTGTATTTGCACCAGACGATGTGCGCACTCTGGGTGAGCTCGAAGGGGGTAGTCACCCACAGCTGATAGCGGACTTCGGGACCGCCGGCGCTCAGGCAGCTGACGTAATCGCGATGGCTCTCGCTGGTCACCGCCAGGCCCAGCGGTCGGGCGATATGGGTGAGCGCTATGCGTGCGGCCTCGCTGGTGGCGGCACCGCGCTCCTGCTGCACGAAGGACATCTCATAAGTGCCGATGCTGAGCCGACCCAAAGCCTTGGTAGTCACGGCGTTGATGTTCGGGCCGATGACGACCTTGGTGGCGTATTCGGGGAAGTTGGCGTACTTGGTTTTGATCTCGGGCATGCTGCTGTTATAGGCTCGGGGATTGCGGGAACAACCCCCGAAACCCGCCTCCTTGCAATTGCTATCCGTGGCTCAGGCCCGCGTTCAGCCCTGCATCAGGCGCGCCAGGCTGTAGCCCAGCTCGCGCCGCTGGCAAGTCCACGCCAGCGCCAGCCCCCGCACCGCCTGGTCCAGCTCATCGGCCAGTCGATGGCGCGGATCCGAGAGCAGGCACACCCCGTCGCGCGTCAGGCTCGCGGCGATGGTAGCCATCAGCGCCGACTGGCAGGCCGGGCGATAGAGGATGTCGCCGCCGAGTATGAGGGCGAACGGTCCGCCTGGCAGCGGATCACCCCAAAGATGGTGGACCGCCTGGGCTCGGCTTCCCAGTTGCGCGGATTGCAGCTGGGAAGCGAGCCGGGCGATGACCAGCGGCGAGCCGTCGGCGAACACTACCGTGCCGGCGCCGAGCGCCGCGGCGGCGAAGCCCAGCCGGCCCAGGCCGCAGCCGAGATCGGCGACCGCAGCGCCGCGGCAGTCCACCAGGGCAGGCAATTCGCCGGCCAGCTTGCTGCCGGATGGCCAGGCATACAGGCCGGTGCTGTCGTCGAGAGCGTCGGCTCCCGCGCTCGCCGCGCCAGCCCCGCCGTCGCCTGCGGCCATCGCCCGTGCCGTCCTCAGCCGCCCTTGCCCAGGGCGGAGGCGACCATCGGATCCTTCTCCAGCTCGGTGGCCGGCAGTTTGACCAGCGCCAGCACCTTGTCGATGATGGTATCGGCGCTCAGGCCCTGCGCCTCGGCCTCGTAACTCGGATGCATGCGGTGGCGGAGCACCGGCTTGGCGAGCGAGCGGATGTCGTCCAGGGTGACGAAGGCGCGACCGCGCAGGGTCGCGCGCGCCTTGGCGCTGAGCACCAGGGACTGGCCGGCACGCGGACCGGCGCCCCATTGCAGCAGCGGAGCGATCTCCGGGTGGCCGCCCTCGGCCACCGGCCGGGTGGCGCGCACCAGGGCCAGGGCGTAGCGCATCACTCCGTCGGCGACCGGGGTATCGCGCACCAAGAGCTGGAGGTCAAGCAGGGTCTCGCCGGCGAGCACCGCCTGGACGCCGGAGCGCGGCGCGCCGGTGGTGCGGCGGATGATCTCCAGCTCGTCGGACTCGGAGGGGTAGCCGACCACGATCTTGAGCAGGAAGCGGTCGAGCTGNNGTCTTGGGCGGGGTGCGGTTGATCTCGTCGGCGAGGATCACCGAGGCGAAGATCGGCCCCGGGAGGAAGACCAGCTCGCGCGCACCGGTGCTCTTGTCCTCGCGGATGACCTCGGTGCCGGTGATATCGGCGGGCATCAGGTCGGGGGTGAACTGGATGCGGTTGAAGGTCAGCCGGGTTGCCGACGCCAGGGTGCTGATCAGCAGGGTCTTGGCCAGCCCTGGCACGCCTTCCAGCAGGGCATGGCCGCCGGCCGCCAGCGCCACCAAGGTCTCTTCGACCACCTGCGCCTGACCGACGATGACCTTGGCTAGCTCGTCCTTGAGCGTCGCTGCCGCAACGGATGCCTGTTCACGGGAGAGGGCGGTCATGGAGACTCCTGGCGGGATGGCGCGCGCGACCACCGGCAGGGTATGAGCCAGCCTGGTTCGGCAAGCCCCGTCGGGCCCGGCACCACGGCGGTGAGCGGCTGCCCGCCTGCTGCACACCGGCGTGCCACGCTGCCGCAGGTCGCCTGTTGGTTGCTGGACCGCTGCGGGAGGTGGCCTACCATGGCGACGTCAGGTCACGAGGGGGGGCGATGGAGGTACGGGGATTTCTCGAGGGCCTGCGTGGCCGTCTGCGCCGCGTCCTGCTGCTGGATGGCCTGGCGCGTCTTTCGGTGGTGCTGCTGCTGGGTGGCAGCGGAGCGATCCTGCTCGACTACTGCTGGCCGATCCCCGCCCCCGTCCGCTGCGCCATCCTCCTGGCGCTCATCGCCACCATCGGGGCGGTGCTCTACCGCCGGCTGGTCCGGCCCTTGGCCAGGCGCATGGATGACCGGGCCATGGCCCAGCTCGCCGAACGGCGCATCCCCGCGCTCGACGGCCGCCTGCTCACCCAGGTCGATGGCATCGCCCTGGGCAGCATCGACGGGCGCCTGCTGGCAGATGCCCTCACTGCCCAGGCGGTGACCTCGCTGGTGCCGGCCTCGGCGCTGCCCGGCCGCCTGGGCGTGGCCCTGCTGCTGGCCATCGCCGCCACCGCCTTCGCCCTGCTCTTCCCGCGCATCCTGCGGGATGGCACCAATCGCCTGCTGCTGCCGTTCGCCGACACCGAATGGGAACGCCACTCCGGCCTCGAGGGCGCCCTCGATCGCACGGTGGTGGCCGAAGACGAGCCGCTGGTGGTGCGCCTGACGCGCACCAAGGGCCCCGATGCCGGGCTGCGGCTGAGCTGGACCAAGGATCAGGGCGGCAGCACCACCGAGCGCCGCATGCTCAGTGGCCTGGCCGGGCCCTGGCACCAGGCCCTGACGCTACCCGCCGGCACCTACACGCTAACCGCCGAATCGGGCGATGCCCTGCCGCTGGTGCTCCATGGCCGCCTGGTCAAGCGCCCCTTCCTGACCCACGTGGATGCCACCCTGACGCCGCCGCACTACATCAACCAGCCGGCGCAGAAGCTCGCGACCCTGGCCTGCACCGCCTTGCCGGGCAGCCGCCTGGACTTCGCCCTCGACTTCCTCTTCGACAGCGGCCGGGAAGTCCACGATGTCGCGCTCACCCTCGGCGGCACGCCGGTGACGGTGACGCGCACCGAGCATGGCTTCACCGGCAGCATCACCGTGCACCAGGGCGGCGAATTGGCAGTCCAGCTCGCCGACCAGGATGGCATCGGTCCGAATCCCCAACCGCGCTTCGCGCTCACCTTGGCCGAGGACCGCAAGCCGATCGTCTCCCTCGATGGCCCGCGCTCGCGCGAGAACGTCACCGTGCGCGCCAAGGTGCATCTGATCATCGACGCCTCGGATGACTACGCCCTCGCGACCCTCCAGCTGCTCACCTCGGTGCTGGCCGAAGCCCCCGCCGCCAGCGGCCCAGCACCCGCTGGCGCAGCTCCCGCTCCGGCTCCGCCGGCGGCGGTGCGCCAGGATACCCTGTCCTTCCCCGACGTCGCTGGACTGCCCGCCACCACGCGCAAGGCGACGGTGGCGATCGCCACCCTGGCCAGGGAAGGCGACCGCCTCCAGTTCGTCGGCCGGGCGACCGACGCCAACGATGTCACCGGACCCGGGGTCGGCCTGAGCCAGCCGCTCGAGCTGCACGTGGTTTCGGAAACCGACCTGCACCTCGAGCTCGACCGTCTGCTGACCGAGGCCAAGGACCGCATCGGCCAGGCGCGCGAGGAGCTGAGTGCCGGCCTGAGCAAGGCCGATCGCCTGGTGCCGGCGAGCCGCGGCGCGGGGCTGGTCGCGGTCAAGGCCGGGGAGCTGCTCACCCAGGTGGTGCGGCGTTGGGACGAGAACCAGCTGCCGGCCGACCAGATCGAACCGGCGCGCAAGGCCGAGGTGCTGGTCAACCAGCAGGCGCTGCTGCACCTGGCCGAGGCGGTCAAGGCGAACCAGGCCTCCGCGCATCGCGCCGACCAGGAGCTGGCCGAGGCCGAGAAGCTGCTCGGCAGCATGCTCCAGGCCGGCGACCTGACCCGCCTGCTGAGCACCATCATCGAACGCGAGAAGAGCCTGAGTGCGGAGAGCCGCGCCTTCGTCATGGAATACCTGACCAAGCCGCTCGACGATTCGGCCAAGGTGCGCCAGGCCGACCTCACCCAGCGGCAGAAGGATCTCGCCGACCAGGTCAAGGAAGTGGAGCGGCGCATCCTCGCCACCCCCTCGAAGCAGCTGGAGAAGGCCCAGGAGCTGGTGCGCACCCAGGCGCCCGCCGATCAGCTCCAGCAGGCTTCCGCCGCACTGGCCTCCGACAGCCAGCGCGCGTCGGTGACCAAGCACCAGGAGAGCGCGATCGCCAGCCTGAGCGCCATCCTCGACCAGCTGCGCGGCAGCGATGCCGCCGGCGACCTGGCCAAGCAGGCCGGGCAGCTGGCGGCGCGCCAGGAGCAGCTGGACAAGCAGCTCGACGAGGGGGTCACGCCCAAGAGCCTGCAAGCGGAGCAGGACAAGCTCGCCGATGACACCAAGCAGTTCCAGCGTCAGCTCGACAAGCAGCCGGCAGCAGCCAAGGCGGTCAATGCGGCGAGCGCATCGCAGGGCGAGGCGAGCACGGCGATGAGCCAGGACGACCGCGCCACCGCGGCCCGCGAGGGCTCGACGGCGGCCAGCCTGCTGCGCGAGGCGCAGAAGCAGCTGGGCGCCGACGAACCGAAGAAGCCCGATGAGCCGAAGAAGAAGCAGGCCGATGTGCTGGCGCTGCTGCGCGAGCTCCAGCACCAGCAGGCCGCGCTGGTCGCCGACAGCCTGCCGATCTTCACCCGGCTGGGCGACAAGCCGTTGGATTTCGCCGCTCAGCGCGACGTGCCGGCGCTCGCCGAACGGGAAGCGGACATCCTCCTGCGCCTGCGCGAGGAGGGCATCAAGGTGGTCGAGAAGATGGCGATCGTGGTCGCCGCCATGGAGCGCGTCGCCACCGCGCTCGAGAAGGCGCAGCTGCACCTCGCCACCCCGGCGCTCGGCACCCACGGCATGCGCCTGGAGAAGATCGCGCTCTATGAGCTCTCTCGCCTGATCGAGATCGCCGAGAACCTGCAGCCGCCCGACAAGAAGGAAGGCGATGGCAAGTCCGGCGGCAGCGGCAACCAGGCGCCCTTCCCGCCTGGCGCCGAGCTCGCCCTGCTGGCGGCGATGCAGGAGGAGCTCTCCACCCTCACCGCCGCCGGCCGCCCGGTCGACCTGGCGGGGATGCAGCAGGAGGCCGCCAAGCTGGTCGATGTGCTCGCCACAGCCAGCCGGCCGGGCAGCCGGCCGAGCCTGCTGCTGTCGCGTTCGCTGCGGGCGATGAAGAGCGCCGCCGAGCTGCTGTCCACCGGCGACCGCGGGCTGACCACGCGCCATGAGCAGGCGGTCGCCGAGGCATCGCTGCGCCGCCTGATGGCCGAAGCCAAGGGCAGCGCCGGCGGCAGCAAGAGCCCGCAGCCGCAGCAGAAGAACAATGACGGCGGCAAGCCGCCCTCGCCCGGATCCGATGGCGGCGGTGCCGCGGCGGGCGGCAAGGCGCAGGCGGCCGCACTGCCTCCCGGCCAGGCCTCGACCAACAGCACCGCGGTGCAGGTCTCGCCGATCACCGAGGAGCTCCTGACCCTGCCGCCCGAGCTGCGCGAGAAGCTCGTCCAGGCCCGCCAGCAGTCGCTGCCGCCGGGCGCGCTGCAGATCTTCACGCGCTACCTCGAACTCCTGGAAGAGGGCAAATGACCTGCTGCTCACGCCCGCTGCCGCTGTCCTGGCTGCGCCGGGCCGCGCACCCCCTGGCGCTGATCCTCGCGCTGCTGCTGGCCGAGCAGCGCCTGGCAGCCGAAATCGTCACCCCCGATTCGACGGTCGAGCGCGGCCTGGCCGCGCTGCTGAAGCTTCAGCAGCCGGACGGCAGCTTCGACAATGGCGCCGGCATCACCAGCCTGTGCGGCATGGCCCTCTTGGCCGGCGGGCATACCGCGACCCGCGGGCAGTACCGCGAGCAGAGCGCGCATGCGTTGAAATACGTCCTCAGCGCGCAGGACAAGCTCACCGGCTACCTCGGCGGCGATTCGGGCAACATGTATTCGCATGGCTTCGCCACCCTGTACCTCGCCGAATCCTACGGCATGTCCCCCGATGCCGGCCTGCGGCGCGCCCTCGAGGCCGCCATCGACCTGATCTACCGCGCGCAGAACAACGAGGGCGGCTGGCGCTATTCCCCCGCGCCGATCGATGCCGACCTCTCGGTCACCATCTGCCAGATCATGGCCCTGCGCGCGGCCAACAATGTCGGGGTCGGCGGCGAGGAATCGCAGAACGTCATCAAGCGCGCCATCGGCTACGTCCGCCACTGCGCCAATGGCGATGGCAGCTTCGGCTACCAGGGTGGCGGCAGCGGCTGGGGCACCAATGGCCCGCAGGGCGTGCCGCGCTGCGCCGCCGGCTGCATGAGCCTGATCGGCGCCGGCATCACCGATCCCTCCGATGCCATTCTCGGTCCATCGCTGCGCTTCCTGCGCAACCATGTCTTCGAGCACCTGCTGGGATCGGACAACTACTACTGGTACGGCGAGTACTATGCCGCGCAGGCGCTCTTCCACAGCCCCGACCCGGCGGACTGGGACGCCTACTGGGCCAAGGCCTGGCCGACCATCGCCAAGGCGCAGGAGAACGACGGCCTGTGGACGCGCTCCGACAATGTCGGCCCGGCCTACAACAGCGCCATGGCGCTGATCATCCTGCAGATCCCGAACAACTACCTGCCGATCTTCCAGCGTTGAGGCCCTCGCCCCGCGATCCGTCCCTCGACCACCAGACCCGATCATGACCAGTCCTGAAACCGCCACCCACTTGGCCCCGGCAGCAGCCGGGGAGCATGCCCCGGGTCGCTACATCCATCCGCTCACCATCGGCTCGCTGACGCTGGCCAACAACCTCTGCCTGGCGCCGATGGCCGGCTTCACCAATGTCGCCTTCCGCCTGATCGCCAAGGAGGTCGGGGGATGCGGCCTGGTGGCGAGCGAGATGGTCGCCGCGATCGGGCCGTCGCATCGCGGCCAGGAGGAGCGCTTCCGCGTGCTGACCCAGAACGTGGCGGCGGAGAAGCCCCTCGCGATGCAGGTGTACGGCCGCGATCCCGCCTTGTGCGCCGAGACCGCCGCGGCGCTGGAGGCTGCCGGCGCCGATCTGATCGACCTCAACTGCGGCTGCCCGGTCAAGAAGGCCAAGCAGTCGGGCTGCGGCGTGGCGCTGATGAAGGAGCCCGAGCTGGTCGGCCGCATCATCAAGGCGATGGTCGAGGCGACCCGCAAGCCGGTGACGGTGAAGATGCGCCTCGGTTTCGATGCCTCCAACCGCACCATGGTCGAGGTCGCGACCGCCGCGGTGGAGAACGGCGCCCAGGCGGTGTTCGTGCACGCCCGCACCGGCGAGAGCAAGCATGGCGTTATGGTCGACCTGGGGGGGGTGGCCGAGGTCAAGCAGACGGTGATGCGCCTGCGCGGTGCCGCGATCCCGGTGATCGCCAACGGCTCGATGGATACCGCCGCGGCGATCCGCCAGGCCAAGGACCAGGCCGGCGCCGATGGCTACCAGATCGGGCGGGCGGCCTGCGGCGATCCCTGGTTGTTCCGCAACCTGCTCGCCGAGCTCAGCGGAAATCCGACCTACACCCCGTCATGGGATGAGCGGCGCGCCCTGCTGATGCGCCATTACCAGCTGATCTGCTCGCTCTTCGGTGCCGATCGCGGCACCCGGGTGATGCGCAAGTACACCTTCTTCTACTGCAACGGCCTGCCTGGTGTGCGCCGCTTCCGCGACCGCTTCTGCCGCATCGCCAACGCCAGCGAGTTCGCCGGGGTGGTCGACGACTTCTTCGCCAACCTGCGTGCCGGGCACCATGCCCTGGAGCCGGCCGAGCATCTGACCCTGTTCGACCGCAGCGGCCCCGGATCCGCCACCGACACCGACGGCCACTAGGGCAGCGGGCGCGGCAGTGCCGGCTGCAACGTCGAGGTCCCGACATCCTGCTGCGCGCACAGGCGGTCGAGGTCGGTGGCCATCGCCGCCAGCTGGAAGGCGAACTGCCTGACCTGGTCGGCGCCAGCGGTGGTGCCGCTGGCGGTGGTGCTGACGGCGAGGAAGTTGTGCGCGATCTCGCGGCAGCCTTCGGCGGCGAGGTTGAGGTTGCCGGTCATCTCGCGCGTGGTGGCGGTCTGCTCTTCGACTGCGCCGGCGATCGAGGTCTGGATCTCGCTGATCGAGCCGATCACCGTGCCGATGCTGCTGATCGCATCGATGGCGCCGCGGCTGTCGCCTTGGATGGCCTCGATCTTGGTGGCGATGTCCTGGCTGGCGGCCGCAGTCTGGTGCGCCAGGTCCTTGACCTCGTTGGCGACCACGGCGAAGCCCTTGCCCGCCTCCCCGGCCCGAGCCGCCTCGATGGTGGCGTTGAGGGCCAGCAGGTTGGTCTGCTCGGCGATTTCCGAGATCACCTTGGTGATCTGGCCGATCTCGGCGGATGAGATGCCGAGCTTGCTGACCGTGGTATTGGCGGTGTGCGCCAGCACCACCGCGCGGCTGGCGATCTGCGCCGCTGAGGCGGCATTGTTGGAGATCTCCCGGATGCTCAGGCCCATCTCCCTGGCCGAGCCGGCGACGCTGTCGAGATTGGCGCTCACCTTGGCGCTCGCCTGCGAGACGGTGGTCGCCTGGACCGAGGTCTCGCCCGCCTGGGTGGCCATGCGGTTGCTGGTCTCGATCAGCTGGCGCGAGCCATGCGAGAGGGACTGCGCGCTGTCGCCGACCTTGCCCAGCATGGTGCGCAGATTGAGGCTGGTGCGGCGATCGCGATCCTCGGTCGTCAGGATCGCGCCGGCGATGCGCCGGCCGACCCACAGCCCGGCGACGATGGCGATCAGGGCGATGCCGCCGAGCAGGGGGTTGATCAGCCTGGAAAGCAGGCCGATGGCATCGACAAGGCCCAGCTGCTCAAGCGCGGCGCTGGCGCTGCGCTCCCGGCATTGCCTGTCGACCGAGGTGACCAGCTCACCGACCTCCTGCGACAGGCGCGCAGCATCAGCGAGCGCGGTGAGATTGCCCCGCACCGCCGTGCTGACGCCCTGCGGGCCGGTCAGCATCGCCTCCAGGCTCGCGGTCGAGGTGATCACCTCCGCCAGCAGGGCCAGTTCATGCGGACGCTTCGCCTCGCTGAGGCACGCCTTGAGCGCCGCGGGCTCCGCCCGCACGCTGGCGGAGGTCCGGCTCGCCGCCGCGACCTCGCGATCGAGGTCGGCCAGGCGAGGCGCGGTGAGCAGGCGCCAGGCGTCGATCGCCAGCGTCAGCAGCAGCCTGGTGGCCATGCCTGCGCTATGCTCGATCCGCCCGACCTGGGCGATGGTGGCGATCGACGAGGAGATCTGCTGACGGCCGAGCACGGCGGCGAGCTGGATGGGATCGATCAGTTCGGCGAGATGGGTGGTCATCGCATCGCAGGCGGCGAGCAGCGTANNGCAGGCCGCCGCCCTCATCGAGGAATCCCACCTCGATGGCGTTGGCGAAGTGCTCCACCAGTTCCTCGATCGCGGCATCGCCCGGCATGTGCGAGCGCATGGCATCCAGGGCCGCCTTGATCTTGTCCTTGAACCCCGACAGGCGGTAGCGGTTGGGCACCGTCGCCACCTGGTAGACCAGCGTTCGCACCTCGGAGGTGGTGGCGGAGTCATCCTTGAGTACGGTGATGCCGGCATTGGCCGCGGCGCTGCTGACCTGGCTCTCCTCCAGGCGCTTCTGCGCCTCGGCATGCAATGCGCCCATGGCATCGTCGAGCTGGGCATGGATCGCCATCACCCCGTCGATGCTGGCATCGATCTGGCGGTGCGCGGTGACGATGGCGGCGTTCGCCGCCACCCGGACGGCCGCCATCTCGCACTGCTTGGCGAAGGCCTGCTGCACGGTGACGATGGCGGAGCGGTCGATGCCGGCATGCAGGGCGTCGCCCTCGACCTGCGCCTGCCGGGCATCGGCGATGGTGCGTTCACCCTGCCTGGCCAGGTCGTCGATGTCTTCGCTGGTCGCGGCGACCGAGACCTGGATGCAGAGCTTGGCCGCACGCTCGATATCGACCTGCAGCCGGGCGAGCGCGATTTGCAGCGGCGAGGATTCCCTCGCCATGCGCGTGCTGCGCGCGCTGATCAGCCAGGTGATCACGATCCCCATCGCGCCGACCACCACCAGGGCGGCGAGGAACATCGCGATCAGCAGGTTGAGCTGGCGCTTGCTGCTCACCAGACCGCTCGCCCGCAAGGACGTCATCATCCCGCCCGGGTCGTGGGGTGGGGGGGCTGGGCGCGCGCGGGGCGGCCGCACAGAGGGACGAGGGCACAGACGTAGGCCATGGGCATCCAGTCGGTTGCGGGCACCCAGCGCGCAGGCAGGGCAGGGAGGTGTGATACCTATGGGGGAGTCTACC
>PLEW01000132.1 GCA_003136555.1 Planctomycetota bacterium | reverse complement strand
TGGGCGATGGTCTCGGCGCGTGCCGAGGGGGCGAAATAGAGCGTCGAGACGGGTGCGGCGGCGTGCACCGCCGCAAGCGCGCGGTCGAGCCGCTCATGGACCAGCTGGGGCGATTCGCTGAGCATGCGCGCCATCACCTCCTCGGCCTGCGCGCGGCGGTCGGGCTCGACCAGGCGCAGGGGCATGTCCAGGATGCCGTGCTCGAGCGGCACATGCAGGGTGAAGCTGGGCATGAAGGGGTCGAGGGCCGGGGCGCAATGCTCGTCGCCGCTGGTGTTGAAGTCCTTGTCGAGGATGGCGGTGGCGGCCTGGAACTCGCCCTCGGTGAAGAGCTCGACCGGCTGGCCCCAGCGCATCGCCAGCTCGATCTTCAGCGCCTCGCGCGGATCCTCGGTGAAGAGGTCGTCCTCGGCCAGGCGGGCGGTGTCGCTGTCGCCGTCGCCGCCCGATGGCACCAGGGCCCGGCGGGGTATGGCGACCAGGCCGAGGTTGGTGTCGCGGATGCGGGCGCCGGTGCGGATCGCCACCCCGGGGTGGCCGGTGAGCTCCTTGATCACGATCTCGCGGATCTGGGCCGGGGTATGCGGCAGCGAGTGCACCGCGAAGTCGGCGACCAGGGCATCCAGCCGCTGCTCATCGAGGCGGTAGATCGGCACCTCCCGCCGGGCGCGGCCGGTCAACTCGAGGTCGGCGAAGACCACCGCGATGTTGTAGGCGGCCTGGTTGTCGGTGATCGCGGCGCCATGGCGGTCGAGGATGCGTCCACGGCGCGGGGGCAGGATCTCGGTGACCAGGCGCGAATCGTCGACCGCCTTGGCCAGACGCCCCCCCTCGACCAGCTGGAGGTCGATCAGCCGCAGCAGGAATCCGGCGATCAGCAGTGCGAAGCACACCGCCAGCATCCATATGCGGTCGGCCATGGCGGGAGTATGCCTGAGGCGGCGCGGTGGGGAAGGGCATCCGTACTGCAGCTTGCTGCGGAGACCTCCTGGCAATATGCTGAGGCGCCATAGGCTCCCCGCGATGCCTGCCGGAGCCCTCGTCGCCGTCCCTGAACTGCAATCCGACGGTCCAGCCCGCCTGCTGGCGCGCAAAGCCAAGAACGCCCACATTCGCTTCCTCGCCAGCGGCGCGGAAATGACCCTGGAGGAGCGCCGGGTGGTGCGCTACTGCCTGCTCCCCGGTACCCGCATCCGCTTCCGCCACGCGCCCGATGGCGCTGAGCTGGCGGGCGAGATCGCCGCCCAGGCGGTCAACCGCGATGCCGCCAGCAACCTGATGATCTACGCAGTGCGGCTCGAGGACGCCACGGTGATCACCCTGCGCGAGGACGCCCTCAGCGCCGTGCCGGCTCCGCGCGATGCCGAGGAGCAGCTAGTCACCGCCTGCCTGCATGACCTGCGGCCGACCTTCGCCCCCGCGGGGTCGCAGCTGCCGAGCGAGCCCTGGGGGGCCTTGAGCTTCGCTGCGCGCGAGGAGCTGCTGCACTGGCGCGATGCAGCCTGGGGGGTCAGCGGCGGGGTGATCGGGCTGGCGGGCGCGCGGGTGCGCCCGCTGCCGCACCAGCTCATCACCGCCCGCCGGGTGCTTGCCGACCGCCAGGTGCGCTTCCTGCTCGCCGATGAGGTCGGCCTGGGCAAGACCATCGAGGCNNATGCTCGACCATGAGCGGCTGCGCACCTATGCCGGCAACCCCTGGAAGGACGAGCAGTTCGTCATCGCCTCCAGCCGCGCGGTCGAGGAGCTCGAGCCCAAGGGCGCGCTGCGCTTCGCGCAGTCGTCATGGGATATGGTCATCGTCGATGAATGCCACCGCATGCAGCCCGGCGGGCTGCTCTACAAGCGCGTCGCCATCCTCAGCAAGTCCACCCCGCATGTGCTGCTGCTCTCGGCCACCCCGGCGCGGCAGCATGCCGATGCCTACCTCGCGCTCCTGGCCCTGCTCCAGCCCCAGGCCTACCGGCCCGGCGATGCGGAGGCCTTCGCCTCCAAGCTCAAGGCCCATGACCAGGTGGTCGACCTGCTGGGCAGGACGCGCGAAGCCGCAGCCGCCGAGGCGCAAGCGCTTGCTGCGGCCTGGCAGCAGCTGTTCTCCGCCGATGCCCTGCTGCATGGGCTGGCGGGCGCGCTTGGCACCAGCGACGAGGCCAGCTTCGCCACCCGGCGCGATGCGCTGGTCGCCTATGTGCGCGAGCACCACCAGCTCGACCACCGCATCATCCGCCACCGCCGCTCGGTGCTGGCGCGGCTGTCGCAGGCCAGCGGGGTCAAGGGCCTGGACCTTTCACGCCGCAGCGGCGAGCGCGTGCCGTTCCAGCCCGATGCGCGCGAGCGTTCGGTGCGCCAGGCGCTCGCCGACTATCGCGCGGCGCTCATCGGCCACGCCCTCGGGGCGCGTCGGGGGAAGGGGCGTCCGGCCGCCACCCTGCCTCCCCGCCTCGCCCATTGGCTGCTCCAGCTCGAGCTCGCCGCCGGGGCGGATCCGCTGGTGCTCGACCGCCTGCTGGCGATGCGCGCGGCGGTGCTCGAGGATCCGGACGAGTACGCCGAGTACCGCGCCCGGGCGCGCCCCGGCGAGACTGCAGCGCAGGTCCTGCGCAGCGACCTGTCGGAGAACGAGATCGCTGCCCACATCGCGGTCAGCGCCGCCTGCCATGCCGACTGCGAGGCCGAGAAGGCGCCCCTGGCGGCACTGCGCGAAGCGGTGGCGGAGTGGACCAAGGGCACCCCGGCGCGGGTGGCGGCGCTGATCGAGCGGCTGAAGGCGTTCTGGAAGGAGAATCCGCAGGAGAAGGTGCTGGTCTTCACCGGCCACGGCCTGGCGGTCAAGCGCCTGGCCGCCTACCTCGGCGAGGCCTTCGGCGAGGATGCGGTCGAGACCTTCGGAGCGCATCAGGATACCCTGGTGCGCGAGGATGCGGCCCGGCGCTTCCGAGACGACGACGACTGCCCGCTCCTGGTCTGCGACCCGCTCGGCGGCGAGGGCCGCAACTTCCAGTTCGTCTCGGTGGTCGTGCACCACGACCTGCCCTGGTCGATCGCCGCGGTCGAGCAGCGCATCGGCCGCGTCGACCGCATCGGCCGCGATGGCGAAGTCCCCAGTTGGCTGATGGTGTCTTCCGATGGCGAGTGCCTGGAGTCCGCCTGGGCCGAGATCCTGGAGCATGGGGTGGGGGTGTTCGGCACCTCCTCGTCGGGCCTGGAATTCGTCTGCGACGAGCTCGAGACCCGCGCCCTGGAGGCCGCCCTGGTCAGCGGGGCCGCCGGGCTGCGCGCCATCGGCCCCGAGCTGGCGGCGCTGATCGCCCGCGAGCGCGATAGCCGCGATGCCCGCGCCGACGAGCTGTTCCATGAGGAGGCGGGCGCCTATGCCCAGGCTGCCGAGCTCGCCAACGGCCTCGAGTCGTTCGCCGCCCCCCGTGATGCGGTCTGCCGCTGGATCCGCGGCATGGGCGGCTCGGCCCGCCGCGACGAGGAGCCGCCGCGTGCCTTCCACCTGCGCACCCGCTTCCACCAGGAGCCCGAGGCCGGGGTCTTCTCGCGCGAGGTGGCGCTCGAGCGCTCGGCGCTCAGCTTCTTCTCGATCGGCAATGGCGTCATCGACCGCCTGCTCGACGATGCCACCGCCGCCTCGTGGTGCGCCGCCTCCTCCTGGCGCCGTCAGGCGGACCTCCAGCTCAAGCGCTGGGAAGGGGTGCGGGTCGGCTACCAGCTGGTCCTCGATCTCGCGCCGCTGGCCAGCGCCGGCGTGCCGCTCGACTGCCTGCGCCGCCTGCTGGTGGTCGCCCCGCCTCGCCGCTCGGTGGTTTATGTGCGCGGCACCGATGGCGGCATCGAGGACGACCCGGCCGCCCTCAGCACCCTGTCACCGCCCTTCGATCCGCGACGCGGCGACCGCGCACTGAGCCTCAACGCCAGCCGCGAGGTGTGGTCGCGGCCGCTCCTGGCCGGCAAGGTCGAGCAGGTGGTCGAGTGGCAGGATCAGGTGCGCCGCGCCCTGGCGGCGGCGCGCGTGCACGCCAGCGCACGGCTGCCGCAGGAGCGCGACCAGGCGCTGGCGGCTTTCAGCGCCCGGGCCGCCTCAGGGCTCGCGGTGGCGCGTGCGCAGGCCTCGGCGGCCACCGCCCGCTTCCCCGCCGGCCACCCGGAAGTGCTGCTGGCCGAGCAGGAGGCGCTGGATGAGGAGCGTCAGGCCCAGGCGCTCACCGGCGCGCTCGCCGGCGCTCGCCTGGAGATCGTCAGCGTGGCCTACGTGGTCGTCGTCTGAGATTGGCGCCGAAGACTTACCAGCGCCGGACCGGGCAGCCCGGCTGGCAGCCCGGCGCGGGGACGCCCCCGGCTCAGGTCGTCGAGCGCGCGCTGGCGGGTACCAGGTCGCACGCCTCCGGCGGCATCCAATGCGCATCCTTGCCGTCCCACTTCACGTTGCAGCCGATCGGATTAGTCAGCGGCGTGCGGATCGGCACGCCAGCGACCAGGTCGGCAAGCGCACGGTCGAGGTCGTTGATGGTGGCCTTTGAGGTGTCGCGGGGGTTGTCCAGCGCACGGCCGGTGTAGACCAGCTTCAGCGCATGGTCGAAGACGAAGAAGTGCGGCGTGCGCAGGGCGCCATAGGCCTTCGCCACCGCCTGGCTCTCGTCGTGGAGGTAGATCCAGGGGAAGCGGTACTGCTTCTGGCGCGCCACCATGTGCGGGAAATCGTCATCGGCGTAGGTGCTCTTGCTGTTCGAGTTGATGCCGACGAAGGGCAGGCCCTGGGGGGTGAAGGTCTGGGCGCTGGCGCGCGTCACCTCGTCCGAACCGGTGACGAAAGGGCAATGGTTGCAGGTGAAGAACACCACCAGGCCCTTGGGGCCGCAAAGCTGCGGCAACGAGTAGGTGGCGCCATCGGTGGCTGGCAGCGTGAAGGGCGGCGCACTGGCGCCGAGCGGTAGGGTGAAGCTCATGGCTGGCTCCTTTGCTGGGGGTAGGGCTGGATGTAAAGGCCGGGGAAGGGGCTGGATGGACGTCAGGATGGATGGCGTCATGGCCAGGTGAGGCGGGAGGCAGGCGGTGAGACGGCGACCACGGTCCACGGACCACGGCCGAGCGTACCCGGGTGCCGCCCTCCGCGGGGCCCATCGCCTAGAGCGACTTGGAGGCCTTGCGGATGATGGTGGTGGCGCGCATGTCCCCCTGGTCCTCGCACAGTTCGGCAGCCTCTTCGAAGAGGTCGCGGGCCTCATCCTTGTTGCCGAGCTGGACCTGGGCGTTGCCGACGTCGACCAGGAGGCGCGCACGCGCCTTCTCGTCCTTCAGCTCGTCGTAGATGGCCAGGCTCTCCTGGAGGTACTCGAGGGCGGTCTTGGCCTCGCCGAGATGGAGCGCCGAATAGCCCATCTGGTGCAGGATGCGCGCCCGCACCGCCGGCTCCTCGGTGAAGCCGGGCAGGGCCTCGCGGAAGTGCCGCATCGCCTCGAGGTGGGCGCCGCGCTTGGCCACCACCGTCCCCATGCTGTGCAGGGCGCGGAAGCGCTCGGCCTGGTCCTCGGGGTGGGTGCAGACCTCGATCAGGCGGGCGAGGTGGGCCTCGGCCTCGGCGTAATCGCCCATCTCCTGCTGCAGCTCGGCGATGCGGCCGAGCGCGCGCAGCTGGTCGGCGCGGTCGCCCATCTTGCCCAGGACCTCCACCCATTCGCGCATGCTGGCGAGCGCCGGCTCGTTGTTGCCGAGCTGGCGGTGCAGGCTGGTGATGGCGGAGAGCGCCTGCTCCTGATGCGAGAGGTTCTCGTTCTCGCGCGCGACCTCGAGGCTGCGCTTGAGGTGGGCGAAGGCCTGGGCATCGCGCTGGGCATTGGCCTCGGCGGCGCCGAGGAGGTAGAGCGTGCGGCTGATGCCGTCGAGGTCGTTGATCGCCTCGCACAGATCCAGGCTGCGCTGGTAGCTGGAGATCGCATCATCGACCGCGCCGCGCTTGGCATGCACTAGGCCGATGCGGCGCAGGGATTGCGCCAGGAGCGCCTTGTTCCCCGACTGCTTGTGGATGGCGATGCAGCGCTCATGCAGGGTCAGCGCGTCATCGAAGTTGCCGCGCTTGCGCTCCATCTCGGCGAAGCGGCTGAGCGTCTCGGTGGCGTCGAAGGAGCGCGCCAGCTCGGTCGAGATCGTCACGCTGGCTTCGAAGTTCTTGGCCGCGGCGGCGAAGTCGCCGGCGATGGTGTAGGCGCTGGCGAGGCACTCGTGCGTCTGCGCCCGCTGCGGACCCTTGCGGAAGCTGGTGAAGATCGCCAGCGCGCGCTCGCAGCACTTGATCGCGCTCGTGGCCTCGCGCTTGGCGACGTAGCCATTGGCGAGATCGAGCAGGCACAGGCCGATCTGCACGTGGTCGTTGAGCTCCTCGGCGAACTCAAGCGAGCGCTTGAGGTGCCGGATCGCCTGGTCGGGGTCCTTGAGCGCGATGAAGGCATTGCCGGCCTGGGTGGCGGCGTCGAGCGCCAGGCGCTTCTCGCCCGAGCCCTCGAACACCCGCAGGGCATCGGTGAGGGTCTTGGCGGCATCGGCGTGGTTGCCGCTCTTGGTGTGCAGCTTGCCGAGATCGAGCAGGCATTCGGCGCGCCGGGTCGGGCTGCCGGCCTTCTCCCACAGGTCGGCTGCGGCACGGAAATGGGGCACCCCGGTGGCGAGCGCCGCACCGGTCTTGTTCTCCAGGATGAGCAGCCCGAGACGTCGCTCCTCCTGCGCCTGGATGGCGATCTGTTCTTTGCTCGGCGTGGCTGGGACGGCGGGATCGCTGTCGGTGGACATGGGAACCTCGGCGTATTCGGCTTGGTTGCTCGTGTTTATGGCCGTGTGTGGGGCTGCGTCCACCGTATTCCGCGTGGACTCTGATCGAGCCTCACACGCGGAGGTCCGGCGCGCCCACCGCGGCGAGCGCCAGCGCATCTGCAGCCAAGCGCAGGATCGGTCGCCTGTGTGCTGCGCCAGGCCTCAGTCGGTCGAACCGGCGAAGGCCGAACGCACCGAGGTCCCCTTCATCTTGAGGCTGTTGTCCAGGGAGGAGATCTGGGTCTTGGTCAGGCCCAGCGGCGGCACGAAGGCCTTGTCGACCAGCCAGCCATCGAGCTCCTCCTGCGCTTTGCCGATGAAATCCTTGGCTTCTCCCAGCTCGGCCTTGTGGTGGCCATCGCCGACCTGCAGGTTGTCCCTATGCGTCGCCATCCAGGTGATGATCTCCTTGACGCGTTCGAAGCGCGGGCGATCCATGGCCAGGAAGTCCTTCCACTTCTCCAGGTCCTTGCCGTTGAGCTTGGTGATATCCGAGCGGTTGTAGGTCTTGTCGACCAGGGTGAGCAGCGCGGTGAAGCACTCCGGGCTGTTGCCATGCGCCTGGAGCTGGTCCAGGGCCGAGCGCAGGGTCAGGTAGCTGGGATCCGCGATCAGGGACAGGGCGGTGGCGGCGATCGGGCGGCTGGCCTCGTCGTCCAGGGCGACGATCAGCTTGCCGATCAGATCCTCGCTCTGCGTGCGCGCCTCGATGGCGATCTGCTGGGCCTCGTCGACGGGTGGAGACCCCGCCTTGGCTTTGTCCTTGGCTGCCGGCGCATCGCCGGGCTGCAGGGTGGTGATCAGCGCCTTGCCGAGGAGATCGCTCATGAAGGCATCGCTGATGCCTTCCAGGTGCAGGCTCTTGAGCTTGGGCAGCAGCGCGAGCACGGCATCGCGGGCGCCGATCAGGCGCAGTCCCTTGACCGCCTTGAGCGCGGCGGCGAGTTCGACCGGCGGGGTCTTGGGGTCGAGCTTGGGGGTTATGCTCTTGCCGAGCTCCTCGCGCTTGTGGTAGTCGGCCGGGCTGTCGCCCAGCATCATGTGCGGCCCGCCCATGGCCTCGATGGCGATGGCGCGCACCTCATCCTTGGGGCTCGACAGCAGGCCGACCAGGCTGGTCAGCTGGTTAGGGCTCGCCAGCTTGGCGATGGCGTCGGTCAGCTTGGTGCGGCTGACCGCCAGGTCGCTGACCCGGCTGCCCAGCAGGGTGATGGCATAGCCGATGTTCTCGGCGTCGGCGTTGCCGGCGATGGCGTCGATCGCGGCGGCGATGCGCTCGGCATCCTGGCCGGTGGCGGTGGCGATGCTCAGCAGGGTGTCGTTGGCGTACTTGGGCTGGGCCTTGGCCATGAGATGGATGGCGGCGATGCTCAGCTCGATCTTGTAGCGCCCATCCTTGGCCCACATGGCGAGGTCGTCCGGCAGCAGCTCCTGCTTCATGGTCTCCGAGTCGTAGATCGCGGTCGCGGCATCGAGGGCGAGGATGCGCTGGTCCTGGCTGATCAATCTGCCGGCGGCGCCATTGGCCGGGGCGCTCTGCTTGCCATCCGGTCCGGGAGGCGGATCTGAGAGGTGGCGTTCGGCGATCTGCACCAGCGACGAGAACAGCTTCGCCTGCTTGGCGACATGCACCTGGGCCTCGACCGGACCATGGGTGCCGCTCACGAGCAGGCGCAGATCGCTGGGATTGTTGTCGACCAGCTTCATGTAGGCGTCGGCCGCGACCAGGGCATCGTCGCCCGTCGCCTTGTCGAGCTTGCCCAGCGCCAGGCTGCGGGTGATCGGTCCATAGGAGAAGATGCCGATCGCCAGAAGCCCGACGATGCCGAAGACCACAAACTTGGCGTAGCCCCCGGAGCTGCGCTGATGGCGGGCGGTCACCGGCTTGGCCAGGCGCGAAGTGCCGGGACCGCGGGCGGCGGTCTTGGTGCTGGATGGGGGCCGTGCGGGCGTTGCCGCCATGCGTGCGGATGGGCGCGCCATCGGCTTGGAGGCCGGGCTGACCGGGGCCAGGGTGGATGGGGTGACCAGCGCATCGTCGGCCGCTGATGCCTGTGCCGAAGCCGCCGGCGTGGCCGGCGGCAGCACCGGTACCTTGGCAGTGGGCGGATTGCGGGGGGTTGCCGCTCCAGCGCGCTTCGGGCCGTTGGCAGGGAGCCGTCGCGAGCCGGGAGTGGCATTGGGTGCGGCGGGAGAACCAGCGGGGGGTCGGGCGGGCGTGGGCATGCTGCCATGGTATGCCAGCGCGCGGGGCTGGTGAAGCTCTTCGACAGGCCTCGGTCAGGCTGTGTGTCCCTCGCGTTGCACCGCCCAGGAGGACCCAGGAGAAGATGGTCAGTACAGCAAGCGACCTGAGCCATCTGCTGCCCCGTGCTCTGAGCCGCATCCCCAGTGCCCATGAGGGGATCGGCAGTGTGCGGGGCGCCATGGCGGTCACTCCTTTCGCGCTGCCAATCACCGGGTAGATACAGGACATGCAGGTGCAGCTATTCAGGCCGATCGTCTACCATGCGCTGGCGTGGTATGCCGTCGCCGTATCTTTGGCGGTCATCCTCTGGCTCGAGCTGCCGCGCTGGGAGCCCGCCTGGGTGCTGCGCACCACTCCCTTTGTGATGCTGGCCGCACGCGCCGCGGTCGCGGATGGCGATGCCCAGGGCTTCGCCGCGCGCGTCGCAACCTGGGGGGCGGATGCGGTTCCGGGGCTGTGCCACTGCCTGCGCCATCAGCAGATCTGCGTCCGGCGCCTGGCGGCGCAGGTGATCGCCGCCATCCCCGGGGAGCTGGATGCGCGTCTGGTGGCGGCGCTGAAGGCCGACCTTGATGATGATGACCGCGCCGTCCGGCGAGCCGCCCACCTGGCGCTCCACCGCTATGCCCGGGCAGCGCCCCAGGGCGCGGCAACCGCTACCGGCGCGGCAGGTGCCGCTGGGACGTTGGACGCGGCGCTGCGACCGGCGTTCCTGCTGCCGGCCTCGGCCACCGCCGCCAAGTCGGTTGACGATGACGACGATGACGATGATGATGACATGGCTGCGCCCGCGCCCGGTGGCAAGCCCGCAGCGGGGAGGCGTTGAGACGCCCAGGTGGGATGGCCCGCCGCGCTGCATGCGTCCCGCCGTGGCCGCCGGCCGGGAACCACTGCCCAGGAGGACCATCATGACGCACCGCGCTGTCGTCGAGGATCGCAACATCCCGCTGATCATCATCGCACGCATCCTCAGCCTTGGTATCGCGCCGCTGGCGCTGCTCCACGGCTGGACCATCGCCTCCTCCGGGCGCCTGATCGAGGGCGTGGTGCTGGCGGCGATCGGGGTGTTCGCCAGCGTCTGCCTGTTCGCGGTCCTCAGCGTGCTATCGGCGCTCTCCGAGCTGGCGCGGGTGAACCGCTACCGCGCCGAGCGCGATGAGGAGCTGGGCAAGCTGCTCACCGACGTCCACCGCCTGCTGGTGGCTGCGGGCGCCGGGGTGGATGCCACGCAGAACCGCTCGGGCGTGTTCAAGTCGTCGCAGATGCCGTATACCCCGGAGAACGATGGCGCCCTCACCGGCAGGCGGCCAGTGCAGCGGGAGTAGCTGGGCTGCAGCGACGATGAGGCGATTCTGCAGCCGCTAGCGCTGTCACTGATGGGTGGGCAGTGAAAGGAGATGGGCTCCTGGCCGTCATGGGAAGCTGGCAGATGGAGGGGAAAGGGGCTTCGTTGATGGTGTTCTTGAGCACCGCAAACCTGGTCATTCAGGCCCGGGATAGACGCGTCTCGGGTTTTCATTGGCTGCGAACGCAATCGGCGATGACCTCCAGCGATGCCCCGCTGCAGGAGGCGGCGGCAGAGGACGGCGGCCAGCAGTGACCATTCCACCGGCAATGCGATCACAGCGGAGGTCCTGGTCGTGTTCGCTGCGATCGCTTTCCGGACATCTTCTGACGGCAGGTGGGACAAGCGCTCATCGCCGCTGAAGGCAGCTGGGCAAGGACAGCAGGAGGTAGAGGCAGACCACCAGTGTCGTGGTGGGCTTGGCGCCGAATGCATCGGTAGTGAAGCTGGCAGGGTGTTTTCAGGCAGTTGGCGCGAATGACAAAGATACCACTTTCGAAT
>PLEW01000104.1 GCA_003136555.1 Planctomycetota bacterium | reverse complement strand
CGATGGATTCGGATATACCAGCAGGCGCCTACGCAAAAGGCGATCATGAGCGCTATTCGCCACAGCTCTACTGGGCTGCCGGTCCATTCTCCACCCTCGATGAGTATGTGGTCTCGAAGCAGCGCGTATCCGGTGGCGCCGTGGCGACCAACGACAGCTATGTGACCAATAAGGCATACCAGATCGAGGTCGGCTATGTTCTCACCGGCGAAAAGGCCTCTTATAATGGTGTCAATCCGGCCTCCGCTGTTCAGAAGGGAGGCTGGGGCGCCTGGGAGCTGGTGGGACGCATCAACCACCTTGAAGTCGGCGAAGAGGCGTTCAACGCTGGTGATGCGGCTGCAAACACTTCCGCTCGCGATGCCACGGCATTCGCCATCGGCCTGAACTGGTACCTCAACCGCAACATCAAGATTCAGCTCGATTACGAACTGACCGAGTTCAAGGGTGGGGCCGGAACGGCGACTGCGGTCTCGGACCGCAATGACGAGAATCTCATAGTCAGCCGCTTCCAGCTGCTCTTCTGAGCCGACGGTCGTTTGTCGTGTCCGGTACCTGATCCATGCGAGCATCCGATGGATCAGGCGCTCCGGAACTCGACAGGGCGCCCCCTGATGACGCAGGCCGATGACGAGAAACGCTTGCTGTCATCCTACGAGGTCACCGATCGGCGGCTTTCGAAGATCACGGCGGGCGGCGTTCCTGCCGTCACCGCCAAAACCACAAATTGACCGATCTTACCCAGCTACCACTGGAAGATCCGTCATCCGACGCGGCGCCTGCGGTCATGGCACACATCGTGACGGTGGGCGCCGCGGTCCTGTGAGCGGATCCCCAGTCGCCTCGCAGTCGATTCGGAAACCTCCCACGTCGTCCGGTGCGCAGATGAGGGCCGAGCTGCCCTCGAGGCTGGATACTCTGCGGCCAAGCTCTCCGGGCGCATGCAGCTACGAACTTGGGACGCGCGCACGCTCATCAACCACCCACCCTGGTGCTGAAGGACGAGCCATAAGGAGCCCTCCCTGCCCATACCCGCATGATAATGCAGGACATGCGGGGCCATCATGTCGTCTTCTCCGCCTGTCCGAGCTGATGGGATGAGCAGCATTGGGCACGGCAATTTTCTAACTATAGAACAGAAAAGGCATTAGATGGATTCTTGCAATCAGGGAATTTAATTCCCTGATTGCAAGAACGTGTCATGACCCTATTGATCCCATCGCCAGTTCGATCCATTCGACGGTAGCGATAAGCAGCGACCGGTAGAGGCCAACCAATCCAGTTCGTGCCATACCATCGCTGATGAATCGATGCGCCGCGATCTGCGGCGAATTTATGGAGCTGTCGATGTGAAACCGACAGGTCTGACACCATGATTTTCCTCGTGGCACATCCGGAATTTCATGCTCACATCATAAGCCCGGACAGTTATAGATTTTACATGATTCCGACTGACAGACACGGAACGGGACCTCCTCATTCACCATCAGTCAGCCTTCCGGCATGATTGGTCACCAGTCACTGCGCTCCGTCTGTAACGAGCAGCCGTGCCTGGGGACAATACCTGACTGACGTCCACGCACCCCACTGTGTAACGTGTCCCGAGCAGGGTCACGACGCTCGCTGAGCGCACCTGCGACGAGAAGACCTGGACACTGGATATGCCGCGACCCTTCCGCCTCATGAACGTCGTCGACGAACCGACCGATTCCATCCTCATGCGGCAGGCGTTCACCCAGGCGCAGTGGAACGTCGACATCCAAGAGGCCCTCCCGGGGGAGGGGACCATCGCGATGCTGCGGCATAATCGCCTTCACTCCACCATGCCGGACCTGGTCATCCTCGATTGCCTGCGCGATGGCGAGACCTGCCTCGATACCCTGAAGATCATCCGCGCCTACCCGAGCTATCACAGCCAGCGGGTCATCGTCCTGTCCGCCATCCGTCCGTCGCAGGATATCGTCAACGAGTGCCTGTATTTCGACGCCCTCATGGTCCTGGACAAGCCGGCAGATCTCCCGGGCCTGGTGGACATGGCCACCCACTTCAAGACGCATTTCATGCATACCGGGGACGTGACGCCGCGGGGATCGTGGATCGTGGACCGCTCGCCGGTCGATGTGGTCGCCCAACAGGACTTGATGTTCGGATCATGAAGGCCGAAGGGCGCCGAGAGAGACGGCCTCCCCATCCGTCGATGAGCCGACGATCCGACCGGGCTCACCGCCGAGAGCATCGCCGTCCGGATCCGGGCACAGGCCCGTGAAGGCTCATGGGCGTCATCGTTCCCGGCATCGCGAACCGACCCAGGGGAGAAGACCCCATGGGCCGGTCCACTCCCACCGAGTACCCTGACCGCAGTCAATCCATGCCACCACCACCGCTCCATAGCTCCATAGCTCCATAGCTCCACCTCCCACGGAGATGCCGCATGTCCCGCCCATCTCGCCTCATGATCGTCGACGACCAGCCCGCGGAGCAGATGCTCCTGCGCACGGCCTGCGCCACCGCGGAATGGGATGTCACGATCGACGACCAGCGCTCCGGCCAGGAAGCGATCAACGCCTTGCGCCGGAATCACGCCGATCAGACGCCCACCGATCTGGTGCTGCTGGCGTGCTACCTGCAAGGCACGACCTGCATCGATACCTTGAGGATCATCCGCAACCATCCTGGACTCAGCCATCAGCCCATCATCGTCTTTTCTTCCACGCCCATCCTCAGCGAGGTCATCCAGACCTGTTACATGCTGGGCGTGCTCAAATGCCTGGAGCGGCCCGGCGATACCACCCACCTGGTGCAGATGGTCAGTGAGATCAAGGCGCATTTCTCTGACGATGGCAGCCTGACACCACGCGGGCCGTGGGTCAACAGCAGCCGGCTGGCCGTCGTGCGGGAGATGAATGCCCGGATGGAGCCGCGGGTCCTGGCGGCGGCGCGCAGTGCCGTGCCCTGACGCACCCGCGGTCTCGGCACGATGCCTGACTTGACCATGCCCCTGCACCCACCCCTGCCGATGCCGACTGCGAGCCGATGACCATGCCACCCCTCCCACGCCTCCTCGTCCTGCTGGCCATCATCGTAGTCCCACTCTTCGTCCCATTCGGATGCGGCGGCGGTTGGGGGAGACGCGACGGTGGTGGCGGCGACTATGGGCATCACCGCTGAATGCTGGCGGGCTGATCCAGCGCCTCGCATCCGTGATTTACTGCTGTCACTTCCAGATGGATCCGAGCTGGGAGACCTCTACGTGTGCGATGCTCGCCGTGCCGCCTGCGACCCGCAGCGCGAGCGAGTGGTCCTCCGGCTTGGGCAGGAAGGCCACGGGAACATAGGCCAGGCCATCGCTAGCGACCACTTCCAACGCGTTTCGATCGCCGTAGATCACCAGGCGCTGCCTGCCGCCCCGTAACGGCGCCGGGACCCGCTCGCCCTGGACGGTCAGCTGCTGATGCGCCGCATCATAGGCGATGGTGGCGCCTCGCACGGTGACCATCACCGTACTGGACGCCTCGGGTGCGAACTCCAGGCGCAGCTCCACCAGCTCGCCTGCGCTGCCGGCCAGGGGATTGGCATCCCCGGGATGCAGGATCATCGCGGGGATGCGCTGGGTGCCGGTCCGCAGCGCCTCCAGTTCCACCACCGGGGTATGGGTCAGCCGCGGACCATCCGGTGTCGCGGTCAGCCCGAGCTGCATGGGGATGGTCATCGCCTGGCTGAACGGCATCCCCGCCATCGCCGTGCGCAGCCAGCCGATCTGGATGCGCCGCCCATCCCCAGGCGCGCACGCGCTGAAGGTCTGGGCGGCATACATGGCGCCTCCTTGATGGCTCGGCAGATCCGTGCGCTCCGGGGTGAAGACCCGGCCATCGAAGCTGCCGATCGCATAGGCGCCGTTGGCTGCGCTCAGCACCCAGGTGGTCGCCGCCTCGTTGCCATCGACCGCCAGGGGAAAGAGGTCCGGACACTCGAAGAGGAAGCCATCGCTGCCCCCAGGGACGCTGCTGGCCCGCGTCCAGTCGCGCAGGTTGGGCGAGGTGAGGATCTGCACCGTATGCTGGTCATGAGGCAGTCCGACATAAAGCACCATCACCCAGGATTTCGTCGGTGCATGCCAGAAGACCTTGGGGTCGCGGTTGCCGCCGGTGATCTCCGGAAGGACCGGATTGCCGCTGAACTTGCGGTAGGTGCGGCCGTCCGTGCTCGCGGCCAGGCACTGCACGGTGGGCGATCCGGCAGCGGTGTAGATCAGCACCTGCGGCGGGTGGCCTGGCGTGCCGAGGCCGCTGGTGTTGGCGGCATCGACCACCGCGCTGCCGCTGAACATCGGCCCGAGCGCATCTGGCGCGAGCACGTCGCCGAGCTCCCGCCAATGGACCAGATCGCCGCTGACGGCATGGCCCCAGTGCATGTTGCCCCAGCCGACGCCATAGGGGTTGTGCTGATAGAACAGGTGGTACTCGCCGTTGAACCAGGACAGCCCGTTCGGGTCATTGAGCCAGCCGCGGCGCGATGAGAAGTGGAACTGCCCACGGCCCGCCTCGTGGTAGCATGATGCCTGATCGGCGATGGCATCGCTCGCTATGACCGCGCTGAGCGCGTGCGAATCCTCGGGCAGCCGGTCGACCTGGATGGTGCCGGTGCGCCCCTTCCAGGCGTCCACCTCCATGAACGCCCACCAATCCGCGGTACCATCGGCCAGGGCGATGTCATTGCGCACGACGACCTGGCCGTCGACGAGCAGCGTGACCTGGCGCTTCGGCCCATGGTCGGCGATCGGCACCAGGAGATAGCGCGAGGTGATCGGGATGTCCCTGCTCATGTCGTCGCGCATCACCGCCGCCCGGCGATCGGTCTGGACGATCTGGTCCACGGTGATGTGCCCCCAGCCGCGGGTGGCCTGGTCCACCAGCCGGATGGTGGCCATCTGGCCGATACGATCGCGCACCTCCCACGATCCCGGGATGAGCGCCTCGCTGCCGCCGGGCCGGTCATTCGAACCGGTAGCGGTACGCACCACGCGGCCATCGATGATGAGCTGCATGCAGGTGCGCTCGGCATCCTTGCCACCGCCGATCAGGAACGTGATGTACGGGCGGACGATGGCGAAGGCCGGCGAAACGAGCGTCCCGGTCCCACCATCGCCGTGGTGGAAGGAGGAGGCATAGCCGCGTCCGATGAATCCGCTGACCGGCATCTGGCCGGGCAGGGTGCCCTGCGCCGGGCCATCGCCGAAGGCATCGCCAGTCGCACTCCAGCCGCCATAATCGGCCGTCTCGAAATCGGCGATCAGCACATCATCGGCGGCGCGGAGGCCGGTGCTGAGGCTGAGGCTGGCGAGCAGACCGGCGGCAAGCAGGGCGGTGCATATGGGTGACGGCGAAGGCATGACAGCTCCGGGAGTCGGGGTACGGACGGACGGTGCAGCGCTCGCTGCCGGTCGCATGAACCGCCGCCGGCAGGCAGGGTGATCGCACGACTGCCCCGCAGCGTATCAGCCAATCGCCGATGACCATGCACGGCGGTGCAGGGAAACATGTCTTTTTGTGATAGGGGGCGGATTGACCCCCCTGCCCCCGTCGGCACGCTCCCCGGCATGCCCGAGCACAAGCACCTGCGCTGGTTCGAGCATCACCACGGCCTCTTGGACCTGGTATGCCATTATTTCGTCGATGTCGATGGTCCCGAGATCCACAACCGCAATGCCCTGCCGTGGAGCCGGCTGTTCCTCATCAGCACCCGGGGCCCCGCATCCGGCAGCTTCGTCACTGACATCAGCGCGCGCGGTCCTGGGCGGATCATGCCCCTGAGCCCAGGCGCGGTGGTGTTCATGCCGCCCTCGCGCCTCCTGGGCTTCGACTTCGCCGCCGACATGCGCATGCTCGCCTTCCATTTCCGCCTCGAGCTCTCGCCCGGGCAGGACGTCTTCGCCGGCCGGCGCACCTGCGCAGTGCGCCATGACCGCGCCTCCCTGGTGGACGCCGCCTATGCGGCCGTACGCGGGCCGAGCCACATGGGCCCGGTGACCTTCCTGCGCGGCCTGCTGCTGGCGCTGGCCTCGGATTTCCTCGACGTCGATCTCGATGCGCTGCAGCAGCTGCGCACCAGCCGCAGCCGCTTCGCCGAGGCGCTGGAGCACATCGACAGCCACTGCCGCTCGGATCTGCGGGTGGCGGACATCGCCGCGGTGATGGGCATGGGGCGCGAGCACTTCACCCGCCAGTTCCGCCAGCACCTGGGCATGAGCCCCAAGGCCTGGCTGGCTGAGCGTCTGCTCGAGCGCGCCTGCGCACGGCTGCTGGCGGGTGAACGGGTGCAGGAGGTGGCGGAGTCCCTGGGCTTCGCCTCGCCATTCTACTTCTCGCGCTTCTTCAAGGCGCACATCGGCGTCAGCCCCAAGCGCTTCAGCATGCAGCGCCTGCCGGGGTGAGGTGGTGGTGTGGGATATCGCCCCACCGTGCAGGATTGCGCCCTGATCGCCCGGGCTAGGCTGCCAGACCGGCCATGACCAGGATGCCCACGCTCACGTCCTGGTCGAGTCACCCCGGTCCTGCCGCCAGGTGAGCTCCATGTCCAGCGCTTCCGCAACCCTCTTCCTGCCATCCGCATCGGATCTTCCTCATGCCGCAGTACGCCAACTCGACGACCACCGCCCTCGGAGCGCTCCTCGTCCTGGGCCTTGGAGCCGGTGGGAGCCAGGCACTCGCAGTGGATGTGCCGCCTCCTCCCGACAGCGATGCGGACCAGGTGACCGGCGTGCTCTGGGTCGAAGGCGAAGCCGGCCATGACAGCAATCCCACCACCGGCAGCGCCTTGACCAGGATGCATGGCGCACCCGACTCGTTCCTCGACTACCAGGGTTCCGGCAAGCTCACCGTCCCCCTGGTGCATGGGCTCGACCTGGTGCTCAAGGAGCATGCCGATGACCGGGAATACCAGGGCGATCTGCCCGATGATTCCACCCTGCTGCACAACGAGGCGCAGCTGCCGGTGGCGCTCGGGCATGGCACCTCCCTGGTGCCCTTCTTCTACCTCGACGACCAGTGGTACTCCCATGACTACTACTCGACCATTCAGCGCACCGGTTTGCGCTGGACGCAGAACTGGACCAGCGATTGGGTCACCGACCTGGCCCCCTACATCGAACGCGATCGCTACCGTGCACCCAACCGCTACCAGGATGCGACCGTCGATGGCGGCGATGCGACGCTGACCTGGTGGGTTCCCGGCCGGCACATCCTCGAGTCCCTGGCGCTCGCCATCGGCGGCGCCATCGCCGATGCCCGCGCGGTGTACGCCAGCTACAAGCAGGATGATGTCAATCTCGATCAGCTCTATCTGCTGCCCGGGCGCGTGCGCGCCGACCTGGATGTCGATTGGAGCCCGACCTACTACGAGTCCTTCGCACCGGGGACCAGGAAGCTGCGCCAGGACCGCGCCTTGACCATCGATCTGCACCTCGAGCGCTCGCTCACCTACTGGCTGATGGCGGTCGCCGATGCCTCTCTGACCAGCATTCAGTCGAATTTCAGGGTCGACCAGTACCACGAGATCATCCTCTCCGCCGGGCTGCGCCTGACGCTCTTCTGACCGTCAGTTGAACCATGGCGGACGCCGTGCAGGTTTTCCGGTAACCTGGAAGCCGGCGTGGACATGCCTGCCAGCCATGACTGAGACCGTTCCCTAAACACCTTCCCCATCAACTCCTTGTGGCCAGGTACGGCACCAGGGGTCGGCTGTGGGCAAATCCCACATACCGCGACCGCCGCGGGTCGGCTAGGCTCTACCATCGATCACCGCGGAACGCCTCACCGTTCCTACCCCACGGAGCCACCCATGCGCCCCATCCTCAGCACCACCCTGATCGCCTTCAGCCTGTGCGCCGCCCCGTCGCTGTGGTCGGCGACAGTCGCCGACCAGCTCAATCAGCAGGCCGCCGGCAATGACCAGGCCGCCGCCGCCGGCGATCTGAATGCCGCGCACACCGAACATCAGGACGCCAAGCAGGAGCAGGCGGCGATCAACACCAACAAGACCGCTCTGCACGACGACCAAGTCGCCGCCCATCAAGACGACCAGGCGATCAACCGCGACACTGCGGCGGCCCATACCGACGACAAGGCCCTGCACATTGCCGAACACCAGCTCACCAAGGCCGACGCCAGCGGCAACACCGCCGCCGCAGCCACCGACGAGGCGCATATCAGCAGCGATGAGAAGGGCCTCGCCAATGCGCGGGCCGGTCGCCAGAACGCCGAGTTCCATGAGTGGCAGGACCGGGCGGCCGAGCGGCGCGCCGAGCGCTCGTTAGCGCGCGAGCGCCGCCAGCGCAACCGCGACGATGTCGATGCCCATCGCGACGTCGACCATGCCATCGGCGCGGACGCCGCGGCCGACCGGGCCGGCAATGCCGTCGGCCACGACGAGTCCCTCGGCGATGCCGAGCACCGCGACGATCGCAGCGTCGAACGACTCGACCATGCGGGCAAGCGGCAGGCGCGCGCCAATCGGCACAAGGAGCAGGCCGCCAACCAGGACGGCATCGCCGATACCCACGAGAAGAACGCCGAGGATCGCGAGGACGGCTCCTGGGATCGTCGCGAGGCGGCTGATGAGCGCGAGGAGAATGCCGACCGGCGCGAGCACCGCGAGCGCAAGTAAACCGCTGCACCAGCAGGTGGTGGACGCGCCGAGCAGGGTGTCCACCGACGCACCACGAGCGTCGATCGCACGATCGGCGCTCGTGCCGTCTCACCCCGCCATCATGCCTCGACCCTCACCCGCCCGCCTTCCCCACCTGATCAGGCGAAACGCCCCTGGGACCGTCTGCCATGGTGTCATCATCGTCATGTCGGCGCCCGCCCCCCATGCGCCTCATGGTGCGACAATTGCGGCGGTGATCGCTCCAGAGGTCATAGCCCTGCCCCCAGGCCATGGCTGCGACCATCCCAGTACTTTTGCTCACTTGCGCTCGACATCAGCTCATTACCGTGTCGGGCCGCCGCCGGGTGCCCGCGTTCGCATGAGACAGGATGCTCGATGCGCCGTGCCCTCCGCGCTCCTTCACCCGAACGCCCCATCTGGACCGTCCCCATGCGCACCTCAGCCCTGATCGCCGCCCTTGTCTGCGCGAGCCTCATCCTGAGCTCCGCCTCGGCGGTCGATCTCTCGCTGACCAGCTCCTCCTATGAGACCGCGGTGGTCGGCCAGCCCTTCTCCTACGCCATCATCGCCGCGCCGGCCAGCGCGACCAGCTACAGCGCGGTCGGCCTGCCCGCCAGCCTGACCCTCAATGCCACCACCGGCGTGATCAGCGGTATGCCGACCGCGACCGCCACCCTGCTGGTGGCGATTTCCGCCAACGATGCGAGCGGCTCGGCGACCAAGACGCTGCGCATCGATGTGAACGCCGACTCATCGCTGGTCATCGTCGATCCGGGCACCCTGCTGGCTGACGTCGGGACGGCGTTCAATTACCAGGTGGTCGCCACCGGCAGCCCCACGACCTACACCGCAGCGGGCCTGCCGCCCGGCATCGCCATCAATCCCACCACCGGTTTCATCTCCGGAACGCCGACCCTCGGCGGCGCCTACCCGGTCTCGCTGATCGCCAGCTCGGCCACCAGCAAGTGGGTCACCTCGCTGACCATCGATGCCTACCCCATGGTGCCGGTGGTCAGCGACCGGACCATCACCGCCACAGTCAACGCCTCCCTGCGCCTGGACATCAGCGGCTCGAATGTCCCGACCGCCTATGCCGCCGGCACCCTCCCGACCGGGCTGAACCTGGATGCCTCGACCGGCATCATCACCGGCGTCCCCACCGTGGTGGGGACCACCAGCGTGACCGTGAGCGCCAGCAATGCCGGTGGCACCGGCACCGCCACCTGGACGGTCGTGATCAATCCCTCCGGCGTCGGGACGATCACCATCCCCGATCCGGTGCCGGATGCGGTCATCGGCACGCCTTACACCCTGCAGATCTCGGCCAACGGGTCGCCGACCGGCTACACCGCCAGCGGATTGCCCAACGGACTGGCCATCAGCCCCACCACCGGCCAGATCACCGGTACCCCGTCCGCCGGCACTGGCGGTTCCTACACCGTGCTCATCAGCGCGGCGTATGCCGCCGGCGCCATCGGCAATGCCTTCACCCTCGCAGTGGATCCGCAGCTGGCCACCATCACCATGCCGACCACCATTCCGGTGATCCCCGGCGTAGCTTTCACCGATGCGGTCATCACCACCACATCTGTCGCCGATCCCCCGACCGCCTACAGCGCCACCGGCCTGCCCAGCGGGCTGACCATCGACCCCGCCCTGGGCATCATCTCCGGCACCACCACCCAGGTCGGAAGCGGGAATGCCACCATCTCGGCGACCAATGCGGGTGGCACCGCCTCGGCGACGGTCGCCGTGGTGGTCCCGAGCCTGCCCTCACTCACGGGCTCGCCAGCTGGCGGAGCGCCGGTGATCGCCAACGCCCTGTCCGCGACTGCCGTCGTCGGCACCCCCTTCTCCCTCGGCATCGTGGCCACCAATGCCCCGACCGCCTATACCGCGACCGGCCTGCCCACCGGGCTGGCGGTGTCGGCCAGCACCGGGATCATCAGCGGCACCCCGACCGTCGTGGGCAGCTACCCGGTCCAGATCGGCTGCAGCAATGGCAGCGGCTTGGCCAGTGCGACCATCACCATCTTCGTCCTCCCGGTCCCGCTGACCACCATCACCAGTAGCCTGACCCATCTCTATCTCACCGTCGGCACGCCCTTCACCTACCAGGTCCTCGGCACCTACGGCGTGACCGCCTATACCGCCACCGGCCTGCCATTCGGGCTCAGCATCAATGGGTCGACCGGACTTATCTCCGGGACGCCGACCACCACCGGCACCTTCAATGCGACCCTCTCGGTGACCAATGCCGCCGGTACGGTGTCCGGCATCCTGAGCTGCACAGTGCAAAACGCCCCGCTGGCGACCGCCGTGCCGGTCTTCACCGAGCCGACCAGCCTGGTGGCCGAGGTGGGCACCCTGTTCACCGCCACGCTGACGAACAATAATGGCACCGCTACCAGCTACAGCGCGACCGGCCTGCCCGGCTGGCTGCTTTTCAATACCGCCACCGGACAGCTGAGCGGCACGCCAGGAGCCGGCGACGTCACCATCGCCTCGGCCATCACCGTCACCGGCACCAATACCTCCGGCTCCCTGACGCTGCCATCGACGGTGATCGTCAATCCCGCCGCAAGCTCGATCATCACCAGCCCCTTGACGACCATCACCGTGGCGGTGAACCAGCCGATCAGCTACACCATCACCGCCACGTCGCCATCGACGGTGACCTTCTCAGCGTCTGGACTGCCGCCTGGCGTGACCGTGGATGCCAGCAGCGGCGCGCTGGTGGGATCCCCCACCGCCGGCGGCGTCTACCTGGCGCTGATCTCGGCGAACGCCGCCGGCAGCACGTGGACCGAGCCCCTGACCATCAAGGTGACGCCCTCGCCGCCGGTGATCACCACCGCGTCCCTGGGCACTGGTCGTGTCGGCGACTTCCTCTACACCACCGTCAGCGGCACGAATGCGCCCACCGGCTATGCCGCATCGGGCTTGCCGACCGGAATCACCGTCGATCCCGTCTTCGGCGTGCTCAGCGGCGTGCCGACGGTGTCGGGGACCTACTCGGTCACCATCTCGGCGACCAATGCCGGCGGTACGGGACAACTGACGCTGCCGCTGGTGATCAACCCCTCGGCGACACCGACGATCACCAGCCCGTCGACCATCTACACCACCCCCAATGCCCCCTTCACCTACCAGATCACCGCGCTCAATGCACCCACCAGCTTCGGCGCCGCTGGCCTGCCGGCGGGGGTGAGCATCGACACCACGACCGGCCTGATCTCCGGCTCGACGGCAGCGCTCGGCAGCGTGCAGGCGGTGATCAGCGCCGCCAATGCGGATAGCACCCGCTCGGCCCTGCTGGACATCGTCACCGTCTCGTCCGGCAGCCCCGGCGCCCCCGGCGGCACGGCGAATCCGCCGCAGCTCGGCGGCGGCGGCGGTGGCGGCTGCGGCCTGGGCACCGGCATCGCCGGCCTGATCAGCCTGCTGGCGGCCGCACTGATGCGCCAGGCGCTGGTCCGCCAGACGCGAGCGGGTTCGCGCTCGGCCTAGGCGCCTCGACCGCAGCGGCAGACAGGGCTGGTCAGGGAATGGTCCCCGCATCCACGCCCGCCCAGAAGGGGCCCGGCGGCATGACCTGATCGGCTGCGGTGCCGAGCTGGCGGATGCTGGTCAGATGGCGCAGGGCGTCCAGGCCGGTGAGCGCGCGGTCGTGCAGCGGGCCGAGGTGCACCTCCTCGAGGGGCAGGCTGGCGAGCACGCTGACATCGCTGACCCGCGTGTGGTCGATGAACAGCACCCGCAGCGGCATGCCGCGCAGCGGCTCGCAGTCGTCGATCTGGGTATGGTCGACCTTGAGGTATTCCAGGCGCAGATTCGTGAGCGGCGCGAGACTGCGCACCGGACTGTTGCGGAAGGTCAGGCTGCGCAGCGGCATGCTGGCGAGAGGGCTGAGGTCGGTGACCGGCGAGCCGGAGACGATCAGCGAGCTCAGGCGCATGCCGCGCAGCGCCCCGAGGTCGGTGAGCTCCGGACAGGTGCCCAGGTCGAGACCGGTGATGGTCAGCATGCCGAGCCGCGGCAGCGCTGGCAGGCGCACCGACAGCCCGGCGAACTGCCGCACATGCAGCTGCGCCAGCACCGCCAGGTCATCGAGGTGGCAGAAGGTCACATCCAGCGAGGCTATCAGGGTGCCGATCAGCGGAGAGAGGGCGTGCACCTTGGTCTGGCGCGCGATGATCTCGCCCTGGGCAGGCCCGGCAAGCGGTGCCAGGCTCTCGACCGGGGAGCGGGAGATGTCCAGGCGGGTGAAGGACATGCCCTCGAGGGGCACCAGGGAGGAGACGCGCGTCTCGGCGCAGCTCAGCCGCTTCAGCGGCATGCCCTTCACCGGATCGAGCGCGCTCACCCGGCTGCCACTCAGCAGCAGGGCGCTGAGACGCAGGCCCGCAAGCGGGCTGAGGTCGGCGACCGGCGTGTGTTCGAGGTTGAGCTCCTCCAACGGCATGCCGCGTAGCGGCGTGAGATCCTGCACCTGGGTGCCGCTGAGGTTGAGCACGGCGAAGGGCATGCCCGCAAGGGCGGCGATATCGACGATGTCGCGGCGCTCGGCCAGCGCCACGCGGCGCTCCAAGGTGGTGGTCAAGAGGCCATCCGGGCGGATCGCCAGGCCGACCCCCGAGCCAGGCCAGGCGGCCTCGAGGCGCTTGCGGTAGAGCTCCAGGCGGTCCGGCAGTGCGACCGTCACGCCTTCGGCCAGCGCCGAGAGCCCTTGTGCGGCGAACACCGCCGCCAAGCCGTTCTTGAGCTCGAGATCGGGTTCGACGCCATCATGGGCCTGGGCGCAGAGCGCTCGCAGGCGCATCGCCTGGGCGTCTCCGGGTGCGAGCGCGAGCCAGTCGGCGATCGCCACCTGGGCTGCGGTGTAATGGCCGCCGGCGACCAGGACATTGGCATAGAGCGAGCGCGCCTCGAGCAGGTGCGCATCGAAGAGGATGGCGGTCGAGAGGGCCTTGGCCGCGCGGTCGAAGCGCTTCTCCTCGATCTGCCTGCGCGCCTCGGCGATGACCGCCGGAGCGAACACCTTCTGATCCTCGCTGCGGCGCTGCTGCTCGGTGGTCAGCGAGGTCACCGCGGCCTCGGCCTCGATGCGCGCATGCTCGGCTGCGCCCAGCGCCACCCCCATGCGGCCCTCGGCCCTGGTGACGACCACGATCGAGATCACCAGGCCGACCACCAGCACGCCCAGCGCCGCGGCCAGGGCGATGCGCACGGCGCGGAAGTGCCGGTGATGGGCCTCCTGCGCGCGCGCGGCGGCGCTCGCAGCCTCGGCCAGGCGCCGGGCCTGGGCCTCGAGGCGCGGCATGCCGAGTGTAGCGCTGAGCTGGGCGGCGCGCATGCCGCCGCTGTGGGCGGCGGTCGTTGCGCCGTGGTCGAGGTGGTACTGGGCATGGCTGAGCTGGGCATTCACCAGGCACAGGCCGGCATTGCGCCACTCCGGCCAGATCGCATAGGCCTGCTCGGCACTGGAGAGCGCCTGGCGCAGCAGTTCATCCTGGATCGCGCCGGCGGCGCGCGCCTGGATGATCAGCGTACGCGAGCGTGCCGCCAGGCTCACCGCCTGCGCGTGCCGGCGGTAGGCGGTCAGGCGCACCGACAGGGCGCCGACCGTCGGGATGCGGGTATCCACCTCCTTATGCAGGCATTGCATGCAGATGTCGGCGAGCTCATCCGGAATGTCACGGGATGGGGCCGCTTCCTGCGGCGGGACCAGGGTGCCGAAGGCGGCATCGCGCATCACCTCATCGACCTCGATCCCGCGGTTGGGCTGCTGCCCGGTGAGCAGCTCGTAGAGGATCGCCCCCAGCTCGTAGACGTCGCTGTGCGTGCCGATGCGGTCGGCCTGCGCGGTCGCCAGCTCGGGCGCCATGTAGCTGGGCGTCCCCGCGGGCGAGGTCAGCCGGCGCACGCAAGCGATCAGCGGATGGTGCTGGCCCTCGACCAGGGCCATGGCGCAGCCCCAATCCATCACCAGCACCTCGCCGAAAGCGCCGACCATGACATTGTCGGGCTTGAGATCGAGGTGCACGATGCCCTTGCCGTGCGCGAAGGCGATGGCATCGCAGACCTTCATCAGGATGTCGAGATGGTCATCGAGGGTCATGCTCTGGCTGTAGGCGCGCTGATAGGCGGTCTCCGGGCTCAGCAGGCTGCCCCAGGAGAGGCCCTCGACGCGTTTCATCACCAGCTGCAGCCGTCCATCGGCGGCGATGATCAGGTCATGGATAGGGACGATGTTGGGATGCTCGAGCAGGGCGGCGATGAGCGCTTCGGCGACGAATTTGGTGATCGCCCGGTCGCTGGTGACGCCATCCACCAGCTGCTTGATCGCCACCGTGCGGCCGAACACCCGCTGCATCGCGGCATTGACCTGCCCGAGCCCCCCGCGACCGAGCTCCTCGCACAGGAGATAGCCCGACGACACCAGGCTCTGGGCCAGCGCGGGTCCGCTCAGCGGCACTGGGGCGCCCCCCGGTGGCGTCAGCAGAGGCAGGGGGTGCGCTGTCTGCAGCGGGTGCGCCTGCTGGGGCAGTCCCTCCTGCGGCAGGTGTCCGCTCATCGCATGCAGGCGCAGACGGCCATCACTGCTGGAGCGTGCGTTTGGAGATGGCATTGATGAGGCTGACACGGTTGCGGACCCTATAGGAGCGGTAGAGCAGGGTGAGGATGTTCTTCACGCTCTGCTCGGACATGCCGACATCGGCGGCAATGCGCTTGTTCGGGTGGCCGGCCATCACTCCGGCGATGATGGATTGCTGCCGGGGTGACAGGCTGGCGAGCTCGTCGGCTGGAGGCGATGGCGCACGCTCCGGTGGGGGCGGGGTGGGGGCGTCGGGAGCGATGAGGGCGCCGATGCGGCTCTCGACTTCCGGGTGAGCTGTGACAAGGATGACGCCCTGATCGAATAGGCGTTGATCGGTAAATGCCCCGGCATGCTGGTCGATGACGATGGTCATGCGCGGCGTGGTCTGCGCGAGCACCTGGTCCAGCGCCAGGCGACCGCCCAGGGGTGAACCGGCCAAGTTGATGACCACCACCTCGCAGGGGATGGTGATCAGATCGACCTCGCTGAGGTCGCTGCCGACGATCCTGACGGCGCAGCCGCGCTCCAACAACGCGGTGGCCAGACGGCGGCGCTGGTCACGCTGATCATCGATGAGCAGGACCGAGCGCATGGCAGCAGACCTCAGCACAACCACGAGGGACTCATGCCGGTCATCCGCACGGGGATGCCCAGAAGTGGATGACCTGACGCCAACCAATCGACGCGTTGAGGGTATCTATCACGGTCCAGGACGCCTGAATAGGGTACTTTAGTCGATCCGGACCTGACACCCGCCTACCGTACTCGAGTACCTGAATGAGCGACCCCCTGAACATGATACCAAGGTACGCTAGCCCATCGTGCGACCCATGGGTATGCTTCGCCGTTCATCCGGCTTTGGTTACACCAACGTGCCATGCCCATGCACCTCATCAGCAAGCTTCACTCGCCGCTGCCAGATGCCACCTCCTCACGCTCCGTCCCATGCATTCCATACGCCCGATTGCCAGACGCCCCGCAGATGCGAGTAGCCCCCCGCAAGGAATTGCTCCGTGACCCAGCCTGATCCCAACGCCCAGCCTGATCCCAAGGTCCCGCAGGCGGTACCCCCAGCAGCTCCTCCAGCCGCGCCGCCGCCGCCACGCAAGATATCGGCCACCAACACGCGCAAGGTCTCCGGCACCTCCACCCCGGCCGCGCAGCCGCGCACACCCCAGTTCGTCATCGTCGGCTCGCTCTGCGTCGGCCTGGTCATCGGCCTCCTGGTGGGAGTGATGATTGGCAAGGTCCTGAATTGGACACCACCCACGGTCGATAGCACCTCATCAGCCGCCGTCATCGCGCCGGCAGGCGATCAGCCCGCGCCCGAGATCACCACCACCCTGCCAACCGATCAGATCCACGCCCTGACCCTCGGCACGGTGACCGACCACGAATTCCGGCCCGAACTGATGACCACCGGCAAGATCGCCAATGATGACGATCTCACCACCCCGGTATTCTCCCTGGTCGGCGGACATGCGGTCAAGCTCGACGCCAAGCCCGGCGATCTGGTCACCCCGCAGCAGCCGTTGGTCGAAATCGACAGCCCCGACATGTTCCAGGCGGAGGTCGGGCTGGTCGCGGCGATACCAGCGACCAACAAGGCGCGCCTCGCCCTCGAGCAGCTCAAGCGCATCGCCGCCCGGCAGCAGCGGCTCTTCGACCTGCATGCCATCGCGCTCAAGGATCTCGAACAGGCCCAAGCGGATGTGCGCTCGGCGGAGACCGACCTCAAGGCCGCCGAGGTCGCGCAGGAGGCCGCGCGCGGCCAGCTGCGCATCTTCGGCAAGACCGATGCCGACATCCTGGCCCTCGAGCAGGGCGCCCTGCCCGCACGCCTCGCAGTGGTGCGTTCGCCCATCGCCGGCACGGTGGTCAGCCGCAAGATCGGCACCGGGCAGGTCATCCGCCCTGACAATGCCGATCCGATGTACACGGTCGCCGATCTCTCGAAAGTGTGGATGAGCGCGGACATCTACGAGACCGATGCGCGCTGGGTCAAGATCGGGCAGCCGGTCGAAGTGCGGGTCATGGCCTTCCCCGATGATGTCTATTCCGCGGCGATCTCCTACATCACCCCAGCGGTCGATCCCAACACCCACCGCATCACCGTACGCTGCACGGTCGACAACAAGGATGGCAAGCTCAGGCCGGAGATGTTCGCCACCTTCCGGGTGTTCTCGGCCACCACCGTCAGCGCTCCCAGCGTGCCGAGTTCGGCACTCGTCCATGTCGGCGCCTCGACCTATGTCTGGACCTACCACGATGACAACAAGTTCACCAAGCACCGGGTCATCTGCAGCCCGCCGCAGGACGGCCTGGCGCAGGTGCTCGAGGGGCTGAAGACCGGCGAGCACATCGTCCTCAAGGGCGGGATCTTCCTCGACAGCGAATGACCGCCGGCCTCGGCCGAGCCCCCTGATCCCACCGACCGCCCAGCGATGACCGCGACAGAGGCACCGACTCACCCATGATCACTTCGATTGTCACCTTCCTGATGAAGCGGCGCCCATTGGTGCTGTTCATGGTGCTGTGCTTCCTCGGCACCGGCTACATGACCTTCCGCCGCCTGAACATCGAAGCCTACCCCGACCCGTCGCCCCCCATCATCGAGCTGATCGCCCAGCCCTCGGGCCAGTCCGCCGAGGAGGTCGAGCGCCTGTTCACCATCCCCATCGAGGTGCAGATGGCGGGCATGCCGGGGCTGCTGTTCTGCCGCTCGCAATCGCTGGTCGGTCTGTCCGACATCAGGCTGCAGTTCTCCTATGAGACGCCCTACAAGAGCGCGCTGCAGGAGGTCATCAACCGGCTCTCCCTGCTCGCGCCGCTGCCCAGCGGAGTGGTGCCGCAGATCTCTCCCGAGAGCGCGGTGGGCGAGATCTTCCGCTACCAGCTCAGCGGTCCGCCCGGCTACAGCCTGACCGAGCTCAAGAGCCTGCAGGACTGGGTGCTGACCCGGCGCTTCAAGACCGTCCCCGGCGTGCTGGATGTGGTCGGCTGGGGCGGCACTACCAAGGAATACCATGCAGAGGTGAGCCTGGCCAAGCTGGCCGCCTACCATCTCTCCCTGCCCACCGTGCTGAACGCGATCGGCAACAGCAACCTCAACGTCAGCGGACGGACCATCGAGATGGGCCAGCAGGAGGTCGATGTCATCGGCGTCGGCCTGATCAAGACGGTCGAGGACATCAAGGACATCGTCCTCGCCACCTACAACGGCACGCCGGTCTACGTCAAGGACGTCGCCGAGGTGTCGATCGGCTTCGCCCCCCGCCTGGGCATCGCCGGACGCGACCAGGAGAACGACATCGTCCAGGGCGTGGTGCTGATGCGCCAGTACGAGAAGACCCGCGAGGTCATCCAGGGGGTGAAGGCCGAACTCGAGAAGATCAACTCCACCGGCATCCTGCCGCCGGGGGTGAAGCTTAAGACCATCTACGATCGCAATTCCCTGATCTCGGTCACCACCCACACGGTGGTGCACAACCTGCTCGTCGGCGTGCTCCTGGTGTTCCTCATCCAGTGGATCTTCCTCGGCGACCTGCGCAGCGCCATCGTGGTCTCGGCCACCATCCCCTTCGCGCTGTTCTTCAGCGCCATGGTGATGTACCTCTCCGGCGAATCGGCCAACCTGCTGTCGGTCGGCTCGGTCGACTTCGGCATCATCGTCGACGCCACGGTGGTAGTGGTGGAGAACATCTTCCGCTACCTGTGCGACGCGCAAAAGCGCCCGGGAGGCCTGCGCGGACGCTACACCGGCATCGTGGTGGCGATGAAGGAGATCAGCACCTCGGTATGCTTCTCCACCGCCATCATCGTCGCCGCCTTCCTGCCGCTCTTCACCATGAGCGGGGTGGAAGGCCGCATCTTCAGCCCGATGGCGAAGACCTACGGCTACGCCCTGGTCGGCGCCCTGCTGGCCACCTTCGTGGTCGCCCCGGTGCTCTCCGCCTACCTGCTGCCCAAGACCTTCGCCGAGCACGACCCCATCGTGCTCCGCCTGCTCAAGCCGATCTATGCGGCGGTCCTCGCCCAGGCGCTGCGCCTGCGCCTGGTGACCCTGGGCGCAGCGGCGGTCCTGATCGGGATATGCGCGTGGATACTGCCCAACCTCGGCGCCGAATTCCTGCCCAAGCTCGAGGAAGGCAACCTGTGGATCCGCGCCGATATGCCTCCGACCATCAACCTGGCGGCCGGACAGCCGCTGGTCCAGCGCATGCGCGCGATAATCCTCGGCCATCCTGAGGTGCTGACGGTGGTCTCGCAGCATGGACGCCCCGACGACGGCAGCGATCCGAGCGGCTCGTTCAATGCCGAGTTCTTCGCCCCCCTCAAGCCCTTCGACGAATGGCCGAAGGGCTACACCAAGGCCATGCTGGTCGCCGACCTCGGCAAGGAGATGGATGCCGAGTTCCCGGGTGTGACGATGAATTTCTCGCAATACATCGAGGATAATGTCGAGGAGGCGCTCTCGGGCGTGAAGGGCGAGAACTCGATCAAGATCTTCGGCAAGGATCTCGCCGTGCTGGAGAAGAAGGCCGATGCCATCGCCACGGTGATGGCCAAGGTCCCGGGGGTCGAGGATGTCGGCATCTTCCACGAGCTCGGCCGCCCGACGCTCAAGATCACCGTCGACCGCCACCGCTGTGCCCGCTATGGGTTGGCACCCGGCGATGTCAACGCCGTGGTCCAGGCCGCGGTGGCGGGCAACCCCATCACCAGCGTCTTCGAGGGCGAGCAGTTCTACAATCTCGTGGTGCGCGCGACCCCGGAATACCGAGATGATATCGCACGCATCAGCGCCATCCCGGTGGTCTCCCCCTCCGGCGCCTATGTGCCGCTTTCCGAGCTGTGCGAGATCCGCATGGAGGACGGGGCGTCCTACGTCTACCGCGAGAACTACGAACGCTATCTGCCGATCAAGTTCAGCGTCAAGGGCCGCGACCTGGGCACCACCATCTCCGAGCTCCAGACCAGGCTCAAGGAGACGGTGTCGCTCGATACCGGCTACCACCTCGAATGGAGCGGCGAATACGGCGAACTCATCGAGGCCATCGACCGGCTGGAGATCATCATCCCCATCAGCTTCCTGCTCATCGTCGTGCTGCTCTATGCCGCCTTCAATTCGCTGCGCGACAGCCTGATCGTGCTGGTCGGCATCCCGCTGACCGCGGTCGGCGGGATCATCGCGCTGTGGCTGACCGGCACCGTCTTCAGCGTCTCGGCGGCGGTCGGCTTCATCTCGCTCCTGGGCGTGGCGGTGATGGCCGGGACCATCATCCTCTCGCCCTACAATGCCATGGTCGATGAGGGGATGTTACCGGTGCAGGCGGTCCAGGAGGTCGCGGTCATGCGCATGCGCCCGGTGCTGATGATGTGCCTGTCGGCCTGCATCGGCCTGCTTCCGGCCGCGATGTCGACCGCGATCGGCTCCGAGACCCAGCGTCCGCTGGCGGTGGTGATCGTCGGCGGCATGTTCCTCGCCCCCTTCCTCATCCTGCTGGTGATGCCGGTGGTGATCAGCCTGATCGGGCATCGCGGCCGCATGAGCGGACCGAGCGAATCGGGCGAATGGATCGAGGAGGGAGACGAGGAGGAGCCCGGACCCGCGCCGCTGCCCCACCCCTCTGCGCCTGCTCCCGCACCGTCCCCAGCATCGCCTGACGACACCCGAGGCGCCCATGCTCCCTGATCACCGTCACCGAACCGGCCCAGCCGCCTTGCCGCGCCGCCATAGACTCCCCTCGGTCGCCCTGCTCGCCGTCCTGGCAGCGGCCGGATGGTCGGCGGACCTGCCTGGACCCGCTGCCGCAGCCCCCGCCGCAGAGACCGCACCTGGCGCGGCAGCAGCAGGCGCAGTGAGCGTCACCTTGTCGCTGGCGCAGGCCGAGGCCCTGCTGCTCGAGCAGAATCTCACCATCAGCGGTGCGCGCTCCGGCGTGGATGCCGCCAAGGCATCCGAGATCATCGCCGCCTACCGCCCCAATCCGGCCCTGACGCTGTCCGCCGAGCAGTTCAATACGCGCCACCCGTTCTTCCATCTGACATCCGAGGATCCCACCTCGCTGGGCTACCAGCACTTCTACACCGTGCGCGTCGACCAGTTGCTCGAGCGCGGCGGCAAGCGCGGCTACCGCATGCTCACCGCCGAGCTCCAGACCCAGGCGGCCGAGGCCGGGCTGAAGGATGCCATCCGCCAGCAGCTGTTCCAGCTGCGGCAGGCCTATTTCACCGTGGTCGAGGCCAAGGAGCTGCTCGACCTCGCTGCGCAGATGCTCTCAATCACCGATCAGAACGAGGAGATCGTCAAGGCCCAGGTCGCCTCCGGCGGCGCCGCCGAAGCGGACCTGCTGACCTTCCAGGTCAACCGGCTGCAGTTCCAGCAGGCACTGATCCAGGCCCAGCAGACCTACTCGCAGGGCCTCAGCGACCTGATGAACGTGCTGAACTATTCCAGCATGGGGCGCGCCGGCGTCATGCCCGCGCGCACCTCCACCCTCGCCGGGGTCGACATCCATGGACCGGAGCTGCTGCAGCTGTCGGAGAGCCTGGACGCCGCGACGCTGACGCTGGACGCCGCTCCCCTGACCGCGAGCGCCGACAACCGCTCGGATGTCCAGAGCGCCCGCCGCACCATGGACGCCGCCGAAGCGGCTATCAAGGGGGCACAGGCGCTGCGCCAAGAGGACCTCGATGTCGGGCTCGAGTACCAGCGCAATGGTGGCGATGATACCGTCGGCATAGCCTTCCAGATCAACCTCCCGGCCTTCAACAACCACCAGGGTGACATCCTGCAGGCCGAGGCGCAATACCAGCAGGCGCGCTTCACCTACAACCAGGTGCGCACCCAGGCGATCACCGACATCACCAAGGCCTACAAGGCCTACGATGGCGCCAGGCAGATGATCGTGCTCTACACCAGCGATACGATCCTCAAGGCGAAGGAATCGCTGCGCATCGCCACCGGCGTGTACCAGGAGGGCGGCACCGGGCTGATCGACCTCTTCCAGGCGCAGCAGGCCTATGACCAGACCATGACCGGCGCCATCCAGGCGCGCTTCGCCTACCGCGTCGCGCTCTACCAGCTCGAGATGGCCACCGGCGAGAAGATCCCGGGCAGCGCCTCAGCGGCAGCAGCAGCGGCAGCTCCCGCAGCGCACTGAGCCGCGGCCCGCACGCCGACCTGCAGCCTGACTCCAGCGACCACACTCCCTGGCCACGCGCCGATCAGCTGCGGGTGCGGCTCGCGGGGTGACGGTGATGGCGATGCAGTGGTCGATAATCGCCCTCCCCGCCATTTGCGATCGGCCTCTTAGACCATGGACATGCGACGGCACTGCCGTGTTCAGTGGAAATACCGGCTTGCCAGCATGAGCCCCATGGCGGCCACCAGCATCACGACGATGCCGATGCCGATCACGCGGTGATGATCCGGGGGATCGGCAATGCGGGGCGGCTGCAGCGGCAGTAGGGGGCGGCGCAGAGGGGCGGAAAAGACGCGCGTGCCCGCAGGGATGGCATGCGGCCGATTCAGCGCATCCTCAAGATCAACGATGAAGGCGCTCACGCTCGGCGGTCGCTGATTCGGCTGTTTGCGCAGTGCCTGGTTGATGACCGCCACGATGCCGGCAGGTACATCCGCGATCAGGGATGCCACCGGGCGGTGGTCCTTGGTGAGCACCGCGTTCATGACTTCGATCGGCAAGCTCCCCTCATGCGGGAGTTCGCCGGTGATCATCTGGAACAACGTCGCTCCGAGCGCATAGATGTCAGACTGCGGAACGACATCCTTGGAGCTGCGTATCTGCTCGGGTGACATGTAGGCCGGGGACCCGAGCACCACGCCGTGCATGGTCAATCCGGGCTGGAATGACAGGCTGTCCTCCTCGATCTGCTTGGCCAGCCCGAGATCGGAGAGCTTGGCGCTGCCATCGCGTCCGATGAGGATGTTGGCCGGCTTGATATCACGGTGGATGATGCCGAGGCCATGGGCATGCTCGACTCCACGGGCCACCTGGAGGACGAGCCTGGTCGCCTGCTCCCAGGGGAGTCGTCCGAAGCGCTTCATCGCCCCGTGGAGGGTGCCGCCATCGACGTATTCCATCGCCATGTAGTGGACGCCCTGCTCGAAACCGCAGTCGTACACGCCCACGACGTTTGGATGGCGGATCTTCCCGCACAGGGCAGCCTCGCGCTGGAAGCGCTTGACCATCCGTGCGTCCGAGGCTGCCGTCGTGGTCAGCAGCTTGATCGCGTCGCGGCGGCCCAAGGCGACATGCTCCGCTTCGTACACCACGCCGATCGATCCTGACCCCAGGCGGCGCAGAAGGGTATAGGAGCCGATCCGCCGGCCGATGAGCTTGTCCTTGCGATAGGCGGAGGACCCGGTCGTCGCCGCCTGCCTCCCAGCGGTAGGCGATGCGGTCCGCGATGACGCCGCGCCGATGGGGACGACGAGGGCCGGTGATCGCAGCGGAGTCAGGACTGCGGGAGAGGCGGACTGTTCCGCAGCATGATGGACGTTGCGAGTTCGGACGGCGATGGTCATCGATGCGGCCAATGGTGATGAGAAGACTGCTGGCAAGCACGACATGCGGACGGCACGGGGATGCCCACGTCGGCGTGGGCGCTTAGCGCGCCCGCGCCGGGACTGCGGGAAGAGATCGAGCGATCGGGCGGCCCATGATCGTGACGGTGCAGAGCAGATGCCGATACTCGCAGTCGTTCGGCAATCGGGCGAAGAGTGTCACGGTGCACCATGGTCATCCTGATGGGGTTGACGTTCACGTCTCGCATGTCTTTCTGTCACGCTGAATCGCGAAGATTCGGAGAAGAGACTGACAGGAGCTCGCGAATGCCGCACATCGCAGATGACCATCGTGGGCGTCGACCTCTCGTCAATATATATTTCCTATCTGGTTTATGGGATTATGACCTGTCAGCCCATCGACATGCCGCCTTCCAATCGCAATGACACAACGATCGATCGGATACATTCCGGTAGCAGAGCGATCCGACATGGCGGGTCGAGGCCATCCATCTGGTGCCTGAGCGCGTGATCCGAGCTCGGCCGATGCGTGAGACCATTTCGACGCTGCCCGGCTTGGCGATGGGCACGGTCACATCCGCATGGCGCGTGCCTGCGCCCATCCTTGTCAACCGGCCTGGACCCTGACCGTAGAGCGCAGGGGATACGGCTGATACCGGAGTGCGCGCTAGGCCATGATCGCCTGCGTACGTCGATGGCGCAGGCGCGCAGCGCCGTACCCATGGCGGAACGACGTGCCCACTGTGCGCGAGGGTCCGGCACCGGCAACCGGACGCGACCATGCCATCCTGCCGGCAGCAGGGGCGCGCCATCGGGGCAGGCTCCGGAAGCGGTTCACCTGAGGGAGCAACGCTCAAGCAGTCATTGAACTGGCCTTACCCGACGATCCACTGCCCACACCTCGGTCGGTCGACGTTGCCTTTGCCGTGTCCGCATCGTCTGGTTGCTCCGGCCCCATCGCTCTCCACCGCACCTTGACACCACCCCTTCACCGGAGACTTCCATGAAACGACGAGATGTCCTGCAGCTGTCCACCGCCATCGCGACGGGCCTGGTCCTTCCATCGATCACCTCATGCTCCTCGGTGGTAGCCGAGAACCCCAGCGCGCCACCGGCCCCACCTGCTGCGCCCGGACCCTTCACCCTCCCGCCGCTTCCGTATGCCAAGGAGGCCCTGGCACCAGCCATCAGCGCCGAGACGCTGGACTGCCACCACGACAAGCACCACCAAGCCTATGTGAACAACCTCAACAAGCTGGTGGCGGGCAAGCCCGATGCGAGCAAGAGCCTGGAGGAGATCATCCTCGCCAGCGACGGCCCCCTCTTCAACAATGCCGCCCAGGATTGGAACCACTCCTTCTATTGGAAGTCGATGAAGCCAGCTGGGGGGGGCGAGCCCACAGGTGCACTGGCGGAAGCGATCGCCACGGCATTCGGCTCGTTCGCAAAATTTCGCACCGAGTTCCTGACCGCCGCCACCAGCCAATTCGGCAGCGGATGGGCCTGGCTGGTCGTCGATCAGGGCAAGCTGGCAGTGGCAAAGACCAGCAACGCCGACCTGCCGCTCAAGCACGCCCAGACCCCCCTGCTGACCTGCGACGTCTGGGAGCACGCCTACTACATCGATTACCACAACCTGCGCGCCAAATACGTCGAGGCGTTCGTCGACAAGCTGATCGATTGGGATTTCGCCGCGGCGAACTTCGCCAAGGCCATCGCCCACTGACCGGGCTCCTGGCGCGCCTCGGACATGCGGTCTGCTGCCGGCCCACGCGGCAGCAGCCGACCGCACCTTCTCATCGCCGCTTCGTCATCCGCTCAGCCATCCCGCCAGGCCGTGCTAGCTGCCGAGGTCGAAGGCCCGCTGCACCGCCCAATAGAGCCCGATGCAGGCGATGATCACGCTGCCTGGGATGACGATCGCCTTGCGGTAATAGGACTTCTTCCAGAACCACACCGTCAGGATCGCGGCGGCGCAGATGACGGTCAACTGGCCCAGTTCGACGCCGACATTGAAGCTGATGAGCGCCGGGAAGAAGCTGCCCTTCGGCAGGCCGAGCTCCTTGAGCGCGCTGGCGAAGCCGAGGCCGTGGATCAAGCCGAAGCAGAACACCACCATCCAGCGCCACGGCTTGAGCTCCTTGTAGCAGATGTTCTCGATCGCGACGAAGGCGATCGAGGCGGCGATGGTGGTCTCCACCAGGCGGGAGGGCAGGTGGATGATGTCCGCCATGCACAGCCCCAGGGTGATCGAGTGGGCGATGGTGAAGGCGGTGACCTGGATCAGCAGCGGCTTGAGCCGCGGTGCGAGCAGGAACAGCCCGAGCACGAAGAGGATGTGGTCCAGGCCCTCCGGGATGATGTGGTTGAAGCCGATGCGTAGGAAGGTCCAGACGATGGGCTGCCCTGGCGCCTCATCCTGGTCCTTGGCACCGGCAGGCCGTTCACCCGCGGCCGGGGTCGCTGCCCCCGCCGTCGGACCGGGAGCAGCGGTGGTCGCTGCCGGAGGGGCTGATGCGGGAGCGGGGGCGCTCTCGGCAGCGACCACCGCTGGGCCGAGGCCGACCGCCAGCAGCAGCATGGCCACCGCCATGCCCAGGCGGGCACGGAATGTCTGTATGACGGAATAGATATTTGTCATACGGCCTCCCTCAGGACGCAACCCTCCACCGCCGAACCGCCGCTACGAGAGCTTTTTCCCGGTCGACGACATGCTGAGTGAGGCATGGAGGACGCCCTTTTGCTGGCGAAGCTGGTCGGCCAGCGTGCGGATGACCTGCGCCCGGCCGCGCATCATGATCATCTCGGCGCACAGGTCGCGATCGAGGTGGACATGGGTCGCCGCGAGGATGATCTCGTGGTGGTCGTGCTGCAGATCGATCAATTTGTCGTTGAGCTTGGGCTTGTGGTGGTCGTAGACCAGGGTGATGGTGGCCAAGGCCTCCTGGCCGTCCTCCCACTCCTCGGCCACCAGCTGGTTGCGCACGAGATCGCGTATGTACTCCGAGCGGTTCTCGTAGTGGTTGGCATCGACCAGGCGTTCCAGGTGGCGGGCAAGCGGCTTCTCGAGCGAGAAGGTCAGGCGGACCAGGGTGCTCATGGCTGCATGCTAGCGAAGCTCGAGCGCACAGGAAGCGGACCATCCTGGGCCTGGATGCGGCAGCGCGGTCCGGCCTAGGTGATCTTCAGGAGCTTGGTCACCCGCCCGGTCATGTTCCAATCCTCGACCTAGGGAATCCTCATTGGCCCCATGTGGGGCGGTGAATTCGCCATCCTTCCACTGGTCGGGCGGAACGTTGTCGTTCGCCCGCTTGGCGACATCAGGATTGTCCCCCAGCTCAACCACCACGTGGTACGCAGGATCGACAATGGTGACCCGACCGGCCAGATCAGGGACGATCAGGACATTGCCATGGAATATCGCCTTGCAGGGTCGGCGCAGACCCTCGACCACATCCAGATAGGGGCCATCCAGGCTGAAGAGCTGGAGGCGGTGGTTCTCGCGATCGCAGGCCACCACCCGGGCCGGCTGGGTACGGGTATCGATTCCGACATCGTGAGGAGTCTTGAAGATCCCCGCCTTCCCCTCGGCGCCATTCCACGAGTGGATGAGTACGCCTGCCGCACTGAAGCGATGCACCCAGCCAAGACCGTAACCGTCAGCGACATAGACTTCGCCGTTCGGGGTGACCGCCACCGAGGTCGGCTTGAAGTCATTCGGGCTATGGTAGGCTGTCGCCTGCTCTGGCCAGGGAATCGACTGCAGGACGTCGCCATCGAGGCTGAATGCGATCACGCGGTGCAGGCCGAAATGGGCCAGCCAGATGACCTCATGGTCACCCTCCTTCACCAAGCACATGCCATGGGCTGCTTTGGTGAATTCCTCGCCCCAGCCCGTGATGAAATGCCCGTTCGCCTCGAATACCAGGACCGCGTATTTCCCCTCGGTGTTGACGTAGATGCGGTCCTTGCTGTCGACCATCACGCATCCATGCGTTCCCCCATAGGTTATCCCAGCGGGGAGTTTCGCCCAATCGTGCAGCCACTGGTTGTGGTACGCCCCTTCTCCCAGCAGCACGGGAGCGGGTGTCGCCACATCGTCTGCGGCACATGCCATGCTGAGGCTCACTATCAGGAGGAGGTGGCGCATCATAGGAGTGGACTTCGTGGGTGGGCACGGGCAGGTGACCGTAGACGATCAGATCAACTGACAGGCGGGAACCAGGCTGGCGGTGGCGATGGCCGCCCCGACGGCACGGAGCACGATGGGGGGTGCGCGACGGGTCGCGAGCACGGCGACACCGATGCCGCAGGCATGCAAGGCGGCGGTAGCGATCAGGAAGCCGGCAACATACGACCCCAGGCCCTGTCCGGCTCCCATCTCGGCCACATGGGCGTGTCCGTGGAGCAGGGCGAAGGACCCGACCACCAGGCAGGCGGCCCACGAGCGGGGAGCGCTGGCAAGAGCGGCCATGGCGCCAAACACCAGGACCGACATGGCGATGCCCCAGTCCGCAAATGGGAGAGGCATTCCTGCAGCTGCCGCGAATCCTCCGAGGACCATGCACGACATGAACGCCAATGGCTCCAACCACGGACCCCGACCGCCGCAGCGCACACCGAGGATGCCGACCGCGACCATCGCCAGGAGGTGATCGAGGCCGGTGAGTGGATGCACAACTCCGGCAAGGAAGCCCGACTCGCCGTGGCCTGGGTGGGCGAGGAGCGGCGTCATGGTGCTTGCGAGCAGGACACAGGGTGCGAAATACTTGGTCATGGGGGGTCTGCAGGGTGGACAATGGCACTCTCTTGTGCGCGAGAACGACGTCGCCGCGACGCCGCCGTCTGACGACCAGGGCACGTCATCAGAAGAAGCACTCCACCTCGCAACGCACGCCGAAGGGTTCTGCGGGATGGATCATCACGTCGTCGACCGGTGCCGCCTCACCCTTGAGCTGGCTTTGATAATAGTACGACTGATCCGCATCCTTGCGGTTGAGGATGTTGAGCAGATCCACATGCACCTCCCACGACCTTCCCTGATAGCCGATACGTGCATTGACCATCATCGAGGCCCCGGACTGGACGGTATCGTCCTCGTTCAGGGGCCGATTGCTGAAGTAGCGCATGCGCAGCGTGGTGAAGATGTGGGTGGTGAGCCTGGTGGTCACCCCGGCGGTCGCCACCCAGGGGATGGAATCGGGGATGTAGCGGCCAAAGCCACCGCCCTCGGCCGGCACATAGTCGGTATAGCGGGCATTGGTGTAGGAGAGGTCCCAATCGATATTCAGCCAGTCCTTCGGCTTGTAGTAGTTCGACCACTCCACGCCGTAGCGCCGGGTCGCCGAGCCGCTGGGGACGGTCGTGCCGATATCGGCATCGAGGACCAGCTCATTGTCCGCCTGCACCCAGAAGACCCCCAGCGTGCTGTGCACATCATCGACGGCATCGGTGCGCATGCCGATCTCCGCCGAGCGGATGCGTACCAGCGGGGTCGCCGGCGTCACCGCTTGGCCGGTGGTCGGGTCTTCGCGCTGCATCACGCCGCGGGCGTCATTGCTGTGGAAGCCCAGGCCGGCATTGAGGTAGTATTCGGTCTTGTACCAGGGTCCGGCGATGAGGGTCGCCTTGGGGCTGGCGATGGCCGCGGTCTTGGTCCCGGAGTTGATCGGCAGATCCTCGTCGGTGACATCGAAGAAGTAGGCATCCTCGCGGATGGCGACCACCGAGCGCAGCCAATGCTCCCAGGCGAAGGTGTTCTGCACGTAGGCGCCGGCGCTCTCCTCATTGACGCGGTCCTCGGTCACGGTGTTCAGGACGTCACGGTCCTCGGTATGGAAGATGGCGACCTCGGGGATGATGTCGCTGCGCACCTGCACCCCGACGGTGGTCTCGGTGTCATGGCCGGCGACGCGCCCGGTCCAGGAGTGCGTCGCCGCACCGCCGGTCAGGTAGCGGCGATCGACCTGCTCGAACTGGTCGCCATGGACCGGGTCGAACTCGAAGAAGGTGAAATCGCTCCAGAGGTTGAGGCGGTAGTACACCGCGTAGATGTTCAGCGTGGTCTGGGAGGTGGCATCGCCACCGTGCCAGTTCGCCCATGACGAATAGCGCTGGCTGTAGCCGCCGTCGGACGGGCTGAGATTGCCGTAGAGATCGACCAGGCCCTCGTTGATCGCCCGTTCCGGGGTTTGGTTGGTGGCATTCCACTCGCCGGCATAGGCGGACAGGCCCACATTGTAGCCATTCAGTCGATCTCCCTCGCTGTAGCGCAGCAGGCCGTTGAGGTGCCGGAATTCCTCCGGGGCATCCCAGGGCCCGTTGTAATGCTCGGCCTCCAGGGCATAGAGGAGATGGCCATCGCCCAGCGCCGGTGAATCGGCGACCAGTCCGCGCTCGTATTCGTAGGTTCCACCGGTCAACGAGGCGATGCCATGGGGCAGGGCATCGGCATAATGCAGATCGGCGGCGCCGGCAGCATCGAAGTCGCCGTCCTGCGCATAGTAGGGACCCTTGCGGTAATCGAGGGTGCCGACGGTCTCGGGGATGAGGAAGTTGAGATCGGAATAGCCCTGGCCATGGGCGTGGGTGCGCAGGTTGACCGGCACGCCATCGATGTCGGTCGCGAAATCGGTGCCGTGGTCGAGATCGTAGCCGCGCAAGTAGTACTGATTGGCCTTGCCGCCGCCGCTGTGCTCGGTGGCGATCATCCCGGGGATGGTCTCCATGATCTCGCCCACGCGCAGGAGCGGCCGGGTGTCGAGGTCCTGCATGCCGATGGTGCCCTGGGCGGCGGAGTCGGCGATGCCGATCTGGCTGTCGGCCTTCCCGCTCACATGGATGGTCTCGGTCGAGACTGGGGCAGATGGCGCGGTTGACGGGGGAGGCGGCGCATCCTCGGCGTGCACGTGTGGCATGGCGGTGATGCAGGCAATGGCGGTCAGGGTCCCGAGCCGACGCGCTGCCGACCGTGCCGTGGATGGGCACGGGGTCGGTGCGTAGGCATTTCCCATGTCTCCTCCCGGGGTCAACTGGCGGAGATCCGCTTCCGACGCGGACCGGACTTTCGGCACCAGCGATCAGCCGAGCATGGGTAGGTATGATGGTCATACAATTCGTAATACCAGTGCCGGCGGCATCCTGCCGCGCACAGCCTATGGGGTGCCCATTCCGGTCTGCCACAGTGCCAGCGGCATGCGCTGAATCGTCGCTCCCGCGCGCTGCCGTTGCGCCGAACATGGATGTGCTGGCTGGTACTCCAGGCGGCGGCATGCGTGGCGGCGATCGTGCACGCCCGCACCCGGTCGGGCTCCATCTCCAGCTCATACTGGCCGCTGGGCGCGGTTGGATCGACGCCCGGGGAAGCCGTGCGTCCGCCTCACCGCTTGCGGGCTCAGGCCATGCTGGGGCGTGGCTCCCAGCACCATCCCAGGCGGCTTCACTGGCCAGCAGCACGCCACCAGCGGCTCGGAGAGTCGGCTCCGGCACACCGCCGTGATGCACCCCGGCATGCGCCCCTGACCACGTCCCGTCTGCGGTGGACACATGCGCATGCTCATGGCGGCTGTGCGACGCCGCATGCGCAAATCCCCTTGGCCAGAGCGCTCACGAGTCCATAGTGCCGGTGGCCCAGGACGTGACGCGCGACTACGACCAGGAGCCGTGGTGCGTACCGGCTGTGGCCGCTTGCCAAGGTCGACGCCCGCCTGGCACTCTGTGGGAATTGCAGGGACGCGTGACGCTGCGGACGGTCACGCGGAGAGCCCGGGTGAGGTGATGGTCGCGACCGCATGGGGATGGACATGGCTCAGACGGACGGCGCAGCTGCTCAGGGCGTGATCGTCGCCATCCACGGCAGCGTCGTGGAAGCGCGCTTCGACGGCCGCCTGCCGCCCATCCGCACGCTGCTGCGGGCCGGCACGGCTGGCGCCATCGCCATGGAAGTCCTCGCGCACCGGGACGCGCACCATGTGCGCTGCATCGCCCTGACGCCGACGCAGGGCCTGGCGCGCGGCATGGCGGTCGTCGATACCGGCGGCCCGCTCACCGCGCCGGTCGGCCGGGCCACGCTGTCGCACATGTTCGACGTCTTCGGAACCGCCATCGACCGCCAGCCGCTCTCGCCGGGGTGCAGCTGGCGATCGGTGCATGGCCAGCCACCGCCGCTGGCACGGCGGACGACCACCTCGGCGATCTTCGAGACCGGCATCAAGGCCATCGATGTGCTCATCCCGCTGGAACGGGGTGGCAAGGCCGGGCTGTTCGGCGGGGCCGGGGTGGGGAAGACCGTGCTGCTCACCGAGCTCATCCACAACATGATCGGGACCTATCAGGGCGTGAGCCTCTTCTGCGGCATCGGCGAGCGCNNGGCCAGATGAACGAACCGCCCGGCAGCCGCTTCCGCGTCGCCCATGCGGCGATGACCATGGCCGAGTACTTCCGCGATGACGAGCACCGCGATGTGCTGCTGCTGATCGACAACATCTTCCGCTTCATCCAGGCGGGAGCGGAAGTGTCGGGGATGATCGGCCAGATGCCGTCGCGCCTGGGCTACCAGCCGACCATGGGCACGGAGCTGGCGGGCCTGGAGGAGCGCATCGCCTCCACCGATTCGGGCGCGATCACCTCGATCCAGGCGGTCTACGTGCCGGCGGACGACTTCACCGATCCGGCGGCGGTGCACACCTTCTCGCACCTCTCGGCCACGGTGGTGCTGTCGCGCAAGCGCGCCGCCGAGGGCCTGTTCCCGGCCATCGACCCGCTGCAATCGAACTCGAAGATGGCCACACCCGCGATCGTCGGGGAGCGCCATCATGGCATCGCAGAGTCCGCGCGTCGGACCCTCGCCCAGTATGCCGAGCTCAAGGACATCATCGCCATGCTCGGCCTCGAGCAGCTGTCTCCTGAGGATCGCCGGGTGGTGGCCCGGGCCCGCCGCCTGGAGCGCTTCCTCACCCAGCCCTTCGCGACCACCCAGCAGTTCACCGGCATGCCTGGCAAGCTGGTCAGCCTCGCCGATGCGCTGGACGGGTGCGAACGCATCCTGCGCGATGAATTCGCCGACTATCCCGAAAGCGCCCTCTACATGATCGGAGCGATCGCCGAAGCGGAGGCGCGCCGTGCCGCAGGCAGCTCCGCGGCCGTGCCGCATGGAGCCTCCGCATGACCGCCCAGGCGCACGGCAGCAGCGGTGAGGCAGGCGCTGGCCTGATGCGCCTGACGATCCTCCTGCCCTACCAGATCTTCGCCCAGGAAAACAGCGTCTCGCGCATGGTCGCCGAGACCCCCGAGGGCTCCTTCGGCCTCCTGCCGCATCGGCTCGATTGCGTGGCGCCGCTGAGCCGGGGCATCCTGATCTACCACACCGATGCTGCGGGCGAGATCCTGGTCGCCGTGGACGGCGGCGTGCTGGTCAAGAGCGGGCTGTCGGTGCAGGTCTCCGTGCGCCGCGCCATGGGTGGGACGGATATCTCCCAGCTGCGCGCTGCCATCGAGCGGGAATTCCGCGCCCAAGACGAGGAGGACTACACCGCGCGCACCACCATGGCGAGGCTGGAGATGGGCTTCCTGCGCCGCTTCGCGAGCCTTCGCCATGGATGATCAGCACACCAGCCAGCGCAAGGCCACCCGGGACTTCACCGCTGTTGTCGCGGCGAAGGTCGAGCGCAAGATCAGCGCGAGAAGGCAGGATGCCAGGGGCGTGTGGAGGGGCCTGGGCATGATGGGCATGGTCGGCTGGTCGGTGGTGGTCCCGACGCTGATCGGTGCCGGCCTCGGCCACCTGATCGATCACCGCCATCCAGGCGGGCATTCCTGGACGCTCGCCCTGCTGGTCGCCGGGCTGACCATCGGCTGCGCAAACGCCTGGCGCTGGATCGCCAGGGAGGACCGCGCCATGCATGGGGATCATGACCATGACTGATGCCCTCCTGCTGCTGCTCTGCGTGCCCGCCGGCGGGGCGCTCGGCGCGGTCTTCTTCGGCGGCCTGTGGTGGACGGTGCGCCGGGGCCTGGCCTCCGGGCACCCGGCGCTGTGGTTCATGGCCAGCCTGATGCTGCGCCTGGCCATCACCCTGTCCGGCTTCTACCTGGTTGGCGGCGGGCAGTGGCAGCGCCTGATCCTCTGCCTGCTCGGCTTCATCGCCGCCCGCCTGGTGGTGGAGCGCCTGACGCGCGCCTCCGGGCAGGGTGCTGGCGGCAGCGCAACTGAGGCCGGCAATGCACCTTAGCCCGGATGAGGTCGTGCTCTGGAGCAGCGGGCCGCTGACGCTCAACCTCACCATCGTATTGACCTGGGCGGTGATGCTGGTGCTGGTGCTCAGCGCCCTGCTCATCACCAGACGGCTGTCCCATGGCACGTCGCGCTCCCGCTGGCAATGCCTGCTCGAGATCATCGTCATCGCCATCGAGCAGCAGATCGCGGGCGTGGGCCTGCCTGCGGCGCGGACCTATCTGAGCTTCCTCGCCACCCTGTTCCTCTTCCTGGCGATGTCCAACCTGTGCACCATCATCCCGGGCTATGAGCCGCCGACCGCGTCGCTGTCGACCACCGTCGCCCTGGCGCTGTGCGTGTTCGTCTCCGTCCCGCTGTTCGGCATCAGGGATCAGGGCCTGCGCGGCTACCTGCGCTCCTACATCGAACCGACCGTGCTGATGCTGCCCTTCACCATCATCAGCGAGCTCTCGCGCACGCTCGCCTTGGCCATCCGCCTGTTCGGCAACATGATGAGCGGGGCGATGATCATCGCCATCCTGCTGACCATCACCCCGTTCATCTTCCCCATCGTCATGACCCTGCTCGGCCTGCTCACCGGCATGGTCCAGGCCTACATCTTCAGCATCCTGGCCGCGGTCTACATCGCGGCCGCCCTGCGTTCCCGCCCGAGCACACAGTCCGCGCCAGCGGTCTGACCAGTCGTCGACACACACGGAGTCAGATATGGACAGCAGCACCATCATCGCCATCGCTTCGATCACCACCGCCGGACTGACCACCGGCATCGGCTGCATGGCACCGGCGCTCGGCGAAGGGCGGTCGGTGGCCACCGCGCTCACCGCCCTGGCGCAGCAGCCGGACGCCTCGGCGACCATCACCCGCACCCTGTTCGTCGGCTTGGCGATGATCGAGTCGACCGCAATCTATTGCTTCGTCATCTCGATGATCCTGATCTTCGCCAATCCGTTCTGGAACCATGCGATCAGCCAGGCTGCGGGGAAGTGAGCCATGCTGATCGACTGGTTCACGGTCTGCGCCCAGGCGCTCAACTTCCTCATCCTGGTGTGGCTGCTGACGAAATTCCTCTACCGCCCGATCCTGGCTGCCATCGACGCGCGCGAGCGCCGCATCGCCGCGGATCTCGCCGATGCCGCGGCGAGGAAGGCCGAGGCCGTGAGTGAACGCGATGACTTCGCGCGCCGCAGCGCTGAGCTCGCCGGCAGCCGCACCGCCCTGCTCGATCAGGCGCGGACCGAGGCCGACGCCCTGCGCAGGCAGCTATCCGACGAGGCGCGCAGCGCCGCCGAGGTGCAGGATGCCCAGCGCCGGCAGGCGCTGCTGAACGACGGCGCGCGCCTGCGCGAGACCATCACCGGTCGCACCGGGCAGGAGGTCATCGCCATCGTGCGCAGGACCCTGGGGGATCTCGCCTCATCGACCCTCGAGGAGCGCCTGGTCGAGGTGCTGCTGGTCCGGCTGCGCGCGCTCGATGGACCCGCCAGGCAGGACCTGGTGCATGCGCTGGGGAGCTCCGGCAAGCTCCTGGTGCGCAGCGCCTTTGCGCTGACGCCAGCGCAGCAGGCGGCTCTCCGCCAGGCGCTTGCGGACATCCTGTCGGCACCGGTCGAGACCGCATTCGAGACCAGGGCGGAGCTGATCTGCGGCATCGAGCTGATCGCCGGAGGACGCAAAGTCAGCTGGAGCGTGGCGGACCACCTGGCCTCGATGGAGCAGATGGTCGCCGGGCTGGTGGAGGCGCGTGCCGATGCCGGGCAGCAGAGCCAGGCGCACCCCAGCCAAAGCGCCGTGCACTAGGCCATGGGCGAGCCCCCCTCCAGCATCGACTGCGCCTTCAGCGATGCGCTCAGCGCGATCGGCTCGGCCTGCGCGTCTTCCATCCCTCGCCTGGCGAGCAGGGAGGTCGGCACGGTGTCCATGGTCTCGACCGGCATCGCACGCATCACCGGCCTGCCCGAGGTGGGCTTCGAGGAGCTGGTGCGCTTCCCGGACGGGATGCAGGGCATCGCCTTCGATATCGACCTGGACGGCGTCGGCGTCGTGCTGTTGGGCGATTTTGCCCGGGTACGCGCCGGCGACGAGGTCGAGCGCACCGGACGGGTGATGGATGTCATCGTCGGTGACGGCCTGCTGGGACGCGTCATCGATCCGCTCGGCGCAGCGCTCGATGGCAAGGGCGCAGTGGCTGCCAGCGGGCGCCTGCCGATCGAGCGCCCGGCACCGCCGATCATGGACCGCGCTCCGGTCACCATGCCGCTGCAGACCGGCGTCAAGGTCGTCGACGCCCTCATCCCCATCGGCCGGGGCCAGCGCGAGCTGATCATCGGCGACCGGCAGGTCGGCAAGAGCGCGATCGCCATCGATGCCATCATCAATCAGCGTGGAGCGGACGTGCTGTGCGTCTACTGCGCCATCGGGCAGCGCGCCTCGTCGGTGGCGAAGGCGGTTGCGACGCTGCGCTCATCGGGAGCGCTCGCGCATACGGTGGTGGTGGTGGCCGAGGGCAACGATGCGCCGGGGCTGTCCTACATCGCCCCCTATGCCGCGACCAGCATCGCCGAGCATTTCATGGAGCGCGGGCGCGACGTGCTGATCGTCTACGACGACCTCACCCACCATGCGCGCGCCTACCGCGAGCTGTCGCTGCTGCTGCGCCGTCCACCTGGCCGCGAGGCCTTCCCCGGCGACATCTTCTACATCCATTCGCGCCTGCTCGAACGCGCCACCCGTCTCAGCCCGGCGCTCGGCGGCGGATCGCTCACCGCCCTGCCGATCATCGAGACCGACGCCCAGAACCTCGCTGCCTACATCCCGACCAACCTGATCTCGATCACCGACGGGCAGATCTACCTCTCGCCGACGCTGTTCGAGCTGGGCGTGCTCCCGGCGGTCGACGTCGCCACCTCGGTATCGCGCGTCGGCGGCAAGGCGCAGCATGCGGCCTACCGGGGGGTCGCCGGCGACCTCAAGCTCAGTTATGCGCAGTTCGAGGAACTCGAGACCTTCGCCCGCTTCGGCGCCCGACTCGATGGGCATTCGCGTTCGATCATCGAGCACGGCCGGCGCATCCGCGCCTGCCTGAAGCAGCCGGAGCAGTCCCCCGTCAGCGTCCCGGGCCAGATCGCGGTCCTGCTCACCCTCTCGGCAGGACTCTTCGATGCCGTGCCGCTCGATGCCATGGCCGAGGCCGAAGGCGCGGTCCGCCATGCCGCAGACGCCATGCCGCCGGCGATGGTCGCACGCCTGGTGAGCGCCCCTGCGCTCAGCAGCGAGGATCGCGCGGCCATCATCGAACTCGCGCAGCAGGCGCTCCTGCGCTTCCAGGCAGCCCCCCTCTCCACCGCCGCCACTGCCGCCGCCACCGCCGCCGTCCAGGACGATCTGCAACCGGCCAGCCCACGGATGAGGCCATGAGCGAGAGCATCGACAGCCTGCACCGCCAGATCGGCGCCGCGGGGAATCTCCAGACCGTCGTCCGGGCGATGAAGGCGATCACCGCCGCCGCCATCGGCCAGTACGAGCAGGCGGTCGGCGCCCTGTCCGACTACGACCGCACCATTGCCCTGGGCCTGGGTGCCTGCCTGCGGCGGCGTGCCGCCCCGGATGCCGACCGCATCGGCAGCATGCGCAGAGCAGCGCCGGCGGTCGGTGCCATCGTCTTCGGTTCCGACCAGGGCCTGGTCGGTCAGTTCAATGAGGTGATCGCCGCCCACGTCATCGAGCAGCTCGCCACCCTGCCGGGACGGGCTTTCGTCTGGGCCGTCGGTGAGCGCGTGCATGCCCGGCTGGCCGAATCCGGGTTGCCGCTCCTGGGCCTCTACCAGCTGCCGAATGCGGTAGCCGGCATCGCGCCGCTGGTCACACAGCTCCAGCTCGCCTGCGAACGGCAGATCGCGACCGGGCGGTACGCCGAGGTGCTGGTCTTCCACAACCGCCCACGTCCTGGCGCGGGCTATGATCCGTCCCGCCTGCGCCTGCTGCCGCTGGATGACGAGTGGCAGAAGCGCCTCAGCGCCATCCCGTGGCCGACGCGCACGGCGCCCGAGATCATGCTCGAGGATCAGGGAGCGCTGCATGCGCTGGTGCGCGAGCATCTCTTCATCTCGCTCTTCCGCGCGTGCGCCGAATCGCTGGCGAGCGAGAACGCCAGCCGCCTGGCGGCGATGGAGCGGGCGGAGAAGAACATCGATGACGTGCTGGTGGGGATGCATGCCTCCTACCACCGCCTGCGCCAGAGCGGCATCGATGGCGAGCTGTTCGACGTCATCGCCGGCTTCGAGGCGCATGCCGGATAGGGCGAAGGCGGCTGTCGCCCGATGAGCAACGCCAGAGCAACGTCCGGATACTCACCGGCCAAGCCCCGGCCAAGGGCACCCGGCAGATGCCGAGGACAACCAAGGGCGCCGACGGCAAGGGGGGTGTGACCAGCACCCAGGACGTCACCTCGGCCTGGTGACGTGTGGCGTGCTGTGGGCCACCAACCACCTCGCCGACGATGGCACCTCGCCAGCTAACTGCGGCAAGACCGGGTGGCGGTCTGATTTGGCCTGTTGCCGGCCTTCCCGGCGACCGCGTCGAGACGGCCGGCGCAGGCCTGCGGTCTCGCTATCCCCGCGCCGTCGGATGATGGTGCTCGCGGCGATAGGCCGATGGCGTGATGCCCATGACCTTGCGGAAGCTGCGGGTGAAATGCGCATGGTCATAGAAGCCGAAGGCGTGGGCGATCGCGGTGATGGTCTGATCGCCTTCAGCCAAGGCGCGCGCCGATGCCTCGATGCGGATGCGCACCAGGTACTGCCTGGGCGACGAGCCGAAGCTGGTGCGGAAGACGCGCTCGAACTGGCTGACCGACAGCCCGGCACGCCGCGCCAGCTCGGCAGTGGAGACTCCGGCGTGCGCAGGATCGTGGAGGGTCTCGAGGACCTCGGCCAGGCGGGTCACCGCCCCTGGCCGTTCCCGCACCCGCTCCACCAGGCGGGAGATGCCAGCAAGGCCGATGACCCTCTTGCGCGCATCGCGCAGCGGGATCTTGCTGGTCAGGATGAAATGGGTGGTCGAGGTGCTCTGCGGGGCGCTTTCGACGCGATTGACGATCGCACGGCCGCTCTGCATGACCTGCAGGTCATCGCGGCGGTATTCGGCCGCACGGCTGTGCGGGACGACATCGAAGTCGGTCTTGCCCAAGGCGGCGCGTTCGGACGGTACGCCGCAGAACTCGCAGCCGCGACGGTTCAGGGCCAGGAAGCGCCCGTCACAATCCTTGATGAAGAACGCCACATCGGGGAGCAGGTCGAAGAGGCGGGCCAGCTGCCTGCCCTCGATACGACTCAACAAAGCCAAGCGGCGGTCGGTATCTCTGATGCGTCCTTTATACCAGTCCATGCCGATGATATCCAAGACAAATCCATGGCTGTGCGCCAGAGTATCACACCATGCAGCATGAGCGACCACTGACCGCATCGGTCCTGCCATCCCGTCGCCTCATCGCAGCCCTGGTGCTGCTGATGTGCGTCATCGGTGCACGGGCAGCTGCCGCCGACTCCGGCGAGCAGCTGACCTTCAATCGCGATATCCGGCCGATCCTGGCCGAGCACTGCTTCACCTGCCACGGCCAGGACAAGGCCGCGCGCAAGAGCAACCTGCGTCTCGATGAACGTGAGGCGGCGCTGAAGGGCGGCAAATCGGGCGATGCCGCCATCATTCCCGGCAAACCCGAGGCAAGCATGCTCATCAAGCGGGTGCTGAGCAGCGATCCCGATGACATCATGCCGCCACCCAAGGCCAAGAATCCGCTCAAGCCCGAGGAGATCGAGATCCTGCGCCGCTGGGTCGCGCACGGAGCCGCGTATCAGCCGCATTGGGCCTACATCCCGCCGCAGCAGCCGCAGTTGTCCGCCGAGGCACGTGATCATGCCATCGACACGCTGGTCGCCACCCAGCTGTCACGAGCCGGTCTGACCCATGCCCAGGAGGCGGATGCGGCCACCCTGTGCCGCCGGCTCTGGCTCGATCTCGTCGGCCTGCCCCCAGGGCCCCGGGATCTCGACGACTTCGCTGGCGCCTGGTCCCATGATCATGAGGCGGCGTATAGCGCCCTGGTCGACACCCTGCTGGCATCGCCGCACTATGGTGAGCGCTGGGCGCGTCCCTGGCTGGATGTCGCCCGCTATGCCGACAGCGATGGCTACGAGAAGGATCTCCCGCGCCAGCAATGGGCCTGGCGCGACTGGGTGATCCGGGCGCTCAATGCCGACATGCCCTATGACCGCTTCATCATCGAGCAGATCGCCGGCGACCAGCTGCCGGAGGCCACCCAGGACCAGATGGTCGCGACCGGCTACCTGCGCAATGCGATGGTCTCCGAGGAAGGCGCAATCATCGCCGAGCAGTACCGCATGGAGGGCATGTTCGACCGCATGGATGCGCTGGGGAAGGGCGTGCTCGGGCTGACCGTGCAGTGCGCCCAGTGCCATTCCCACAAGTTCGACCCCATCACCCAGGATGACTACTATCGCATGTTCGCCGCCCTGAATAACACCTACGAGGCGACCTCGCGGGTCTATGGGCCGGAGAAGCTGACGACCATCGCCTCCATCCACCACGGCATCGCCGACATCGCAGCACGGGTGAAAAGCGAGCATGCCGATTGGCAGAGCCGCTTCACCGCCTGGCAGCATGGCCTCCAGGACGCCGCCATCCCCTGGGAGGTGGTCACCCCGGTCGAGCCGGTCTGGAGCGGAGGACTGGTGCATCCGCAGGTGCTGCCGGACGGTTCAGTGCTCTCCCTCGGATTCCGCGGCAACAATGGCGAGCTGAGCTTCACGGCGACGCCCAGGACCTCGACCATCACCGGCTTCCGCCTGGAAGCCCTGACCCACCGCGACCTGATCTTCGGCGGACCCGGTCGCAACATCGACGGGCTGTTCGCCGTTGCCGAACTCATCATCGAGATGCGGCCGCCGGGCGAGAGCGCCTGGACGCGCATCGCCCTGACCAAGGCCACCGCAGACTATGAATCGCCGGAACGCCCGCTGGGCGAGCCATTCCGCATGGATGACAAGGACAAGCGCACCCTCGGTCCCGCGGCCTTCCTCATCGATGGCAAGACCGAGACCGCCTGGAGTCCCGATCGCGGTGCGGGCAGGCGCAATGCCGCCACCGAGGTGGTGGTGCAATGCGCCGAGCCGCTGGTCCTGCCGGAGGGCGCCGCCCTGCGCATCGAGCTGAAATTCGCCCATGCCGGGCGAGACCCCCACGGGCGGGACAACAACCTGCTCGGGCGCTTCCGCATCGCCATGACCGGCGCCACCGCTCCCACCGCCGGCCCCCTGCCGACCGAGGCGCGCCTCGCCCTCGAGGTGCCCCAGGCTGAGCGCACCGCGGCCCACCAGGAGACGCTCTTCGTCGCCTGGCTGGAGAGCGCTCCTGAATGGGCCGCGATCAAGACGCAGATCGGCGCGCTGTGGGCGCAATTCCCCGCAGCCGACACCTCCATCCTCCACCTCGCCGAGCGATCGCAGGACGATGCCCGGATCACCCATGTGCTCGAACGCGGGGCGTGGGACAGGCCCGGCCTTGCCGTGACACCGGGAACACCGGCATTCCTTCACCCGCTGCAGCCGAGCGCGGAGCCCGCGCGGCTGGCCTTCGCCCGCTGGCTGGTCGATCGCCGCTCACCGACGGCGGCGCGGGTGGCGGTCAACCGCGTCTGGCAGTCCCTCTTCGGCCAGGGCCTGATCGACCGGCCCGAGGACTTCGGCGTGCGTACGCCCGAGCCCATCCAGGCCGAGCTGCTCGATTGGCTGGCGGTGGATCTCATGGACCACCACTGGAGCCAGAAGCAGCTGATCCGGACCATCGTCACCTCGCGCACCTACCGGCAATCATCGCAAGTCACGCTCGAGCAGGAGGAGCGCGATCCGCGCAACTTCCTGCTCGCGCGCGGTCCGCGCTTCCGCGCCGATGCCGAAGTCATCCGCGACATCGCCCTGCGGACCTCCGGCCTGCTCAGCGATGCGATCGGCGGACCGAGCATCTTCCCGCCGGTGCCGCCGAGCCTGATGGCGGCCAGCTTCATCGACATCGATTTCTGGAAGACCGCGACCGGCCCCGAGCGCTACCGCCGATCGCTCTACGTCTTCCGCCGCAGATCCATGCCCGATCCGGTGCTGAGCAGCTTCGACGCGCCCAACGGCGACCAGGCATGCGCCGGACGGATCAGGTCGAATACCCCGCTTGCCGCCCTCGCCGCGCTCAACGAGACCGTCTTCCTCGAGGCCGCCCGGGCCTTCGCGCTGCGCATCCTCAAGGAGGGTGGCGGCAACGATGCCCAGCGTGCCGCCTACGCCTTCCGCCTGTGCACCAGCCGGTCCCCGCGCCCGGAGGAGGTGGATGTCATCACCGCCCTGGTGGCGTCGCGTCGCGCACGTCTGGGCGATGGCTGGCTGGACGCGCGCGAGATCACCACCGGCAATCCGGCGACCCTGCCCGTGCTCCCGGCCGGGGCCACCCCCACCGATGCGGCGGCCTGGACCATCGTGGCACGCGTCCTGCTCAACCTCGATGAGACCCTGACGAAGAACTGACCACCTTCCCTGTCCGTCGACCTGAACCGCCCGCGCTCACCATCCACCGACCGATCCTGCCTGCGGAGTACCTGGACCATGAGACCTGATCTGCCGCCACAGACGCCCAGCCAGCTGACCCGCCGCTGGTTCCTGCGCGATTGCAGTATGGGACTTGCCGGCATGGCCCTGGCTGGACTGCTCCAGCGGGATGGCTACGGCGCCGAACCCTCCCCGCTCGCGCCCCATGCACCGCCCCTGCCGGCCAAGGCAAAGCGCGTCATCTACCTCTTCCACGCGGGAGCCCCGAGCCAGCTCGACCTGTTCGAGAACAAGCCCGAGCTCGCCAAGCGCTCCGGACAGCTGCCGCCGGCGGAGCTCCTGAAGAACTACCGGTCGGCGTTCATCAATCCGAACTCGGCGCTGCTGGGGCCGAAATTCGCGTTCAACCGCTATGGCACATCGGGACTCGAGCTCTCCGAGATCATGCCGCATCTCGGCACGGTCGCCGATGAGCTGTGCGTCATCCGCACGATGCAGACCGATGCGGTGAACCACGCCCCGGCGCAGATCATGATGAATACCGGATCGCCGCAGTTCGGCCGGCCGAGCCTGGGCGCCTGGACGCTCTACGGCCTCGGCAGCCAGGCCGATGATCTGCCCGGCTACGTGGTGCTCAGCAGTTCCAAGGGCACCAGCGGCGGATCGAGCAATTGGGGCAGCGGCTTCCTGCCCACCCGCTTCGCCGGCGTGCCCTTCCGCGCCAGCGGCGATCCGATCCTCTACCTCTCCAATCCCCCCGGCATCGATGAGGAGACCCAGCGCGCCTCGCTCACCGCCCTGGAGCACCTCAACCAGCAGCAGCTCGCCGCCAATGGCGACCCGGACATCACCGCGCGCATCCAGAGCTACGAGATGGCCTTCCGCCTGCAGCAGAGCGCCCCGGATCTGATGGACCTGGGCAAGGAGTCGAAGGCCACCCTGGATCTCTACGGAGTGGACCCCGGCAAGGCCAGCTACGCGCGGAACTGCCTGCTCGCCCGCAGGCTTATCGAGCGCGGGGTGCGCTTCGTCCAGCTCTTCCATGAGGCCTGGGACCAGCACGGCAACCTGACCAACGATCTGCGCAAGAACTGCCGCGACACCGACCAGGGGACCTCCGCCCTGATCCAGGACCTCAAGAGCCGCGGACTGCTCGAGGATACCCTGGTGGTCTGGGGCGGTGAATTCGGCCGCACCCCCATGGTCCAGGGCGGCAATGACGGCCGCGACCACCACAACCGCAGCTTCACCATGTGGCTGGCGGGCGGCGGCGCCAAGCGGGGATATACGCATGGCGAAACCGATGAGCTCGGCTTCAATGTCGTGCGCAACCCCGTCCACGTCCATGATCTCAACGCCACCATCCTGCGCCTCCTGGGCTACGACCACACCCAGCTCACCTATCGCTTCCAAGGTCGCGACTACCGCCTCACCGACGTGCATGGTGAGGTCGTCTCGGCGCTCATCGCCTGAACCGCGCTCCAGGAGTCGTATGCCGAGAATCGCCCTGCTGCTCCTGGCCGCACTCGCCCCGCTGGTGTCGGCAGATGCGCCGGCGACGAATCACCCGACCGCCGCTCCGAGCGACCTGCGGACAGCGATGACGCTACGTGGCACGCTGATCCTCGACGAGACCTTCACGCCCGAGAGCTGGAAGGCCCACTGGAGCACCTACAAGAGCGACTGCGCCCTGATCGATGGCCATCTCCGGGTCAACGCGCCACCCGATGCCGGTCATCCAGCAGAGGCCAACGTCCATGAACCGCTGCATAATACGGTGATCCAGTTCCGCTTCCGCTGCGACGGCGCCGCGTGAATGGGTATTCAGATCAGCGACGACAAGGCCGCACAGCACATCTGCAACCTCTTGATCACGCCCACCCAGGTGACCATCAACCGGGTGACGGGCTGGGGACCGACGACCAGGAATGCCGCCCTCGACCACCAAGCGCTCGCCATCGAGCGGGACCACTGGTACACCGTGTTGATCGAATTGTGCGGCAACGACTATCTCGCCCAGATCGACGACAGCTGCGTCCTCTACGGCCACGCTGAGGGCCTGGATGTCGCCAAGCCGCGCCTCTCCCTGATCAGCAGCGGGAATGTCGCCTGGTACGACCACGTTAAGGTGTGGGACGCGACGCCTGATCCGCTCTGGCCCACGCGCAAGGAGGAGGTGCTGAAGCTCAAGGCCAAGCACCAATGAGGTGCCGGTTTCCCCTCCCACGGTGCCATCGGCATGCCGGCACCTCGCCGACGATCGCCGCGCTCCCTGATGATGCCGCTGAGCAACGGGGAGGGTCGCATGGCTCACGGCTGTCGGCACTGCCGAGCATCCCCATCACCATCTGCACGTGCCTGACGGTCGCCGGGCGCGGAGATGGGCAGAGCGCACTTGGCTGACGACGCGCACGGGCCACCCGGCCCGGTCCACCGCGCCGCATCCTGGACAGCGCTCGTGCCTGGCCCGCATGACCATCCCGAACTGCGTCGTCATTGCAGCTACGCGAGCGCATCCAGGCCGATCTCGCGGGCGATGACAGCGGTGTCTACCTGGCCCTGCAGTGCGGCACGCGCGACTTCCCGGGTCGCACCTCCGCGATCCATTGGACTGCGGAGGGAGGCCACGAGACCAGGACTCGACAGATCCCGCGCAACTGCCCGAGCCTTGTCCTCAGCCTCTTCTCGAATCTCCATGGGCGCGTTGAACCTGCCTGTCTCCTCACGCGTGCGTCGCCATCGCCGTTTGTCAGCCTCCGTCATCATGGCCCGCTTCATGGCGAAGCGACGACAGCGCTCGACATCCTCCAGCGGACCCGGCGAACGAGCCATGCGCTTCAGAGCGGACACGGCGGTCTCCACCACATCCAGAGTGCTCAGCATTGACAGCAGGGCAGCCAAGCGGATCGGAAGCGACTGCAAACATAGACGCTCGACGTCAGTCATCTGCTAGACGCGCACCCCGTATTCCCGGGAACAGCCTCAATATGCATCAATCATTCCATGCGTCTGCCGGACAATGGCTTGCGTCACTCCTCAGGGCTCTGGGCCGCCGACCGCGATGAATGGACGAATCGCGGCCGATTCGTCGCCCTGCCTGCTGCGTGATGAGTTCCATCGCCGGCATGGAGAATTCGCGGCGCATACGCCGATGCCGATCAGGAATCCCTTCGGCGAACCTTCCGGTGCCGGTAGTTCACGGCGCACGATCATCGCCGAGAACTCCACCATGAGTGCCGCATCTGCATGCGGAGCGCCATCCTCCGCAGAGTGTTCGACCGTCTTGGCGACACGGTGGCGAGTATCGGCATTGCAGCTGGCAGCGATGACCTGGCCAGGGCGAGCCCATCCCCGACACGCATCCGCCATCAGGTATCCGGGACATCCGCTGGGGATGATCTCATCAGCTCGGTCATCATGGCGATCGGCCCTCGCTGGGCAGGTGGGGTGGCCGACCGCACCTCCACGACTTGGCAGGCTCAGCCGTGCACCCCATCCCACCGCTTCGCACCGAGCAGGGTCTGGACGGGTGAACTGGTTGAGACCCTTTGCCATTGCCAGCTCTACCGGGATGGCACCATCACCGGCACTTCGGCGCGCCGTACCGTCTTGGCGCCGGTCTCCCTGCCGGTGTCCCAGGTGGCGCGCAGCCGGGGTCGCGCCCCACCCATAGCGATGAGGTACCTGCCATGAACAAGCCGCTCCCCCACCCGGCGATCGAGCATGTCACATCGACCGTCCAGCGCCTGCTGGCCTCGGGCAATGCCGAGAAGTCGCGTATCGATGGCCTGCTGACCCACCAGGGCAAGCGTCTCGATCTGCGCTCCGAGGCCCTCAACGCCATCTTGCTCGAGTTGTTCCATGTCCGCCTGGGCTGCGACTTCATCGCCGAGTCCCTGCTCTCACCGGACTGGTGGGAGAACCACCACATCTACCAGGTGATGAAGATGGCGGATCCGAACCGCAATGCCGCCAATTTCCTCCATCTCATCACCCAATCCGCCTTCCTCAATTCCCTCATGCACCTCGAATCCTTCGTGCGCGCCGTCAACATCGCCCTCGACAAGACCGGCAGCCTCGCCCTGGGTGAGAACCCTACCCGCCACCGCATCGCACTTTTCGACAAGCGGGTGAAGCCGGCATTCCCCTATCTGAGCGAATTCTTCGACCTCATGACGACCATGCGCCATGCCATCGCCAACCACGGCATCTACTACAGCGAGAAGTATCCCAGCGTGACGATCAGGTACGGCAGCAAGGCGTTCGTCTTCAAGAATCATGTACCGCCGGGCTGCCTGCATAGCGACGTCATGCTCGAGCGCATCGAGGACACCATAGCTCTGATAGCCCTGGTCTGCCACGATCCTGCGGTGAAGGCCCTGGCAACGCTCGAGGATCCCTACGGCAAGGTGCGCATGGCCGAGACCGCGACCTTCTATCCGCGCACGGCGCTGCACACCAGTCCCCACTGAGCTGGCGCCCGCCAGCGGTTCGCTGCTGTACCAACGCCATCATGCACCTGCGTCGTGCAGGCGACGAGGCGCCGCCGCCAACTGAAATCGGCGGTATGCCGATGCACGACGTCGCGGAGCGAGGTCCGACGACCGGGTCGTCACATCGTGGTGCTTCTTGTGGACGGGGTGTCGCCGGGTATAGCGAACCACGAGGTGATCCTCGCGCTCACCACACCATGGCCACTCCCCCTGCGCATCCGTCCCGCTCTCCTGCCTCACCGGCGCTGCTCGATTACGTCCTGCGCACCATGCAGGTCACGACCCAGCTGTGCTCGCGCCAGCGGCATGAACGGGACTACGCGTGCGAATACCGCACCGTGCCCGATTACAATTTCATCTACGTCATCCGCGGGCATGCCGTCTGGGTGGTCGCTGGCATCGAGTACGAGCTCCCGCCCGAGCACCTGATCATCGTGCCGCCCGGCGTCTGGCACCACGGCTACTGCCGCACCCAGGCCATCACCCTCGGATCGCTGCATGTCCTAGCCACCCTGCCCGGGGGACAGGACGTCTTCGCCCTGCTGGCGCCGCCCATGCTCCAGGAGATCGCCCCCGAGTCGCGCTTCGACCGCTATTTCCGCAGCTTCATGGACGAGTTCGACCGCCCGAGCGCGGAGGAGCGCCTGGAGATGTTCCCCGGCTGGGCCCATCTCATCACCCGCGAGCTGTTCCGCGATAGCTCCAGGCGGGGCCTGCTCCGCCCGCGTCCGGAGGAGCCGGTGGTCGCCGCCCTGCTGGACGACCTCGACCGCCACCTCGACCAGGCCGTCAGCCTGGACACCCTGGCCCGGCGCTCTGGCTACAGCGCCCAGCACCTGAACCGCCTGTTCACCCGGGTGCTCGGCACCACGCCGTTGAAATACCTGGCCAAACGCCGGATGCAGCGCGCTGCCGAGCTGCTGCGCAGCTCCACCCTGGCGATAGCGGAAGTGGCACGGCGAGTCGGCCATGCCGATCCGGACTACTTCAGCCGGCAGTTCGCCGCCCAGTACGGCATCAGCGCCAGCGAGTACCGCCGCCAAGCAGGCGCGAAAAATCCCGTGTGACGGCCGCTACCGTCAGCGGGTCACTGGAATTGGGACAACGCCTCCTGGCCAATCTCACGGGTGATGGCACCAATATCCATGAGGTTGTGCAGCTCAGCGCGCGCAGCGGCGCTGGACAAGACACCGCTGTCCACGAGACGACGAAACGTCGCCACGGTAGCGTGGCTCGTCTGGGCCAGCGCTTCAGCTCGACCTTCAGCTCGACCTTCAGATCGACCTTCAGCCCGAGCCTCTTCTTCCATGAGCGTGATCACATTAACCATACCAGCCTCCTCGAGTCTGCGCCGAAATCGGGGTTTGTCCGACTCTGGCATTTTGGCAAGATTCACGGCAAAGGGAAGTAGCCGCCTCACATCGTCAAACGGACCAGGTGACCGGGCCAATTGCTCCAGTGCGGCCACCACGCCGTCCACCGCATCCCGCGCGGCCAAGATCGTCAGGATTGCAGCAACACGGTTCTGAAGCGAGCGCAAGCGCGGAAGCTCGGCGGCAGTCACTCGGAAGACCCGCACGTGCAACGCGATCGTCGACTTCCCCGCCACGGTCATCTCCCAACGCTCCGGTATGGTCTGTGAACCAGGATCAGTGAGCAGCACCACAGGATAGACTCCGGCAAGCGGATGACGCAAAGCGAGGTCGGCCACATACCAAAGCACGCGCCGCATATCGACCTTGCGCGCCTGGGACCAGTGCTCGACCAGCATGATGACCGCTTGGCTGCCATCGGCCCAGGTTGCCAAATGCGCCACATCGAGGAACCGGCTGGTATCTGCCAAGTCGGGCATGGTCGACTCCTGCTGGAGCACCGTAGCCGTGATGGGCCTGCCTCGTTCGGCGAGCAGTTCCGGGACGAAGACTTCGATGGCCTCGATGGGGTACGACGAGATCAATGCCTTGAAGCCACGATCCTCGCTGATCTCTCCTGGGTCGGACATGAGCGGCACCTCCCTGCATGATTCGTTTCGGCACAGCTGGAAAGTGCATGGGCACTTCTCGTAGGGACAATATTGACCTATATGGAAGATGCAAGGAGATATCAGCGACGGTGAAGCAGGTTCAGCCGCCGATCCTGCCCGTCATCGCCTCGTGATCGCCTGCGACAGGACGGGCGAGGAGCCGGTGTAGGACTTCCAGCGCTGGGTGAGCAGTGCATCGTCGTCGTGACATGGCACGGGTGCCGACGACACGTGGCACCACTCCCACATGCCCGCTCTTCACGTCGATTGACCCTACGGCGAGGAGGTCTACCGGGCGGCGGCCGAGACCAGGGTTACGACCAATTGGCCGTCCCTCCGCGCTCGATCCGCCGACTCCCGCTGCAGCCGTTCCATCACCCCCCGCTCGATCCATGTCCGTCTGCTTTGCCCTGCATCCATGCCGCTCCGGACTTCTCCAGCTGGCTGTTCGCCGCCCAGTATGGCATCAGCGCCGTCACGCACCTCCACCAGGAAGGCGCGGAAAATCCAGTTCGATGTTCACCGTATCCAGCTGCGCCGGCGTATCAGCTCTCCAGGGGCCTGTCATGCACGACGACAACTCTATGATGCACACCCGGTCCGCCGGCATCCTCCTGCTGCTGATCACCAGTGCCGCCCTGGCGGCGGCTGAGGCACCCGATTTCGATCGCGCTGTCCGCCCCATCCTGGCGACGTCCTGCATCTCGTGCCATGGCGCCGAGAAGCAAAAGGGCTCACTCCGCCTGGACGTCAAGCGGCTGGCGCTCGCCGGCGGGACCAGCGGGATCGAGATCCGGCCCGGCGACAGCGCCGGGAGCTACCTCATGGCCCGTCTGCGCGGTCAGGGCGACGAGCCGCGCATGCCCAACAAGGGCGATCCCCTCACCGCTGCCCAGATCGCCACCATCGCCACCTGGATCGATGCCGGTGCGCACTGGCCGGACGATCCCGCGGGGACTGATGTCGCACGCACCCGGCACTGGTCCTATGTGCCGCCGCGCCAAGTCCCCCTGCCAGCGGTGCACCGCCAGGACTGGGTGCGCACACCGATCGATGCCTTCGTGCTGGCGCGTCTCGAGCAGGAGGGCATCGCCCCCTCCCCGGAGGCGGACCGCCAGACGCTCATCCGCCGGGCATCCCTGGATCTCATTGGGCTACCGCCCTCCACCGAGGAGGTAGCCGCCTTCATCGCCGATCAGCTCCCCGGGGCCTACGACCGCCTGGTCGACCGCCTACTCGCCTCGCCGCATTATGGCGAGCGCTGGGCCCGGTTGTGGCTGGATCTGGCCCGCTATGCAGACACCGACGGCTTCGAGTTCGACTCGCCGCGCACCATGTGGCCGTACCGCGATTGGGTGATCCGGGCCCTCAATGCCGACATGCCGTTCGACCGCTTCACCATCGACCAGCTGGCCGGCGACCTGATCCCCGATGCCACCACCGAGAGCCGCATTGCCACCGGTTTCCACCGCAACACCATGAAGAACAGCGAAGGCGGCGTCGATCCCGAGGAGGCGCGATGGGAGACCCTGCTCGACCGCACCAACACCACCGCCGAGGTCTGGCTCGGCAGCACCTTCGGCTGCGCCCAATGCCACAACCACAAATACGACCCGATCACCCAGCACGACTATTATGCGCTCCTGGCATTCTTCGATCATAGCGACGAGGTGGCGGTCCCGACCGGAGCCACCACCACGCCCGCCGATGGCAAGACGCATGCGCTCGCCAGCCTGGGATTGGCCGAGAAGGCCACCGGCCAGGCCGAGACCAATCTGCGCATCCGCGGCGCCTATGTCTCCAAGGGCGAGCTGGTGACGGCGGCGACGCCGGCATTCCTCCCTCCACTGCCGGCGGGGGTGGCGGTCAACCGCCTCGCCCTGGCCCGCTGGCTGGTCAGCCCGGTCAACCCGCTGACCGCACGCGTGACCGTCAACCGCATCTGGGAGGCCTACTTCAGCAAGGGCCTGGTCGAGACCAGCGACGACTTCGGCAGCCAGGGGACGTCCCCGTCGCATCCCGAGCTGCTCGATTGGCTGGCGGTCGCATTCTCCCATGAATGGAGCCTGAAGCGCCTCCATCGCCTGATCGTCACCAGCGCCACGTACCGGCAGTCGTCGCTGGTCGAGCACGCCGTGTCCGAGCGCGATCCCTACAACCGCCTGCTGGCGCGCTCGTCGCGCTTCCGCCTCGAGGCGGAGCTGCTGCGCGACAATGCGCTGTCCATCAGCGGGCTGCTGTCGCCCGCGGTGGGCGGTCCCAGCGTCTTCCCCCTCGGCCCGAGCGAGATCGGACGGGTGAATACCAACAAGGAGAACATGACATGGACCGTCAGCGCCGGGCCGGACGCCCATCGCCGCGGCCTCTATACCTTCTGGCGGCGGACCTCCCCCTATCCGACTTTCGCCACCTTCGATGCCCCCAGCCGCGAGGTCTGCACCCTGCGCCGACCGCGCACCAATACCCCGCTCCAGGCGCTCAGCGGCCTGAACGATCCCGCCTTCTGGGAAGCGGCGCAGGCATTCGGCCGCCGCATGGCCCTCGCACCAGGCCAGCAGCCGGCCGACCACCTCGCCTACGGCTACCGCCTCTGCGTCGCCCATGAGCCATCCCGCGCCACGCTCGGCCGCCTGGAGCAGGCCTTCGCCGCCGATTGCGCCGCCTTCGCCGGCGATGCCGCACGCACCCGCTCCGTCTGCGGAGCGAGGGATGCCAGCCCCGAGGCGGCCGCCTACATCATGATCGCGAATGTCCTGCTGAACCTCGACGAGACCATGACCCGTGAATGAGGGAGCCGCCATGCCGACCGACGATCCATCGCCGCACCAGACCCTCAGCCGGCGCCAGCTGCTGGCCACAGGTACCCGGAGCCTGGGAGCGCTCTCGCTGATGTCGCTGGTGGGTGCGCACCTCGTGGGCGGCGATGCCCCGGCAGTGCGCACCGATCCCCTGGCGCCGAAGGCGCCGCACTTCCCCGCCAGGGCGAAGCGCGTCATCTACCTGTTCATGGGCGGCGCACCCTCCCAGCTCGACCTCTTCGACTACAAGCCCAAGCTCAATGAGCTGAACAGCCAGCCGTGCCCGGAGAGCCTGATCAAGGGCGAGCGCTTCGCCTTCATCAAGGGGGTGCCCAAGCTGCTCGGCTCGCCGCACACCTTCGCGCGCCACGGGCAGAGCGGCATGTGGGTGAGCGAGCTCTTGCCCCATACCGCCAAGGTGGTCGATCAGCTGGCCTTCGTCCGCTCGCTCAAGACCGACCACTTCAACCATGGGCCGGCGCAGATCTTCATGAACAGCGGGCATCAGATCGTCGGCCGGCCGAGCATGGGCAGCTGGGTGACCTATGGCCTGGGCAGCGTCAGCGACAGCCTGCCCGGATTCGTGGTGCTGCTCAGCGGCGATACCGACCCGGGCGCCGGCAATGCCTGCTGGACCAGCGGCTTCCTGCCGACCTCCTACCAGGGCGTGCCGCTGCGCACCAAGGGCGATCCGGTGCTGTGCGTCAGCAACCCCGAGGGGGTGGATGCGGACACCCGCAGGCGCTCGCTCGATACCCTGCGCGCGCTCAATGACGAGCACTACCAGGCGGTCGGCGATGCCGACATCCTCAGCCGCATCGAGGCCTATGAGATGGCCAACCGCATGCAGCGCAGCGTGCCGGAGCTCGCCGATCTGAGTTCGGAGCCGGCCAGCATCCACGCCCTCTACGGCAGCGAGCCCGGCAAGCCGGGTTTCGCCAGCAACTGTCTGATGGCTCGGCGGCTGATCGAGCGGGGTGCGCGCTTCGTGCAGCTGCATCATCGCGGCTGGGACCACCATGGCGAGAGCGCGGCCAAGGATATCGTCACCGGGCTCGGCAAGCTCTGCCGCGAGACCGACCAGGCGTCGGCAGCGCTGATCACCGATCTCAGGGGCCGCGGCCTGCTCGACGACACCCTGGTGATCTGGGGCGGCGAGTTCGGGCGCACGCCGATGAACGAGGCGCGCAACGGCTCCACCTTCCTCGGACGCGACCACCATCCGCGCGCCTTCACCATGTGGCTGGCCGGTGGCGGCATCAAGCCCGGGGTGATCCACGGCGAAACCGACGATGTCGGCTACAACATCGTCGCGGATCCGGTGCACGTGCACGACCTGCATGCCACCATCCTCAACTGCCTGGGCCTCGACCACACCCGCCTGACCTTCCGCTTCCAGGGCCGCGACTACCGCCTCACCGATGTGCATGGCGAGGTCGTCCGCCCCCTGCTCGCCTAGTGCCGCACGGCTGGTCGGGACATGGACGGTCTGCGGATGGGCTGGCCGCATCAGGCGTGATGCCGATGGCCGACGATAGGGGCCCGAGCTTCAGAACAGGTTTTTCACCACCAGGACGCCCGCCGCCGCGGCGAGGCAGTAGTACCCGAACCAATGCCAGTGACCCGTCTCGAGCCACTGCGACAGCCAGCGCAGCGCGAACAGCCCCACCACGAATGCGCAGACCATGCCGACCAGCCCCGGGACGAGGACATGGGACCACAGCTCGCCGGAGCCCGGCTGATGGTGATCGCGCACCACCCGCCAGAGCTCGCGGGCGATGGCCGGCGGGGTGATGATGACGGCGAGGGCGAAGCTGAATTCCTCAGCCCGGGCACGGTCGACCCCCGCCAGCAGGCCGGTCGAGATGGTGGCGCCGGAGCGCGAGAAGCCGCGGAAGGGCAGGCACAGGCCCTGGACCGCCCCGATCCCGATCGCCGACCGCCAGCTCAGCTCGGCCGCACCCTCCTGCTTGCGGCTCCTGATCCCCGCGATCACGATCAGCAGACCCACCACCACCAGCGCAACGGCGATGAGCGTCAGATTGCCAAACAGCTGCTCGACTTCGACCTGCTGATGAGAGCCGGCGACCGGCATGGCGACCAGCCCCCAGGCGACCGCGATATGCTCGATGCCGAGGATCAGCGGCACGCCGATGATGCCGGTCGCGGCAGTGGCGCCGATGAGGAATGGCACCTGCTTGCGGATGACCGGCCAGGACGCCAGCAGGCGCTCGCGCCAGCGCGACCAGAAGTAGATGATCACCGCCAGCATGGTTCCGGTATGCAGGAGCACGAGCAGCAGGGTCATCTCGGGAGCGGCGGGATCCAGGCCGAGCAGACGCTCAGCGACGATGACATGCGCTGAGCTGGAGACCGGGAGGAGTTCGGCGAGGCCCTGGACGATGGCGAGTATGACGATGTGGATGAGGCTCATCGATCCTCGCAACGGTGGCCGGGACGATAACCGGCCGATCGACTCCGCAAAGTCCAATTGCGCACGTCAGGCCGGGGCCATGCGGCTTCCGGGCCTGGCATCGTCCTACACCCGCGAGGTGCGGCGGTAGGCGGCTGGCGGCTGGCCCATGCGGCGGGCGAACATGCGCGAGAAGTAGAAGCGGTCGGGGAAGCCGCAGCGCTCGGCGATGCGCTCGATGCTGTCGTCGGAGAAGCTCAGGCGTTCGGCGGCGATGGCGATGCGCCGCTCCAGCACATATTGCGCCGGGGTCTGGCCGATGTGCAGGCGGAACAGGCGCGCGAAATGGCTCTCCGCGAAGCCGCAGTGCCGGGCGAGCAGCAGGTTGGTCAGCGGCGCGTCGAGGTGCTCGTCGATGTAGGGCAGGGCGATGGCCACCGGGTTGTGGCCATGGGCGTAGTGGACCAGGTGCACGGCGCGCTCCGAGGCCAGGCCGGACATCAGCCGCGCCAGGCAGCGGAACAGCACCGCCTTCACCTCGCAGGCGACGGCCGTATCGCGGGCGCCACCCCCGTTGCCGACCAGCGGGCGCAGCCGCTCGCAATCCTGCTCCAGGCGCTCGTCCTCCGGCAGCGTCACCGGTCCCGGGAAGCAGCTGCGCACCACCGCGCCCGGCAGGCCGAGGAGGTCGAAATGGGCGAACAGGTGCTCGATGCGCTGGGTGTTGAGGCAGCTCCAGCGCACCCAGGCGGGGATGAAGTGGATGCGCCGGGCCGGCAGCGGGTAGGGCTCGCCGCCGGCCACCAGGGCGCTCGCGCCATGGTGCGAATTGACATAAAAGCGCCAGTAGGTGCTGCACACGTCTTCCGCATCCCAGCTACGATCGATCATGACATTCGCTGCCATATAGAGGCGAATGTGCAGATGATCGACTTCGCGCACCGGATTTTCGACATACTTCACCTCGGAAGAATAGCAGGAAAGGATATAAGTAAAGCACCATACGATATGGTCACCTCGCCCCGCCGCATATGCTGCACGTATGGCGAACGACACCGTGATCCGCATGCCGCCAGGCGCACCACTCCTGCTGCTGCTGCTCCTGCTGGCGGTCGGCTGCCTGCCCGCCGCCGAGCAAGCGCCCGCCGCCGCGCCGGCGCCCGCCTCCCCCGCAGCCGCTGACATCGCCTTCTTCGAGGCCCAGATCCGACCGCTGCTGAGCGAGAAGTGCTACCGCTGCCACAGCGCCGAGGCCAAGAAGCTCAAGGGTGGACTCTATGTGGATTCGCGCGCCGGCCTTGTGACCGGCGGTGACACCGGGCCGGCGATCGTCCCGGGCGACCCGGAGCGCAGCCTGCTCATCAAGGCGGTGCGCTACACCGACCCGGATCTGCAGATGCCGCCCAAAGAGCGGCTCGCGCCCGAGGCGGTGGCCGCGCTCGTCGCCTGGGTGAAGCGCGGGGCAGTCGATCCGCGCAGCGCACCGATCCCGGTGTCCAAGACGGGTGTGGACGTCGCGGCGGCACGCAGCCATTGGGCCTACCGTCCGCTGATCGAGCCGGCGCTGCCGGCAGTGCGGGATGCGCAGTGGGCAGAGCAGCCGATCGACCGCTTCATCCTGGCGCGCATCGAGGCGGCTGGGCTGAAGCCCGCGCCGCCAGCGTCCCGGCGCACGCTCTGCCGGCGGCTGAGCTTCGACCTCACCGGGCTACCCCCGGACGATGCGCAGGTGGAGGCATTCGTGGCCGATCGCTCGCCGGATGCGCTGGCGCACCTGGTCGATGGCCTGCTCGCCAGCCCGGCCTTCGGCGAACGCTGGGCGAGGCACTGGCTCGACCTGGCGCGCTTCGCCGAGAGCCATGGCTACGAGCAGGACTACGACCGGCCGTACGCCTTCCACTACCGCGACTTCGTCATCCAGGCCTTCAACCAGGACATGCCCTACGACCGCTTCGTGGCCTGGCAGCTCGCCGGCGATGAGCTCGCTCCCGACGACAACCAGGCGCTCGCGGCCACCGGGTTCATCGCCGCCGGCGTGTGGCCGACGCAGATCACCAAGAACGAGGTCGAGAAGGCGCGCTACGATGCCCTCGATGACATGCTCTCGACCACCTTCACCGCGATGCTGGGCACCACGGTGGGCTGCGCACGCTGCCACGACCACAAATACGACCCGATCAGCCAGCACGACTACTACCGCCTGCTGTCGACCTTCACCACCACGGTGCGTTCCGACGTCGAGCGCGATGTCTCGCCCGCCGACTATCCGGCGCGCCGGGCCGCCTTCGATGCCGCGCAGGCCCCGTTCGACGACGCGATCACGCGCTACGAGAGCGAGGAGCTGCCGCGCCATGCCGCCGCTCTCGACGCGGCGACCGCTGCCCAGTCCACCTGGACCGCGCTCAGCGGCACGCTGGTCTCGGCCGGCGGTGCGACCAGCGCCCCCCAGGAGGATGGTTCCTTCCTCATCAGCGGCACCAACCCCGAGCACGACACCTACACCATCACCGCGACCACCGACCAGGTGGGCATGACCGCCATCCGCCTGGAGGCGCTCACCCACCCTTCCCTGGTCAAGAACGGCCCTGGCCGCGCCGCCAACGGCAATTTCGCCCTCACCGACCTGACCGTGGTCGCCGCCCCGCTGAGCGGCGGGGCGGCGGTGCCGGTCACCCTGGTCGATGCGCGCTCGACCTTCGACCAGGCCGGCCTGCCGGCGAAGGCGGCGATCGATGGCGACCGCACCTCGGGCTGGGCCATCGATCCGCAATTCGGCCGCGACCATGCTGCGGTCTTCGCCAGCGACAAGCCATTCGGCTTCCCCGGCGGCACCCGGCTGACGGTGACCATGCATTTCGACAACAACACCGGGCATGGCATCGGCCATCCGCGCCTGTCGACCACCACCGTCGCCAATCCGGCGCCGCTCGACGGCACCCTGCTGATGCCGGCGATCGCCAGCGCCCTGCGCACGCCGCCCGCGAGCCGCACCCCGGCCCAGCAGTCGGCGCTGATCGCCTGGTACAAGCCCCTCGATCCGGGCTGGCGGCGCCTGCGCGCCGCCGCAGATCAGCACCTCGCGGCGCAGCCCAAGCCGGTCCTGGCGAAGATCCTGATCGGCAGCGAAGGCGTGCCGGCGATCCGCCTGCACACCCAGGGCGGGGATTTCCTGCCGGAGACCCACTTCCTCAAGCGCGGCGATCCCAACCTCAAGCAGGAAGTGGCAACGCCCTCCTTCTGGCCGATGCTGATGGGCGCCGACGAGACGCACTGGCACGTCCAGCCGCCGGCCGGCGCGCATACCTCCTATCGTCGCCGCGATCTCGCCACCTGGCTGGTGGACAGCGACCTGGGCGCCGGCCGCCTGCTCGCGCGCGTGGTGGTCAACCGCCTGTGGCAGCACCTGCTGGGCCGCGGCCTGGCGCCCACGCCCAGCGATGTCGGACTGCATGGCGATCCGCCGACCCATCCCGAACTCATCGACTGGCTGGCCAGCGAATTGATCCGCGGCGGCTGGCACCTCAAGCCGATCATCCGTGCCATCGCGCTGAGCAATGCCTACGGCGAATCGGCTGCTGCCGATGCCGCGACCGTGGCGGCCGATCCGCAGGACAGCCTGCTGACGCGCTTCCATCGCCGCCGGCTCGAGGCCGAGGCGATCCGCGACACCCTGCTCACGCTCGGTGGCGAGCTCGACCGTACGCAGTTCGGACCTGGAACGCTCGATGAGGCCAGCCGCCGGCGCAGCATCTACTTCACCATCAAGCGCAGCAGCCTGATCCCCTTCCTGATGGTGTTCGATTTCCCCGAACCGCTGCAGGGGGTGGCCGAACGGCCCGCCACGACCATCGCGCCGCAGGCCCTGGCGCTGCTCAACAATCCCCATGTGCGCGTCTGGGCGGCGGGATTCGCCGCCAGGCTGGGCGACGGGACCGATGCCGCCGCCGCGATCGCGGCCGCCTACCGCATCGCCGTGATGCGCCCACCGAGCGCCGAGGAGCGCGCTGATGGGCTGGCCTTCATCGCCGCCCAGGAGCGCGCACATGCCGATCGACCCGCCGATGCCCACCGTCTCGCGCTCACCGACTTCTGCCAGGTGCTGATGTGCCTGAACGAGGTCATCTATGTCGATTGAGCGACGGTCACCGGCACCGCCAAGCGCCACCAGGCCACCCACCGCCACCACGAGAGCACCCATGTCCATCATCTCGCGTCGCGATCTGCTCGCTCGGGCAGGCAATGGCATGGGGCTGATCGCCCTTGCCGGGCTCCTGGATTCGCTCGGGCTGAATGCCGGGGAGCCCAGCGACCCGCTCGCGGTCAAGCCCGGTCATTTCCCCTGCAAGGCCAAGTCGGTCATCTGGGTGTTCATGAATGGCGGGCCCAGCCATATCGACACCTGGGATTACAAGCCCGAGCTCGCCAAGCAGGATGGCAAGGATCTCGCCGGCTTCGACAAGGACACCGGCTTCTTCACCGACCAGGTCGGTCCGCTGATGAAATCGCCATTCGCCTTCAGCCAGCATGGCCAGAGCGGTTCCTGGGTATCCGAGATCTTTCCCGCCCTGTCGCAGCACGTCGACAAGATGGCCTTCCTGCACAGTTGCTGGACGGATTCCAACAACCACGCACCGGCGCTGCTGAAGATCAACTCGGGGATGGCGCGCATGGGCTTCCCGAGCATGGGCGCCTGGCTGACCTACGGGCTGGGCTCGGCGGCTCGCGACCTGCCCGCCTTCGTGGTGATGACCGACACCAAGGGCCGCGGCGTGCCCAAGGGCTACTCGGCGAACTGGAACGCGGGATTCCTCCCGGGCATCTACCAGGGCACTGCGCTCAAGCCCCAGGGTGCGCCGATCGGCGATCTCGAGCGCGATCCGAGCCTCAGCCAGGGCGCGCAGCGCTCCCAGCTCGACCTGCTCGCGCGGCTCAACCACCGCACCAGCGGCGCCGACGACGAGATGGAGGCTCGCATCGCCTCATTCGAACTCGCCTACCGCATGCAGACGGCGGCGCCGGAGGCGCTCGACCTCAGCCGCGAGCCGGAGGCGGTCACCAAGCTCTACGGCCTCGACAATCCGGCCTGCGCCCACTACGGACGGCAATGCCTGCTCGCACGCCGGCTGGTCGCGCGTGGCGTGCGCTGCGTGCAGATCTACTCCGGCGGCATGGACAACGAGAAGAGCTGGGATGGCCATGCCGATCTCGCCGGCAATCACCGCGGCTTCGCCGCCGAGACCGATACGCCCATCGCCGGCCTGCTCACTGATCTCGCCCAGCGCGGAATGCTCGATTCGACCCTGGTGATCTGGGGCGGCGAATTCGGCCGCCTGCCGGTGTCGCAGCGCACCAAGGAGAGCAAGACCTCGGGCCGAGACCACAACCCCCACGCCTTCACCACCTGGCTGGCCGGCGGCGGAGTCAAGGCCGGCACCCATCACGGCGCCACCGACGAGCTGGGCCACAAGGCGGTGCAGGACAAGGTCAGCGTCCACGATCTGCATGCCACCATCCTCCACTTGATGGGCCTCGATCACGAGAAGCTCACCTACCGCTTCAACGGCCGCGACTACCGCCTCACCGATGTCGAGGGGCAGGTGGTCAAGGCGGTCATCGCCTGAGCGTCATGCATCGGAGCGTTGCCTGATCGGCGCCGCATGGATACCGTGAATCGCCTGCGGTGGGCCATGGTCGTCTCGCAGCCCGCTCCAGATCAGGATACAGGACGCATTCCGGCCCGGGCGTGCGTCCCCAGCTGTCAGCGGTCAGTGGCCCAGGGCAGTCAACGCCGAATCCTGGTCAGCGACTTCCCCCGGTACTTGGGGTTCCAAGCGTTGACGTCGGAGGCGAGCTCCCGGTTCCCGTCGGTGTCTGCCCAGGATTAGGAACCGACGGATGGGGAATGCCCCCGTTGGCGATGTTGGGGATGTTGAGGGTTGATCCCGATGTCCCTGACCCGGGAACGGCCTGGCCGCGGCTTTCCGAACCGGGGAGCCCGGTGCCGGGACCATTGGTCGGTCCTTCGCCCGTTCGCCCTATATGGACCTGCGGATCTCCGCCGTCCTGGGGAGCGGATGACTGGCCTGCCTGGGCTGCGCCTCCTCCTGGCGGGGCAGCTCCAGCGTCCTCGCCGAAGGATCTCGCATCCAAGGCGATGGAGCTGACAGACAGAATGATGAGCGACATGATGAGCCGTGTGGTGCCCATGGCAGCCTCCGTGATTGAGCGTGATCGTCGACCGATCATCGAGCATCGGTCATGGGTGCTGAGCGAGCGCCACGCCAATCGTTCGGATGTTCCTGGATCATTCCAGGACTCGGCGATGAGACGAGTAGCCGACCTTCGGGACAGCATCGGGGTCAGCGCCTGCGACCAGCAGATCATCACCCTGCCGCTCGAGCCCGCCATCAGTCTCAGGCCATGAGCCCATGATCATGCGTTTTCCCCTCGACTGCCGCGCGAATGCATGCGCTTTGCACTGATGAATCCGCGACACGCCTTGACCAGGACATGGTCGTATTGGCACCCGCTTCGCTCCTCCCATCGAGACGAGCGGATGACGTCGGCATCTCCTCATCACGACCATCGTCGCGATCCATCAAACACACCACCCGCACGTCCAGCCGATACATCACTGATGCCCGTCATCGCGCCCTGAGAGACGGGTCTGATACGTGCCGTTGCCTCGGCCATGCAGCGCCATGGCACAACCTGTGCTGGAATACCGCTGCCGGATCACGTGGTTCTGTTTGAATGCATGGGACTCTGACCAAGTCATCTCCGACGCGTGTCCCATTCCTCGCCAATGCTTTCGGCCCGAGCCCAGCCCGCGGGCCAGGACAAGCGAATCCAGGAACAGTCAAAGCGCCCCTGTCAGTACACTCGCCGTTCACCCTCACCCATCGGGGACTGCAAAGATCCCCGGAAAAGGAACAACTCATGAAACCGAAAACGCTAGCCCTGACCACCCTCATCATCGCCCTGACGGGATGCGACGAGGGGCTGGTACGCTTCGATCCCGCGAAGGCGCCCACCGCCGATAATTCGGGATTGCATGTCGCCGTTGAGCAGTTCATCAAAAGCAGCACCTCAATCGATGCCTGGGTGAAGGTCACCAATCAGTCATCCTCTCCCATCACGCTGAAAGCTCCGACCGGGCAGGCGTTCTGGGCTGCGGCAGTCAGCAATAATCAGATGGCCACGATCCAGGCCATACGCTGGGGTCACAACAGCGACTATGATGATGTCGGGGGGGAAGCTGCTCGGGTATTAGGCAGCTCATATACGATCCTTCCTAGCGCCAGCAGAGAAATCGAGATCTACGGCTCAGTACCGCAAGCGCTCTCCTCGAATCATGAACCATGGGTATTGACCCTCTTCATACAGGATCATGGCTCCATGGTGCTTCCTCTCGATAGTCCTCCCGTGGCGAGCAAATAGCTCCCCGTGAGCGTGCACTGATCACCTGGCAACCCATCGATGGCTGCACGCTGGCATCTCTCGCCGCGTGCAGCCTGTAGGCTTGCTTGCCATGCGCCTCGATCTCCTCTCCGGGGATGCAGGGGCTGGCGTCGATGATCCCGACTTCAGCGATCGGCGAGCTCCGCCTCCAGCGATTCGCGCGTATGGGAACAGGTGGATGAGCCGGCAGCGGCAGCCAGAGCATCACCTTCTGGCCGCGTGATGCCGAGCATCGTCGCCGCCTCACCCTCGCTGGCCTTGCCAGCCTCATAGGCGGAGATTGCCTGGATGCGGAACCCGTCCACCGGCACCTGGACAGCCACGTGACGTCCGGCTTCATCAACGAGGGATCGGGGATGGATGGCGATCATGGAGGCATTCTCCTGCGGCTGTCAGGTCAGGAAATGGCGAGGCGCACGGCGGGTGCCATGCTCCACCGCGAGCGCTCGGTTCCGTGGCAATGCAGGCGGATTCGACGCAGCGGTCATCGGCATGGGGGCCGAGCAGATGCAGCGCGCTGATGCCCATTCGCCGCCGGCGGGGCAGGCGCTTGACGACGTCAATGCATGCCTGGGAAGCATCGCAGATGGGATTTTAGGCAAATAGTTGCTTTCAGCATTTTTTATCAATACTCAGCCGTGCCCATGCCACGCCCATTGCCGAGCCTCGCCGACATCGCCCGCCATGCCGGGGTGGCGATCAGCACAGTGTCACGCGTCCTGCGCGGCCAGGGCACGGTCGCGCCGGCGACCGCACGGCGCATCACCGCAGCCGCCAGGCGCTTGCGCTACCGGCCCAATCTGCTGGTCCAGGGCATGCAGACCGGGCGCACGCGCACCATCGGGGTCATGGTGCCGGTGGATGATCCCTTCCATGCCGACATGGTCTGCGGCATCCACGACGCCCTGGTCGCGGAGGACTTCTGCCCACTGGTCCTGTGGAGCGGCCCAGCACGACCGCCGCACCGCACGGTGACCGAACTGGAGCAGCTCCACCGCATGATCGACCGGCGCGTCGATGGCATCATCCTGCGTCCGGTGATCGACGATGCCGATGACGTCTACTTCCACGAAGCCATCGAGCGGGACCTGCCGGTCATCGCCGTGGACCGGGTGCTGACCAATGCCCAGGTCGATTTCGTCGGCTGCGATGACGCTGACGGCGGCCGCCTGGCCGCCGAGCACTTCCTGGCCCTCGGCCATCGCCACCTCGGCCATGTCGCCGGCGCGCTCTTCACCAGCACCGGCAGGCAGCGGCATGATGCCTTCCTCGCCGCCGCCGCCGCCGCCGGCGCGGCATGCCAGGTCGCAGAAGATCCGACCTTCAGCGATGGCGAGCAGCAGGCATGCCAGCTGCTCGCCGCAGCGCCACGCATCACCGCCATGTTCTGCGCCAATGATCTCCTGGCTGCTGGTGCCTATCGCGCGGCCGCACGCCTGGGCCGGCGCATTCCCGCGGATCTGTCGATCATCGGCTTCGGGGATCTGCCCCTTGCCGCCCTGATGGCTCCCCCCCTCACCACCGTCCAGCAGCATGCCTACCAGATCGGCAGCCTCGCCGCCCGGCGCATGCTGGTTCGCTGCGCCGGCGATCGCTCGGCGCCGCAGCGCCTGCTCGTCCCCGTCACCTTCGCGCCACGCGCCTCGACCGCCCGGGTCCCGTGAACCCCAGGAGCGACCATGCCAGCGTCACCCACGACCTCCACCTCCCACCGCCTCTCCCGTCACCTCGCCCTCGCCTGCGCCTCACTGCTGACCATCGCTCCGCTGACTGCGGATGACGTCATCGTCCACAGCGATACCATCCAGGAGATCAACGGCGTCTCGGCCATCCCCGATGGCCTGTTCGGCATCACCGCCTATGATGGCGCCGCCACCTCCACCGATTCGCCCTGGCTGCCGATCCTGCGGCGCAGCGGCATCCGCTGGGCAGGCCTGCCGGGCGATTCCCGCTGGGTCTTCGCTAAGGATGCCCATCCAGCCGCCGGCTGGGCCGATTCCCCGGAGGCCCTGAACCGCCTGGACCATCCCCTCGGCGGTTACGCCATCCCACAATGCCTGCGCGCCTGGCGGGACCTCGGCATCGAGCCGATGCTGTATCTCCTGGGCTACCCGGACTCGCTCAACGGTGGCATGGCCACCGCAGGCAAGCCCAGCATCACCGACTTCCCCAAGGACCCGCTCGCCGCTGGCGAGATGTGGGCGGAATACGTCGCGCTCATGCGCCGTGCCGATCCCCAGCTGACCTGGCTCCACCTGGGCAATGAGCCGAATGCCTCCTGGTTCCAGCAGGGTCATGACGGGCGGGAGTGGGCGACGATCTTCCGCGCCGTGGCGACAGCCGTGCGCGAGCGCAACCCTGGAGTGAAGATCGGCGGGCCGACCCTCTGCTGGCCGCTCTCATGGCCTCCGGCCCAGGCAGGGTCGGCTTCCTGGTACACCTGGAAGCAGTGGGCCGAACCGCTCATCGCCCAGGTGGGTGACCAGCTCGATTTCGTCGACTTCCACCTCTATGATGCGAGCGCATCCGTCGGGGTCGAGGAGGTGCAGACCATCGTCAACGCCCTGTGGCTGAGTACCGGCAAGCGCATACCCGTCATGATCAGCGAATACGGCGTCTACCTCAAGCCCGAGGATATCGCCTCTCCGGCCCGCGTCTGGCGGCGCCGCGTGGCGAGCTGGCAGGAGCAGGTCATGGCATTCCTCGATCTCCAGCCCGATCTGCTGCTCAGCCTCCAGCCGCACGACCTGTTCGCCGACGCCGGCGGCAAGTTCACCTTCCTCAAGGGCACCGATCCTGCCGATCAGCACGCGCTGGCGCGCGTGTACCGGGTGTGGGCACCCTTCCGCGGTACCCGGCTGGCGACCAGCGCCGCCCAGAGCGCCGTGCGGGCGTTCGCGGCGGTTGCCCGCGACGATCTGACCGGCAGCCGCAGGATGTCCATCGTGCTGGTCAATACCTCCTCTGCCGCCCAGGAGATCGGACTGCGGCTGGACGGCCCGATGGCGCCGGCCGGGCTGGTGCTCGAGCGCTTCGCACGCCTGGTCGAACCGGACGCGCACCTCAGCCTGGAGCGCCATCTGCCCGAAGGCTTCCAGGATGCCGCCGCCGGCGGGGTCAACGGCGGCAGCGCGCTCGCACCAGCAGCATCGCCGACGCCGACGCCGCCGACGGCTGGACCGCCATCCAGCGATCGGTCGCGCATCGAAAGCGGCGAGATGGTGGCCGATCGGCTGCCCGACCAGCTGGAGCTCGCTGGCGATGAGGTCCGCTGCCTGAGCTTCCCGATCGCCGCCTCCACTCCGCCTCCGAGTCGATGCCGCTGGGAGCGCACGCTCTTCGGCGATGTCATCCACCGGGACTTCACCGCTGACCAGCCAGCTATCACGGTGCATGTCCCCCTGACCCCGGAGTCCCTATCCGGCGCCGATGGCGCATCGCTCCAGGTCGGCCTGCTTGGCGCCCGCGATGGCGACAGCGTCACCATCGCCATCGATGGCCAGACCGCCACCGTCCGTCCAGACTGGCATAGCCGGATACGCCTGGGCCGCGTGCCCGTGCCGCACGATGGCATGGCGACAGCGGTGATCACCCTCGTCCAGCGCGGCCATCCGGATGATGCGCCGAAGCTGCTGCGGCTGGGCTCCCTGGTGCTCGCGCTCACCGGCGAGAGCGCACAGACCACCCCACCCCCGGCAGACGCACCGTCGGGCACGGCTCCGAGCCGCTTCAGCTGGAGCATCCCCGGGGCGATACCTCCGTCCCCGCAGGAGAATCCCTGGAGCGGCGCCGTCCAAGTGCTTCCCGGGCTCGCGGTCACGGACGGACTCATCCCGATAGCTCCGCCTCTGGAGCATCTGACCGCAGCCTGCACCGCAGGCGTCCAATCGAGTCCGGCCCAGGCATTGCTGTTCCGCGCCCCCCAGTCCGGTTGGTACCGGGTGCACGCCAGCGGTCAGCTGACGCGCTTCAGCTCCCCCAGCGCCGGCCATGCGGCGCTGACCATCGCCCTGCTCGGCTTCAATGCCGATGCCATGCGGCCGCTGGCAACGCTCCCGCTCAATCTCCCGGGCGGATTCGGCAACTATCCGCAGCAGAGTGACTGGTCGCAGACGCTGCGCCTGACCGCCGGCTGGCGGATCGCCTTCGCCCTGCAGGCCGTCAGCCCCGGTCCTGCCAATGCCGGATCCGCCACCTGGACCTGGTCCCGGGTGCAGATCGATTACATCGGTTCAGGGGGATTGGCGCACCGCACCGCGAATCGTTGACCCGGCGAACCGCATTGCCTGTGCCATGCGTTCCTCAACGTCCCACTTCGTCCACTCTTCCAATCGATTCCCTCAACCGGCTGAAGAACGTCTACCACTCCATGGAGCAATTCCTCGGCCTGGGAATGCGTCTGTCGACGTCACTGGCGATCTCGACCAGCATGTACGCCGTCGGTTGATCATAGCCAAGCGCCACCCGATGTCAGCATGGCGACGACATCGGCACTAGAATTCCAACGCCAGAGGTTAAGTGACCGACCAGGCTACCTGCAATTGCTCGGCTTCGGCGGCAGTCGCTCATGCTGCGTCATGACAAGCAAAGATCATCTGATCATGTGCTACGGCCAAATGACGCTGAAACGCAAGCGCCGTCGCCAAATGCGTTGCATCGGCGCCACGAATGCTGTGATGCGTGAACAGCCGCCTGAGTTCGGCTGCTAGCGAATCCCTAACCGGAATTCTACGGAATTGCTTCCCATCGTCCTCGAATCGCCTCACTGCGTTCCTGTAAACACCGGATGATATGCGTCCAAGATCCTTTGCCGAGCGCAATGCTGCATGCGTTTCAGCAAAACACAGCCAGGAACTCATCGGCTTTCCCATATTGAAAAAGAGCTTTCGTGCACGCTGAGAGCATGCATCCGATATGGAGACGGCAACTAAGGCACTGGCATCCCACTAGACGGTCATCGCCGCATGCTCGCCACTGACTCACTTATGGAATAGCCTGAGCGTGGTCTCACCACCTTGAACCACGTTGGCTTCCACGGACGCTCGGGGGGGGGTCACTGAGCCCTGCCATGTCCAATAACTCCAAAACGTCTTCAAGGCTTACAGAGTGCGTGCTCGGTGGCAGAACGGACACTATGCGTGCTATAGCCCGCCCGCGCTTGGTGATTATCGTAGACTGACCATGGTGGGCTAGGTCCAGAAGGCGGGAGAGATTCGCCGTGGCCTCACGGACGGTTGCTGTCGGAGAAGCTATTGTCCTGAGCAAGGTGACGACACTATGCATGACGTGGTCACCATGAAGCAAAATAATGTGGCTTCGTGAACACCCCGCGGTCATCGTCACTATGCAGATCTGAATCAACACCTCGCGCACGGCCGCAGGCCAGGTCGTCGAATTCCAGACGAATGGATCACGCCGCAGCGCGACACTGCGACTCATCAGCGACGGAGCAGATGGGCGCGGATCGCGAACGGGGGGAAAATCCAGTTCGACCGCACCGCTGCCGATCGGCTCGTCCACAGGCCATTCGATGGGATCGATGGGCACGATCTCGGCCTTTCCATCGTGAGCGATCAAGCGGGCGTGGGCGCGATCCCCACGCACCTCGACCCTCCGCACCACCAGGTGCGGGGCTTCCTCCGCCAGCGTGAGCGCGACCAGCTCCACGCCGTCGCCGTCGATCCGCACTGAGATATCGCCGTGCTGCAATCGATCCCGATCAGGGCGGCAACGCCCTGATCGGGCATGGCGGCGTGGTCGACAACATCGCTGCACTGCAGATTTCCGGTGTGCGGCAGGAAGGGGTGGGTGAATCGGTTCCGTCCGATATCGGCCACCGGATCCGGATTGGTCGACGCGCGCAACAGGCTGAAGCCATCGAGCTCACGATGCTGCGCCATCCGGTCGAGGTCGACTCCTGGGTCGGCCGCAGCATGATCCACGATGGCCGTTCATCGTCCGGTCAGTGCGCATCGGGGCGCTCCCATGGCCGGAGCACATTGAGGAGGCGCATCTCAGGGGTCTTGAAGTAGCCTTGCTCGAATCCAGTGACGGTCACCAATTGCACAGCGCTGACTGGCGAACCCTGAGCGCCGAGCACCAGACCTCTGTGACCGGTCTCGCGACCCGTCTTGTCCACCAGGATGACGACATGGCCATGCCATGCGCCTGCGCCATCACGATACCCATAGACCAGGAGGTCGCCCGGCTGCGCGTCGTCGAAGGTCGTCTGGCTGAATGCCGCATTGCCGCGCAATTCCGACAGCACCTGCGTGCGGATGTAGCGATCATAGGGTACGCCGATGGATCGATAGAGCAGCCATGTGTAGTTCGAGCAGTCGATGCCAGTGGACAGATCGGTGCCGCCCCATTTGTACGGCGTCCCGATCGTCGGCCTCGCGGCGCTCAGGATCTTGCGGATGATCGTGCCACCAGCAGCGGCTCGGCTGAGCACATCATCCGTGGCGGGAACCACCATGATGGTCGGCGCCGAAGAATTGCTGAGGCCGGCGGCGCCGCCCTGAATGCCGACCGGCTCATCAGTCGGCGGAGATGGCGCTACCGAATACTGGCCGGCATTTCGCTCACTCGCACAGGCCCCAAGGGCAATGCTCGCCATCACCATCGCGATGATACATGAGCGATCAATCGACATGGCCTGGATCGACTCTCACTGCTGAGTTGGCTGCGACTCGGGACGCCTGAGACTCGGTATGCGGGGCATCATGGTCCTGGCCGCGCGTGTTCAATCTCGGCTTCACGCCGACCAGCTTGATGGCGGCGGCGCATCCGGAGCGCTCGACGCGCGCCAGGCCTGACTGCCGACGCAGCACCGCCACATGCCATGCCGGCATCTTCTCTGCCGGTACCGAGCTCATAGCTCGGCGCAGCGGAGGGCCCTGCCGCAGTCAGCTAGCAGGCATGCTGCGCAGCCAGGAGATGCCGCATGCGCTCTGCCAGGCGTCCCGCTCTGTGAAGCAGGTATGTCGGGCACCCCCCGCAACGGGCAGAGCGTTGCAACGTATGCACATGGAGATAGCGGACATCCATCCCGACCGGACAAAGGACGACATGCTGAGAATCCTGCGTGGGATGCTGGTGGCGGCTCTTCCCCTGGTCCTGTCTGCCGCCGACGTGATGGACCCCGCTTCCATGCCGCACTACGGCCAATGGCGGTCATCGATGATCGGCGGGGGCGGATGGGTCCAGAATGTCGTCTTCACCTCGGATCCGAAGCGCTTGTACGCGTATGTCGATGTCGCCGGCTACTTCCGCTCCGATGATGGCGGGCGGCATTGGCGGATGATGCATGGCCACCTGCCGAATCGTGATGGCTACAATTGCGTCCGGGGCCTGGTCGTCGATCCGCGCAATCCCGATCGCATCCTGATCGCCTGCGGCAATCATGGGGGTGCCGAGCCCATGGGCATCTTCCTCAGCGAGGACGGCGGCCTGACCGTGACAGAGACCCTCACAGCGCGCTTCGGCGGCAACGCGGAATGGCGCTATGCCGGCTTCATCATCGAGCGCGATCCAGGCGATCCGGATCGCCTCCTGGCAGGCTCGATCGGGGATGGGCTGTACCGCTCGCTGGATGGCGGGAAGTCCTGGACGCTGGCTGGCGCCAATACCAAGGGCGTTGATTTCACCGCTGTGTCTTTCGACCGGGCCAATGCATCGAAGGCCTATGCCTGCGCGCAGAAATTGTCGGTGTGGATCGCTGGAACCGCTGGGGAGACCCACTTTGGCGAGGGCTTCTTCTCCTCCAGCGACGGCGGGGCGAGCTGGTCGAAGATCAGCGACAAGGCACCGAGCGAGATGGCGCAGTATCCGCAGTCAGCGCGTCTCTACGGCATCTTCGATTTCGGCACCAGCTACGATGGCGGGACGAGCATCCGCGCGAGCGATGATGGCGGCGTCACGTGGACGCCGTTCTCCACCGGCCTCAGCGCCACCAGGACGACCGTTCCTGGTCCAGGGCCGAGCCGGTATGATGCCTTCGCCGTCGGTCGGGATGCCATCGTGCTGGCCAGCGCCTACGGGGATTTCTACCGGCTGGTCCCCGGTCAGGACCATTGGCAGCCCATCAAGCGGGAGGGTGTCGATTACCGCGGCTGGACCATGATCAATCGCACCGACATCACCTCCCTATGCGGATCCACCGTCTCGAGCGTGTCGATCGACCCACGCAACGGCGACCATTGGTTCTGCACCGATGCCTTCGCCCTCTACGAGACCACCGATGCGGCCCGGCATTGGACCCTGCGTGTCGATGGCCTCGAGGCCACGGTGTGCCATGCGCTCTGCCAGGATCCGAGCGACCCCGGACGCGTCCATCTGGGCATGGCCGATAACGGCTACTTCAATTCCCATGATGGCGGCACATCGTTCCAATTGCAGCGCATCTGCAGCAACGTCAAGGATATCGCCCTCTCGCCGGCATTGCCATCACGCGTGTATGCAGCTGGGACTGGGGCATGGGAATGGGCGTCGAACCAGGTCTTCGTCAGCATCGACGGCGGAGAGAAGTGGTCACGATCGCCGATGATCGGCCTGCCTGATATGAAGACGGCACGGTGCAATACGATTGCCGTGAATCCGGCGGATCCGTACGAATGCTTCCTGGCCGTCTCCGGCCAGGTCACACCCGGCGGCGGCGGACCGTATCGCTCGACGGATGGCGGCAAACGGTGGCGCTGGATCGGCGATGGTCTGCCGCAGCCCGCAGCGCTCTTCCCCGACAATATCTGGATCATTGGCCGACAGATCGCGGCAGGACCCGGTGGAGAGGTCATGTGCATCGGCAACGGCGCCATCTACCGTCTCGATCGCGCATCGATGCAGTGGAAGCCGTTGGCCTCCTGCCAGGGCATCGGCACCATCGTCGCCGATCCGCATCACCCAGGAGCCTGGTTGGCAGCCGGGGACTCGGGCATCTACCGGATCACCGGCGCCTCGGTCGCTCACGTCTACAACCGGACGGCGATGAGTCTCGCCGCGGATCAGGTGGCGCCAGGACGCTGTGCGGCAACGGTTTATGAGGGGATTATGCTCTCGACCGACTCCGGCACGACCTGGCATCTGCTCGATGAGGCGATACCGCAGAAGCTGGGATATGGCACGCTCGCCTTTGCAGGCGACCGTCTGGTTGCGGGCGTCGGTGGTTCCGGCGTCTTCTGGATACCCCTTGCTCCATCGGCTGCCGACGCCATCCAGGCGCGACCGCTCGCCCCAGCACCCCAGCAACCGGCCGTGGGCCAGCTGCCTGCGCTCGCCAATCTTGATTACAGCCAGGGCGCTGCGTATCCTAGCCAATGGAGCGCACCCACCTCCGACAAGGGTTCCGTATCGGCCGCTCGGGACGCATCCGTGCTGCTGGATGGCCATCCGTCACTCCGCCTGCAGGCGGATGCGCCTGCGTCACTGGGCACCATCCGCCAGGATTTCATCCCCTCCGGCGATGCGTTCACCGTGAGCGGCTCCGTCCGCATCGATGGTCAGAGCGACGGGACCATCGCGCTGCAGGTCTTCGATGCCGCGTGGAAGCAGCTTGCCTGGATACCGATCACCGCCTGCACGACCGCAGGGGAACCGGCGACCTACGCGACCCGGGTCACCATGCCGGTCTCAGCTGCCCATGGGGGGCTCATCCTGCAGAACAGCGGTAGCGGAAAGGTGTGGTTTGGCGCCATCCGGCTGACGCCCGTGCCCATCGTCGCCCACCTCCCCGCGCTCGACAATCTCGATTTTGCCGATGGGCAGACCTATCCTGCCCACTGGAGCCCGCCCTCGTCCAGCGCGGGCACCGTATCAGCCGTCCGCGATCAGGCCGTCCGCTTGGGCGGCACGCCGACCCTGCGGCTCCATGGTGATGTCCCCGGCTCAGCCGGCGCCGTCCGCCAGGACTTCCAGCCCACCTTCGATGAGTTCACCATCAGCGGTGCCGTCAGCATCGCGGGTCCAAGCGAGGCGCTGATCACCATCCAGGTCTTCGATGCAGCGTGGAAGCAGATCGACTGGATCACGGTAGACGACGTGAAGGCACCCGGCGACAACCAGCCGTTCGCAGCGACCATCACCCTGCCTGGCGCTGCCGCCCATGCAGGGCTGATCCTGACGAACAATGGAGATGGCACGGTCTGGTTCGGCGGCCTGCACCTCACGCCATCGGCTCCGATCTTCCACTAAAAGCGCGACGGACGAGGTTGGGCTCTCGACCGAGTTCAGTGGGCAGCTGCCAGTCGACCGGCGGAAATGCGGTTGCCGCAGGGACACCCACCCACGTCGTTCGGCAGCCCTCGGGCTCACCGCACCGTGGCAGGGAGACGGATGCACCTGCTGCGCCGCATACCCGGTCCGTCCATGCCGGACGTTCCAACGAGGTCATCTTTAGCCTAGTGGAGGCGTCCAGCTGTCGTCTGGACTGTCACCGACGCGCACCTACCGTGGCAGGGCGTCCGTCCCGAACCGTCGTTATGAGGAATGGCTGGGCCAACCAGAGAGGAAGCTGTTGTGACCATGATGCGCCTGTGCCACCTCGTGCTCATGCTCGCCACCCTGAGCCTGAGCCCGCTGGCGTACCTCACATCCAGCGAGCGGGCAGATGCCCCGGATGCCGCCGCACATCCGGCCACGTCATCCACCTGGGATACGCTCCCTGACACCTGGGTGGCCAGCGACGCCCTGGGTCGGTCGCTGCCAGGATACGCTGAATGCGGCCCGCGCCGCCCTGACCGCACTGTCGGGATGTTCTACTTCCTGTGGCATGGTACCCATGTCGAAGGCGGACCCTTCGACATCGCGAAGATCCTGACCCAGGATCCGCAGGCCATGCAGAACGCCGATAGCCCCCTGTGGGGGAAGCCGGGGGCCTTCCATCACTGGTCGGAATCGATCTTCGGCTATTACCTGAGCGATGATCAGAGCGTCATCCGCAAGCATGCGCAGCTGCTCGCGGATGCCGGGATCGACGTGATCATCTTCGATGTCACCAACCAATTCACCTACACGCCCTACTACATGACCCTGCTCAAGGTCTTCACCGCATTGCGCAAGGAGGGCAACACCACCCCGCAGGTCGCCTTCCTCTGCCCTTTCGGCGATCCCGGGCATGTGCTCGCCGAGCTCTGGCATGACCTCTATGGTCCAGGGCTCTACCGCGACCTGTGGTTCCAGTGGCGCGGCAAGCCGCTGATCCTCGCCAATCCCTCCGCACTCATCGACCAGCAGGGAGCGCTGCCGCAGAATGCCACCCCTACTCTTCCCGTCGCCCTCGCACCGGGCCATACCTTATCCCAGTCGTTCACCGCCGAGAGGCCCTTCCTCTCGGTCGCTGGCAGCTTCCCGACCTGGCAGACGTCGAATGCCGCGCTCACCCTGACGCTCAGAGCGGACGGCCCGCAAGGCACGGCCCTGGCATCGCACCGCTTCGCAGCGGTTCCGGACAACGCCTCCCTGGCCCTGAGCGGCGAGAAGCCGCTGCCGGCCGGCACCTACGTGCTCGAGATCTCGCAGAGTGCCGGCACCGTCGGCTGGTGGAGCCTTGGCGCCCAGGTCAGCGCCAAGGGCCAGGCGTTCGCCGATGGCGTCGCGGTGCCTGGCAGCCGCGTGCTGACCATCGGCTATGCGGACAGCCAGACCGAGCAGCTGCGCTCGTTCTTCACCTTCCGCACACCGCAGGCGAGCTACTTCCAGGGCCCCACCCGGCCTGACATGTGGAGCTGGCTCGAGGTGTATCCCCAGCATGTGTTCACGAATTCCCAAGGCGAGAAGGAGCAGATGTCGGTCGGCGTCGCGCAGAATGCCGTCGGCAATCGCCTAGGCAGCATGAGCGAGGCCGAGGCCCGGGGCCGGGCATTCCACGCTGGCGCCACCGATCATGCTCCCGATGCCATCGCGCGCGGACTCAATGTCGCCGAGCAATGGGATCGCGCGCGGCATGAGGACCCGCAATTCGTCTTCGTCACCGGCTGGAATGAATGGATCGCGGGTCGCTTCGCGGAATTCAACGGCATCAAGGAGCCGGTGGTGTTCGTCGACCAGTTCGATGCCGCGCACAGCAGGGACATCGAGCCGATGCGGGGCGGATTCGGGGATGATTTCTACTATCAGCTGGTGTCGGAGGTCAGGCGCTACAAGGGAGTCCGGCCGGGGCCGGGGCCGTGCACACGACGCACCATGCATCCGGATCAGGGTTTCGCCGAGTGGCAGACCGTCGAACCGGAATACCGGGACGATATCGGCGATCCCGTCCACCGCGATCACCCCGGCTGGAACCACTGCGAGCAGTACGTCAACCACACCGGACGCAATGACCTGGTGGCGGCCAAGGTGGCCTACGACGACACCATGGTGTGGTTCTATGTCCGCACCAGGGATGCGATCACCCCGTCGACCGGCAGGCATTGGATGATGCTGTTCATCGACACCGATCATGATCCCCGAAGCGGATGGCTGGGGTATGATGCCGTTGTCAATCGCATCTCGCCCAGCGCGACGCGGGCGACCCTGGAGAAGAATGCCGACTCCACCTATCGCTGGACGGCCGCAGCGGACATCGGCTACCACCTCGTCGGGAACGAGCTGGTCCTGGACATCCCGAGGACGGCACTCGGCCTGAAGGACGGAGCGGTGACGATCGACTTCAAGTGGGCGGACAACATCATGGAGACCGGTGAGGCGAGCGATTTCACCCTCAATGGCGATGTCGCTCCCAATGACCGCTTCAATTACCGCGCGCAGCTTGGGCAGCGCCCCTGAAACCGGGGGCTGCGCCGCCCGGCCGCATCACCGGATCACCGGCACGTCTGCCCCGCGACCTGCCGGATCGGCGGCCATGGGATGAGGCCACGACCTCGGGCATCGGTTCGCCAATGCCGATCTGGACAGCTCGACGCGCTTCGGCGTCACACCCCGACATGTCCCGAAGCCCAAGCGTCATGCCCCTGCACGACGAATCCCGCCTCACCTGACCGGGGTTGCGGCTAATGGCGCTCGAACGCCGATGCATGACGGTATTCACCCGGGCTGATGCCGATCACCTGCCTGAAAACCCGGGCCATGTAGGTCCGATTGCCGAATCCGCAGGCGCGGGCGATGCGCTCCATGCTCCAGGCGGTGGAGGAGAGCAGCATGGCGGCCCGGTCCGCCCGCTTGCCGCGCACATAGTCGACCGAGGTCGTGCCGAAGGCGGCGCGGAACCTGCTGGTGAAGGCATTCTCGCTCAATCCGCACAAGCAGGCCAGCTGCTCGACCGTCATATGGCCGCTGAGGCGGCGATCGATGTGGCGCAGTGCCGGCCTCAGGCGCGGATCCGGGTCGGGTAGGATGCCCCCGCTCGGCAGCTCCGGCGCGATGACATCCAGCACCATGCTCAGGAATCCCGCCTGCTCTGCCGGCCCCAGGCAGCGTCCTGCCTGCTGCGCCACTTCCAGCAGCCAGCCGAGGTCGATGGCCGAGGGCACTTCGAGCAGGTGGCGCGACTGCCCCGCGGCGCCGATGTGGCCGGCACCGATGATATCGATGTAGATGTAGAGATGGCGCAGCCGGGCACTGCAGGTCGTCTCATAGGGGAGGCGCGGCGGGATCAGGTATCCTCGACCTGCACGCAGCGGCGTCCATTCCCCCGCGACCGAGACGGAGCCGCCATCGCGATCATTGAGGTAGAAGACCCAGTACGGCTTCGCCAACCGCCATTCCCATCTGCCCGGCTGCAGCGCCGACCAGCCCATGCCGCACAGGCGGATGCTGACCGCCTGGGGCAGTCGCTCGAAATGCAGTACCCCATCCTCGCGCATGCTTCAGCTCCCACCTCGGCACCACAGCAGTCCTGGGGGTGCGATCAGGCCACCCGAGCAGACTCCTGGGCTGCGACCGTGGTGTCGTCAGCAGGCCGGGTGTGTCCTGCAGGTGCTCATAGTAGACCGGCGAGTGTATCCTTTTCCACCATCGCGCATCTGTTTCTGCGCTTGTCCGGCCAGTTGCGGTTGCCTAGATTCGGCAGGTGAAGCGACCGCCATGCCGAACGCAGCTGCCGCCAGCGGGCGGCTGCCGCCTGATACCCCGCCTGCTCACCGGAAACTGCAAGGATCGCTACATGAAACCCGGATGCGACCACTGGATGCCCTGGATGGCGACCCTGCTATGCGTCTGGGGCGTCTGCCTTCCGGTCGCCGCGCTCACCTGCCAGGAGGCGCCCTCGGCGATCCCGATCAGCGAGCAGATCATGGTCGATCAGTTCGGCTTCCGCCCGCAGAGCGCCAAGATGGTGCTCTTCGCCAGTCCGCAGCAGGGCCAGAATGCGCGCCAGCACTATACGCCGCCAGCCACCGCCTCGGTCCGCCGCAGCGACACCGGAGCCGAGGTGCTCGCGGTCGCGCTGGTCCCCTGGAATGACGGCAAGACCAGCGCGAGCTCAGGCGACAAGGTGTGGTATGCCGATATCTCGGCGCTCAAGCAGGATGGCGCCTACTACATCGAGGACCTCACAAACCACGTGCGCTCCTATGGCTTCCGCGTCGATCAGGACGTCTACCTGCCGGTGCTCAAGGCGGCCGTGCGCATGTTCTTCTACCAGCGCTGCGGTTGCGATCTGCCCGAGGCCAATGCCGGTGCCGCCTGGCATCATGCCGCCTGCCATCTCGCCGACAGCCAGGACCGTGCCGCCGAGCTGTATATCGACGGGGCTTCCAAGGGTCAGCCGCGCGATGTGCATGGCGGCTGGCACGATGCCGGCGATTACAACAAGTACGTGCCGTTCACCAACGTCGTCATCCCGTCGCTGGTGCTGGCCTACGAGCTGAATCCCACCGTCTTCGGCGATGATTGGAACATCCCGGAATCCGGCAATGGCATCCCCGACATCCTCGACGAGATTCGCTGGGAGTGCGATTGGCTGCTGCGCATGCAGATGCCTGATGGGTCGGTGTGCAACCGGGTCACCGAGCGCAGCAGCCTGAGCGGCATGACTCCCGACCACGACAGCATGCATCCGCGCTACTATACCCAGCCGACCAGCTGGGCGACTGCGAGCTGCGCCTCCGATGTCGCCTGCTTCGCACGCGTCATCGCCAAGTTCCCGCAGCAGGCGGAGTATGCCAAGACCCTGCAGAGCGCCGCCGAGAAGGCATGGGCCTGGCTGGAGCTGCACCCCGAGATGACCCCGAGCGATGGCAAGGACCATGGCCGCCCGAGCGAGGCCGCCGATGCCGAGTGCGACAATGGCAAGGCGGGTGATCTCGAATGCCGGGTGATGGCCGCCCTGCAGCTGTGGCTCCTCGATCCCAAGCCCGCCTACCTGGCTTACGTGGCGAAATGGCACAAGGACGTGCTCCAGTCCGGCTTCGTCCAGATGGCCCTGTCACCGCATGCGGATGCCGCCCTGGCTGGGGAAGTCCGCGCGGCGGTCCGCCGCTTCGCCGATGAGCGTGTCGAGCAGGCCAAGGCGCAGGCGGACGCCTACCGGGCGTTCCTGCCCGGCTACTGGTGGGGCTGCAACGAGTTCAAGGCTGAATACGGCTACCGCACGCTGTTCGCCGAACGGCTGCATGTCAATCCACCCGCGGACGCGACCTATCGCGCCATCGCCGAGGAATACCTGCATTACCTGCACGGTCGCAACCCCCTCTGCCAAGTCTACCTTACCAACATGGGCGACAAGGGCGCCAAGACCGGCGCCGGCAAGAGCATCATGAGGCCCTTCCATACCTGGTTCGGCAACAAGAGCGCGTGGGATGGGCCCGATTCCCTCGGTCCTCCACCCGGCTATCTGGTCGGCGGACCGAATCCCCAGACTGGCGGCGGAGGCGCCCCGTCGTGGCTGGTGCCGCCGAGCGGCCAGCCGAGCGAGAAATCATTCAAGGATTGGAATACCACCTGGAATGACGCCCATCACGAGAATGAGAATTGCTGGGCCTTCACCGAGCCTGCGATCTACTACCAGGCGCGCTACGTGCTCCTGCTCGCCCAATTCGTCGGTTCGGTCGAGCTGCCGCATTAGGGCCGCTTTCAGCGCACGCTAGGCGGTGCTGAAGAGGCTCTGTCCCAGGAACTCACCCGCTGCGATGCCGCGCGGGCAGGCGAAGAGACCACTGCCGACGTTGGTCACGAATTGGTTCATCATGTCGAAGCGCGACATGCG
>PLEW01000012.1 GCA_003136555.1 Planctomycetota bacterium | reverse complement strand
CGGTGGACCCCAACTACACCATCACCTACGTCGATGGGGTGCTGACGGTGACCGCGTCCGGCTCCGGGCCGGCGGGGGCGCCGTCAGGGTCCTCGGGCGGCGGTTGCGGCCTCGGCAACGGGGTGGTGGGTCTGGTCGGCCTGCTCCTGCTCGGCCTGCGGCTGGTCCAGCTCCAGGGCGGTCGCCGTCCGCGCCCGCGCTCTGCCCGCTTGCCCATGGAGAGGGAGGGGGGGCTGACGTGATTGAGGGGGCTGGACTCGCACCGCAATCTCCATGCCGTGCCCGGATGTCGGCCTCGGTTGCATGGAGGTGATCCAGGAGTTCCTGAACGGTGAGCGTCAAAAGACCTGTACGGGTCCTTTGACGCTCCCGTCTATCCTGACGTCTCCTCTCCTGCAGGGGCGGCGTTACAGGTGCCGCCAATCCGCTCTTCCAGTGCTCATTGCTTTCGGGCGGCCGTGCTGGTTGACAGAGCAGTGTTGACCGTTTGCATGAGCGAGAGCCTGGTACGCATCCCCTCTATGACGTCGATGTCCGCTCACAGCGTGAAATCAGGGCATAGGCTGCAGCTGCATGTTCGACATGGTCGAGATTATTGCGGAATTCCTGGTTGCGGACTAATCGGCTGGCCGCAGCGAGCAGGCCAAAATGCGATTTGTGATCACTCGGTGGGGTTAGGATGAGAAATATGGCGTTGACATCGTTGCAATTGGGCATGTCGCTGATGCCGGCGTGGGTGATACCGAATGCGATATGGGGTGCGGTCAGTCCTTCGATACGAGCATGCGGGAGCGCGACCCCACCAGTCAGGAATGTCGATCCCTGCTGCTCGCGCTGCTCCAGACGCTGCAACGCATTCTCTCTCTGGACCTCAGGTGCCTGTGCCGCGATCGCTTCGACCAGGGTCCGCATCACGGTGACGCGCGTCACTGGCGCTTTCCAGACGACTATCAGCGAGGGTGTGAGCAGGCCAGTGATCACGGGAAGGGCAGGTACATCCGGGGCAGCTGCTCTGGACGCTATCTGTGGTGCTCGTGCACTCTGTCCACCCAACACATTGATCACCACAATGGTCAAATCGTTGTCAGCATAGAGCAGTTGTTCTGCCACCGACTCTTTGCCAAGCACTCGTCGCCATCCCGGTGGCGCGTGGGGCTTGCCGATGACGATGTGGCCCACCCGGTACTCTTTGGCGACACGCAGCAAGGTCTGGGCGACGTCGTCTCCCTTGAAGGTAAAGACCGTGGCGCCGAGTTGATTGGCCAAGGTGAGGGTTTCAGAGAGCAGGCGTTGGGTAGTGGCATCGATGGAGATGGGATCTTCCGAAGGGAGCTGTACATAGACCGCATACCAATTGCGGTTGAGACGTCCGGCGAGTCGTGAGGCATAGCGCAGTAAGCGAGCGGAATTGGGTCCTCGGGACGAGAGGCCGACCATGATCTGGTCAGGTGCTCCAGAGTCTTCAACGTTGGACACCTCGCGTCGGCGCTCATCGATCTGTGAGGCTAGCTCACGCAGAGTCAGTTCACGGAGCTTTTCAAGGTTTGATGACGTGAAAAAGTTTGCCATCGCCGTTGGCACGCGGTCTTTGGGATAGATCTCGCCCAGTTCGAGGCGACGCTGGAGGTCCTCCGGAGTCAGATCGACGTTGACCACTTGGTCCGCCTCGGCGAGGACCTCGTCGGGAATGCGCTCCCGGACCTTCACACCGATGTGATGCTCGACCGTGTCGTATAGACTCTCGAGGTGCTGGACGTTCATCGTGCTGATTACATGGATGCCAGCAGCGAGCAGTTCCTGGACATCCTGATAGCGTTTCCCATTGCGGCTGCCGGAAATGTTGGTGTGAGCAAGCTCGTCGACTAGCGCCACCTGGGGTTTGCGCGCCAGCACAANNATACTGGCTCGTGCGTCGTGGTATGACCTCCAATCCAGGTACCAGGCGGGCTACGCCCTCCCGGCCATGGGTTTCCACCAGACCAACCACCACGTCGATGCCACTGACCTTCAGGCGTTGTCCTTCCTGAAGCATGAGCCAGGTCTTGCCCACGCCTGGCCCATAACCGAGGTAGACTTTGAGCCGGCCGCGCTGCGAACGACGAATGAGATTGAGGAACTGCGTTGCGCGGTCGTCGCTCATGCTGGTGGTGCCATGGTGAACGTGCGAGTTATTTGTGCGCCTGGTCCGGCTGGTCCAGCGCCAAATTGAGACGCAAGACGTTGACGCCTGCATCACCGAATAGGCCATCATCGATCGACTGGCCAACGACGGCACGGATAGCATCTTCGGTGAGCTTGCGGGCCTTGGCCACTCGTGGCACCTGGAGCAGGGCATTGGCAATGCTGATGTGCGGATCCAGCCCGCTTGCGGACGCGGTGATCGCATCGGCCGGTAGCGGCCTGCCAGCCTTGACGGTCAGGGGATGGTCATTGTCATTGAAGGCGGTGATCAGTTTGACCTCGTCCCAGTTCCCATCGCTGGTCCTGAAGGGTGCCAGATTGACCGCTTTTCCGTCTTGGAACGCCTCGAACGGGAGGACATTGTCATCACAATAGTGGATCACGCGCAATTTCAGGCCATCATTGTCGACAATCAAAGGTATCGCCGGAGCAGGAGCCGCTGCGCCAGGAGCAGCCGCCGCATCAGGCGTCGCGGCGGCAGGGGCAGCCGCCGCTGCANNCGCCGCTGCAGGCGCCGCTGCCGCAGGCGGGGCAGCCGCTGCATCCGGGGCAGCCGCAGGCACGGCCGTGGTCGCAGGTGCGCCGGCGGGCGGCGTGGGGGGCGGTGGCTGCTTGGTCGTGCCGTTGATCAGCTTGGCGCTGGTNNTCGTAGCCGTTGCCGGCAGCCGATGGGCGAGGATGGAAATATTTGGGGTCGCTGAAGTTCTGGCCAATCAGCGCTGATCCTATGATCTTCCCATCCTTGTTCTTGATCAATGAGCCGTTGGCCTTGTCCGGAAATATCAGCTGGGCCAGTCCCCAGACGACGACCGGATACACTGCGGACACCAGGACGGTCAAGATCACGGTGATCACGAGCGCTATGCGCAGGTGGGTGAACAGGGAGATGCGTGGGGAGGTCGGAGGAGTGCTCATGGTTACACCATATGCAGGGTATTGATGACGACGTCGATGATTTTGATGCCGATGAAGGGGATGAT